>JBGQCL010000426.1:0-10421 GCA_041495365.1 Kofleriaceae bacterium | reverse complement strand
GTCGAGCGCGGCCTCGACCTGGCCGCCCTTGGCCTGGACCTCGCGCGCGAACACGTCGATCTCGCGGGTCGGGCTCTCGATCCCGACCCCGGCCTGGGCGAACGGGGCATCGGGCCGCCGGGCGATCACCGCGAGCCGGTCGTTGAGCACCCGCTGGTAGATCTGCTCGACGAGGATCCGCCGGAAGTCGTGGCCCGACGCCTCGGGGCGGTGCGGCATGACGTTGTAGATCGTCAGCACGGTCTCGGGCAGCTCGCGGTCGGTCTCGATCGACACCCGCGTGCCGTCGGCGACGGGCACCCCGGCGGCGATCCGCGCCCGCTCGTTCGCCGGGTTCTTCAGGTCGGCGAACCGGGCCTGGATCGCCTGCTCGATCGCGCCCGGATCGTCGAAGTCGCCGACCGCGATCACCGCCATCAGGTCGGGCCGGTACCAGTCCTTGTAGAACCGGTGCAGCTTGTCGCGCGGCGCCTTCTGGATCACCTCCGGCAGGCCGATCGGCAGCCGCACCGCGTAGCGCGAGCCCTTGAACAGCACCGGCGCCTCCTTGTCGAGCAGCCGCTGCTGCGCGCCGCGCCCGAGCCGCCACTCCTCGAGGACCACGCCGCGCTCCTTGTCGACCTCGACCGGGTCGTAGCTCACGTCGCCGGCCCAGTCGTGCAGGATGTCGAGGCCCTTGTCGAGGAACGCCTTCTTGTCGGTCGGGACCTCGAGCTCGTAGACCGTGTCGTCGAACGAGGTCCGCGCGTTGAGGTCGGCGCCGAACCGCATGCCGATCTTCTCCAGGTAGTTGACGATCTCGGACTTGGGGAACCGGCGCGTGCCGTTAAACGCCATGTGCTCGTCGAAGTGCGCCAGGCCGCGCTGGTCGTCGCTCTCCTGCACCGAGCCGGCGTTCACCGCCAGCCACAGGAACGCCCGCTTCTCCGGCTTTTGGTGCTTGAGCACGTAGTAGGTCAGGCCGTTGGCGAGCTTGCCGTGCTTGACCTCCGGCCACAGCGGCAGCGGAACGTCCTCGGGGTTCGGCGGGGCGGAGGTCGCAGCCGGCGGGACCGCCGCCGCCGCCCCCGCCGCCGCCGGCGCGGCGGTCGCGGTGGTCACCGGGCCGGCCGCCGGCTTCGCACCGCCACACGCGGCGGCGAGCACGGCGAGGATCAGCGCGGCGACGCGCGCGAGGCGCAGGTGTCGTGTCATGGCGAAACACTGCCATGCCCTGCGCGCCGCCGCTGTGCGGCGCTGCCCGAAACCGGCCGCCCGCGCCGCGTGGGAATGATCCGGCCCACCGCGGCGGTTCCACCGGATCCCCCGGCGACGTCGGGCCGCGGCGCTCAACCCGGCGAGTGGTTCGCGGAGTCACTCGCGGCATCGCCCCGAGCTCCGCGGCGGCGGATCGCCTCGATCAGCCGCGCCGCGACTTGCCTCGTACGGTCGCTGGCATCCTCGCGCGCGGCCTCCTCGAGCAGCGACAGCGCCTGGGGGGAACCGAGGAAGCTCATCGCACGCATCGTCGCCAGCCGCAGGCGCTCGTCCGGATGGAACAGCCCGATCTCCCACGCGACGCGGACCCGGGGGATGATCTCGAACGCGACGACCCCCAGGCGCGTCACCGCCCGGATCCGTTCGGCGATGTCCTTGCTGTGGATGACGATCGCGCACAGCGCGCTGATCGGGATCGTGCGGAACGCCGATTCGATCTCCGGCAAGAGCGCGCTCACGCCGTCGCCGCGAACCAGCAGGAACCGCTCGCGCGAGATCGCCACATCCTCGATGTAGTGCAGGGCGGCGGTATGATCCGGGACCGCCCATACCTCCTCGTAGGTGTCGCCCGGGATGTCGTAGACCTTGTACTGGATCCAGCCCCGAGCGCGGGCGATCGAGCGAACCCCCTCGCGCGTCACCTCGTCGGGCAACATCAGCCGTGCCTTCGGCGTGTCCGACATCACGATCTCCCTCTCCGCCTGGATTGCCACTGCCTGGTCATGCGTCCCATTCCTTCAACGCGAGACTCGGGGTCCAAACCCGTCGCGGATCGCCGTGAAACGTCGAACTGCCCGTCATTCCAGGGCAAGCCGCCGGCCGCCGGAACCGGGCCCGGCACGCGGTCCGGCTCGCCGCCGCCAGCGCGTCGAGATCGCGGAGGATGCGCCGTTGCGGCTACTGCCACGCCTCTTGCGACGCGGCGGTTCGCGCGGCGCTCTCGCGCGCCCGCTCGGCACCGCCGAAGTCGAACCTAAACAACTTCATTGCCTTCATGACGATTGCCTATCTGGAGCGAAGAGACCTTCGACGCCGTGTGCTCCCACGCGACGCTCTCTGCGCTGGTCCAGGGAGCAAGCTGCGCGCCATCCGCCTCGAGCGCGCAGGAGACGCGCGGCGGCGATCCGGCGCGCGATCCGCGGCCGACGTGACGGGTTGCCATACAGCCGGGTTCCGACGGTCGACCGCGCGACCGACGCTGCGCACCCGTCCCGCGCCGATCGGTCAGGCACAGATCCATGGGCACCGGGCACGCGACCCTTGCGCCGGGCGGGCGTGGTGGTGGTGGTAGACCGCCGGTGTCCCCAGCACCTCGGCGCGCCGGAGGGTCCGGGGCCAGTCGCGGGCCAGTCAGTGGTGCGGTGGCGGCTGGGACGTCGCGGCCGCGCCCCGGCGCTGCTGCTCTGCCATCAGCAGCGCCGCCATTCCGCCGCCGCTCACCGCGCCGCCCGCGGGTGCGCCAGGTGCGGCGCTGCACACGCAGCCCACGTTGTTCGCCATGATCACCACCGAGTTGAGCCCGAGCCCGATCTCGTTGCACTGGGCCGAGCACGTCGTCGCGGCGTCCTTGGGCACGTAGATCGCACCGCCGGTGCCGACGGTCGCTGCACATGCGGAACAAAGAAGTCCGATCAGCAATACAATATTCTTCACCGCGGTGCGAAGCTATCAGAGACACGGCCGGAGTGCGCGGAGATCGTCGAGCCCGGCGCTAACCGGCCTGGGCCGCCGCCGACGGCACCTCGAACAGCTCGGCGAGCTCGTCGGCCTTCCTGGCCGCATCGTGGCGGCCGAGCTCGATCAGCTGCGACGCGAAGTTGCCGTCGAACAGCAGGTACGACAGCAGGTCGCTCTCGTGGCGCGCCTCGCCCGCGGCGAGCCGCTGGATCAGCCGGCGCGCGAACACGCCGCGGACCTGCATGCGGCCGGACCGGACGAACTGCGCGGCGAGCGCGCCGATGTCCTCGGACGGCCGGATGTGGACCGCCTGGATCCGGCGCAGCGGGGCGCCGCGCAGCCGGACCAGCGCGTGGTTCATCATGTCCTCGAACCGGTCGCCGAACGACGCGGCGCCGGCCTCGAGGATCAGGTTGATCCGCTGCATCCGCGCCAGGTCGTACTCGGTGTGGTCAAGCAGCAGCGCGTTGAGCGCCTTGCCGGCGAGGAACAGCGGCTTGGGGTAGGCCTCGGCGCGCTCGCGCTCGAGCTCCTTGGGCTCGTGCGCGACGTGGCGCAGCGACACCAGCAGCAGGCGGTCCGCGCCGAGCCGGATCGCCGGCGACATCGGGGTGTTCTGGCGCAGCCCGCCGTCGGTGTAGTACTCGTCGCCGATCTTGACCGCCGGGAACAGCATCGGGAGCGCCGCCGACGCCAGCACGTGGCGCGGCCCGATCCGCGCCGCGCGGTGGCGGACGAACGGATCGCGGCTCCACTCGCGCGGCACCGGCTCGGCGCTCGACAGGAACACCACGGTGTGCCCGGTACCGACGTGGGTCGACGACACCGAGATCGCATGGAGCTGGCGGTCGCGCAGGTTGCGGTCGATGCTGCGCCACGGGATCACGTGGATCACGAAGCGCTCCAGCCCGCTGGTGTCGATCAGCCCGCCGTAGCGGAAGCTGCCGGGCGCCGGCGGCGTCGGCTCGCCGCCGAGCAGCAGCCGGACCGCCCGCAGGACGTCGATCGGCCGCAGGCTGATCAGCTCCTCGATCCGCAGCGCGCGCCACGCCGCGACCAGCTGGGCCGCCTGGGCGTCGGGGTCGGCCATCGTCGCGGCGAGGAACGCGGCGTTGATCGCGCCGACCGAGGTCCCGCTGACGATGTCGATCGGAACGTGGCGGCCGAGCCGGCGGGCCAGGTCGGTCCGCAGATAGTGAATGATCCCGGCCTCGTAGGCGCCGCGTGAGCCACCGCCCGACAGCACGAAGCCGACCTTGGGTCGCGAACGCAGCGCCTGCACCGACCCCATTGTAGACGCAAACCCGGGACGTTCGGCGGTCAGCGGCTGTTCTGGAGCGCTTCCTCGACCTGCTTGCGCTGGTCCGTATGGAGCATGTGGCGGACCTTGAGCCAGGTCAGGATGCGGGCCTTGCGGATCGCCGCCTCCTTGGTGCTGATCGCCTCGATCTGCTGCGCGACATCGGCCTCCTTGGCCTCGGCGTCGCGCAGCGTGTCGTGCAGCCGGCTCGACATCCGCTCGAGGTCGCGCTTGGCCGCGGTGATCTGCCGGTCGGAGTCCGCGCGCAGCCGCGCGAGCTCGGTGCGCTGGACGGCATCGAGCGTCAGGCCCTTGAGGGCCGCGATCGTCGGGCCGGCGTCCGGATCGGCGACGTCGGGACCGGGGGTGGGCGGCAGCGCCACCGCGGCCCGGTCGTCGTCGTCGTCATCATCATCGTCGGCGTCGGCGTCGTCGCTGTCATGGCTGTTGCCCGGGGTGACGCTGGGGATCCCGGGGCCGAAGCTCCTGGCGAAGTCCTTGCCGAACTTCTTGGCAAAACCCTTGCCGAACCGGTCGCCGAGCTGCGCCAGCTCCCCGTCGAGGCCCTCCATCTGGCGCTCGATCTCGTCGCCCATCCGCTCGAGCTCCGGACCGAGCCGGTCGAGGTCCATCGACTTGAGGCGGCCGAGCCGCGCGCTGAGCTGGTTGCGCATGCCCTGGATCCGGCCGCGCAGCCGCATCCGGGTGTCGGGCGGCACGTCGGGCAGCCGGTCGAGCGTCTCCAGCGCCTTCTCCAGCGACTCCTGGACCAGCTCGGCGATGCCATCGATCTCGATCTTGCCGCCGTGGATCGACACCGAGACCCCGTGATCGCGGCCGTGACTGCGGTGGGCCGGCGGGCTCGGGGGCGACGGCGGCGGCGGGACCGGCGGGACCGGCGGCACCGGGGGCGCGCGGCGCACCGTCGGCGGTGGCTCGGCCTGCGCGACCAGCACGCGGCCGGTCCGGGGCACCTCGTCCGACGCCGCCGGCCAGAACCCGCGGGCGCCGCCCGAGCCGGAGTCGGCGCGGCTGAACGCGCTCGCAAACAGCAGGCCCCCGGCGAGCGCCGGCGGCAGGATCAGGGCGAACACGGCACGGACCCGACTCACGGCACGTCTCCTTTGACCAGCTTCTTGTAGGGTGCGAGTGGCTTCTCGATGCGGTGCCAGTCCGCCGACAGGCGGCTCGCGTGATCGACATCGGCGAGCTGCGCCAGCGCGGCGAGGTCCTCGTCGGTGGCGGGGGTGGCGGGCTCGAGCGGCGGCGCCGGCTCGGGGCGCCTGTTCTGCTCGGGCAGCGGGTCGTGCACGATCGCCGGCGGCGCGTCCGAGCCGGCCGGGTGATGCGCGACGAGGAACACGCCGAACATCCCGGTCGCCACCGAGACCGCCAGCCCGGCCGCGAGCCGGCGGCGCCGCCGCACGCCGAGCCGATGCTGGGCGCCGACCGTCATCCGGGCGGAGAACCCCAGCCCCGGATCGACCGCGTGGTGGGTCGCTGCGAGCCGGCCCGACACCGTGACGAGACCCTGGCAGCTGGCACAGCCAGACACGTGCTCGGACAGATCTCCGAGCGGCTCTCCCAGCGCGAGGCGCTCGGCGACTTGGTCACACATCGATTCCGTCATCGGTGCTCCTCCATCAGATCGCGCAGCCGTGCGAGCCCGCGCACGAGGTGCGTCTTCACCGTCGCCACTTCCACGCCGATCAGCTCGGCGACCTGCGCGACCGGTAGGTCATGGCCATAGCGCAGCACGAGCGCGGTGCGCTGCTGCGTGGACAGCTGGTCGAGGCGGCCCAGCATCGCGCCGCGCGCCTGGTGATCCTCGAGCGCCTCGCGGGGCGCCACCGCGCCGGCCCCGTGCATGCGCTCCGCGATGTCGTCCTGGCCGGTGTCGGCGCTGACCGGGGCGGGATCGCCCTCGCCGTCCTTGCCCGGCAGCCAGCCGAACAACCGGCGCCGCAAACGGCGCCGGCGCAGCGTCCGCAAGCACATCGTCGTCACGATGCGCAGGAACCACGCCGGCGCGGCGACCGGATCGCGGAGGTCCGCGATCGACTCGCACGCGCGCGCGAGGGCCTCCTGCACCGCTTCCTCCGCTTCGGCGCGATTGCCGAGCAGGTCGTAGGCGATGCCGTAGCCCTTGCGCGCCGGCGCGGCAGCGAGCTCGGAGAGCAAGCGGCTTCTTGCGTCTGCTCGTTGCCCCACGTCTAGGCGAGCTCCAGTAAGCATTTGTCCTCGAACCTGCACGCTGGACTATAGAGCCCCCGCGGCTCCGCGCGGTTGACATCCCGCGGTGTCCGAGACGCGTTCGCGGCGCAGTTCTCGGTGCTTGCGCGGCGCCGGGCGGCCCGGGCGGCCCCCGGGCGGCCCCCGGGTCGGCCGACCTGGCGCGTCACACCGCGGCGCGGGCCTGCGGCGGCTGGTCGCAGCGGAGCGATCGGCGCGCACGCAGGGCCGGGCCCGCCGATCGACCGGGCCCGATCCCCCGCGGCCCCGGTGTGTGTACAGCTTCCCCGTCGTCCCACGTACGGCCTGAATCATGAGAGGGTGCCCCTGGGAAGGACGCGTATGAAGCACACGACGATCTTGATCTCGATCCTCGCGAGCGCCGCCTGCGGCGGGAACAAGCCGCCGCCTGCCGAGCCCAAGGAGCCCGAGCCGGCGCCCGCTCCGGCTCCCGAGGCCAAGCCCGCCCCCGAGCCCGAGCCCGCCCCGGCTCCCGAGCGGCCGCCGCCGGCGCCCAGGACCCTGTACGCCCAGGCGGCGCTCCTCCCGGTCAAGGGCGCCAAGATCAAGGGGGCCACCGTGACCTTCACCCAGGAGGGCGATCAGCCCGTCGCGGTCGCGTCGAACGGCTGGTTCGACGGCATCAAGCCCGGCAAGTACCACCTGGTCGTCCACGAGAGCACCGACTGCGGCCCCAACGCGACCAAGGCCGGCAAGCCGATCGCCGCCACCGACGTCCCGTTCGCCGCCGCCAAGGGCATGGACGCGCTCAGCCTGGCGCAGGTCCCCCAGGTCCAGCTCCAGGGCGACGGCGCGGTCGTCGGTCACACCCTGGTGCTCCACGCCGACGCCAAGGGCAAGCCCGGCAAGGCCCTCGCGTGCGGTGCGATCGCCGCCGCCGGCGAGTGAGCGCCGCGTTCCCCGCGCGCGGTGCCGGCGCTGCGATCACGCCGGCGTGTGCCCGTCCGTCCGCGGCGCCAGCTCGACGGTGAAGCCAACCCGCGCGCCGCCGCCCGGTCGATCGGTGATCCACGCGCCGCCGCCGTGCGCCACCGCGATCCGCGACACCAGCGCCAGGCCCAGGCCCAGGCCGCCGGCGCGCGATGGCACGAATGCGCGGAACGCGTCGGCGCGGCGGTCCGCCGGCATCCCAGGCCCGGCGTCGTCGACCTCGATCGCGATCTGGCGGGCGCGCCGCTCGATCCGCACCGCCACCGCGCCCTTGCCGTGGACCCGCGCGTTGTCGAGCAGGTTGGCCACCGCGCGGCGCACCAGCGTCGGATCGACCGCCGCCCGGACGTCGCCGATCGCCTCGATCGCCTCGGGCGCGACCCCGGCCGCGGTGGCGACGTCGCTGACCAGCTCGCCGAGATCGGCCGGCCGGCAGTCGAGGTTACCGAACTCCAGGCGCGACGACGCGAGCAGCCGCCCGACCAGGTCGTCGAGCACCAGCACCTCGCGCTCGAGCTCGGCCAGCGCGCCCGCTCCGCGCACCTGACCGTCGCGCGCCGTGTCGATCAGCACCCGCATGTGGCCGAGCGGTGTGCGCAGCTCGTGCGACACCGCGGCGAGCAGCTGGCGCTGGTCGAGCACCTGCTGCTGGATCCGTTCCGCCATCTCGTTGATCGCGATCGCCAGCAGCCGGGTCTCGCCGCGATGCGCGCGGATGTCGAGCCGGGTCTCCAGCTTGCCGTCGCCGATGTCCTGCGCGACCCGCGCCACCATGAGCAGCGGCCGGGTCAGCCGGAACGCGATGCCGCCCGACATCACCGACAGCACGACCAGCGCGACCCCCGCGTGCCACCACCGCGGCTCGGGCCACACGTGCGCGAGCGCCGCGCCGCTGGCGAACGCGAGCGCGAGCCAGCTGAAGATCCGCCGGCGCATCCGGGCCTGCAGCCACCACGGCCCCCAGGCGCGCTTGTCCTTCCCCATCCGCATCCACATCTCGCGCTCGTCGTGCAGCGTCCTCCACCGCCGGTGGTGCCGCTGCTCCCAGCGCGCCCGCCGCCGGACGTGCCGCGCATGCCAGCGCTCGTAGCGCTCCGCGTGGCGCTGCCATACGTGCTCGAACGTCTGCCACTGCCGCTCCTGCTCGCGCTTCCACCGGCCGAGCTCGTCGTCGGCCTCCGGCTCGCGCGGATCGCCGGAACCGCCGTCGCGGCGGTCCGGCCGCTCGTCATCGCGATCGTCACTCATGCGTCCTCCGCGGCGCGTGCCAGCACGTAGCCTACACCGCGCACGGTGCGGATCCGCGTCGGCGGGTCGTCGCCCAGCTTCTTGCGCAGCCGCGAGATGTGGACGTCGACCGCGCGCTCGCCGACCGTCACGTCGGTGCGCCCCGCCAGCTCGAGCAGCGCGCCGCGCGGCACGACCCGGCCGGCCCGGCGCAGCAGCGCGATCAGGAGGTCGATCTCCAGCCCGGTCAGCTCGACCGGCTTGCCGTCGACCCAGGCCTCGCGCGACCCGGTGTCGACCGTGATGCCGGCCGCCGACAGCTTCTCCGCCAGCGCGTCCGGCTGGGCCCGCCGCAGCACCGCGCGCAGCCGGGCGAGCAGCTCGCGCGGCGAGAACGGCTTGGCGACGTAGTCATCCGCCCCGAGCTCGAGCCCGACCACGCGATCGGCCTCGTCGCCGCGCGCGGTCAGCATGATCACCGGCACGCGATGCCCGGCGTCGCGCACCTTGCGCAGCACGCTCAGCCCGTCGAGCCCCGGCATCATCACGTCGAGCAGCACCGCGTCGAACCCGCCGCCCGCCAGCGCGGCGAGCCCGGCCTGGCCGCCGCCGGCGTGGACCAGCGCCACGCCCTGCGGGCCCAGGTTGCCGACGAGCAGCTCGGCGAGCCGCGCGTCGTCGTCGATCAACAAGACCCGCACGGTCCTAGCTTACGCCGTCAGCGGTAGGGGCCAAACCCGCGCCACCAGCCACCGCCGCCGCTGCGGTCCAGCAGGTCGGCGAGCTGACCGCGCTGGCGGTCGTCGAGCACGCCGTGCACGCCGCGCAGCGCGTCGATCACCGCCGACCGCGCAGCTCCCGTCGCGGTGTCGACCCGGCCGAGCGCCGCGCCCAGCGCCGCGTCATCGAGCACCGGGCCGCGCAGCGCCGCTGCGAGATCCCCGCGCGCGTCGTGGACCCCGGCCTTGGCGGCGCGCATCCGGTCCTGCAGCTTCTCGAACTCGGCGATGATCGCGCGCTCCTGCGCCGGCGACGCATCGATCCGCGAGAACAGCCAGTGGACCATCATGCGCTCGCGGGCGTGGCGGCCATGCCAGCCACCCCAGCGGTGAGAGTGACAACCACGCCCGTACGGGCTGTGCCAGCCATGTCCGTCATGGCCGTGATGCCAGCGGTGGGCGCGGCGCAGCGCCATGATGCCCAGCACGCCGATCACGATCGCGAGAGCCGTCATTGGGGAGTCCTTTCAGTGAGTCAGGATGGAAACCGTGTGTTGCGCGATCGGCCGCGGCTGTATGAAGAAACATTGCAGCGGCCGCCGCAGCTCGAGTGCGCGACCAGGCATCGCGTGGAATTCGCAGCGGTCCTTGGCCGCGGCCGAGGTAACCGGCGATGCCGCCATGCCGCTCCTTGCCGCGCCGCGCGCCAGAGATCACCGCGCTTCGCAAGCCAGTCGCCGATCGGTTCTCGAACCATGAGACCTGCACCGCTGCGGGTCCCGGCGTGCGGTCCGGCGCCACCGGCCGCGGCGCTCCAGCAGCTCGGCGATCTGGCCGCTGGTCGTCCAGCGGCCCGCATCCCCGCGCAGCACGCCGATCATCGCCGACCGCACCTCGCCGATCGCCGCCGGCCGTCCAACAGACCGACACCCTGCCGCGCGTCGGTTGATCAGCGCGGACTGGCGTCGCAGCGCGACGTCAGGCTCTCGGTTCGTCACACCTGCACCGGCGCGGGTCCCGGCGTGGGGCCCCGGCGCCACCCGCCGCGGCGCTCCAGC
>JBGQCL010000425.1:0-10466 GCA_041495365.1 Kofleriaceae bacterium | reverse complement strand
GCGAGGTCGTGTTCAACACGTCGATCACGGGTTACCAGGAGATCATCTCGGACCCGTCGTACTGCGGTCAGATCGTCGTGATGACCGCGACCCAGATCGGCAACGTCGGGGTCAACCAGCTCGACGTCGAGGCGCGGCGGGTCGCGTGCGCCGGGTTCGCGATCCGCGAGCTGTCCCCGATCCCGGCGAGCTGGCGCGCCGAGGCCGATCTGCCGGGCTGGCTGGCCAGCAGCGGCGTGCCGGGGATCGACGGCATCGACACGCGGTCGCTGACCCGCTGCCTGCGCGACTCCGGCGCGATGCGCGGGGCGATCACGCCGAATGTCGGCGAGCGCGAGCTCGCCGCGGTGCACGGCCGCGTGCGCGCCGCGCCGAAGATGGACGGCCTCGACCTCGTGCCGCGGGTGACCTGCGCCGAGCGCTACGAGTGGACCGAGCCGACCTGGCGCGCCGCCGACGACGGCCGCGCCACCGAGCCGCCGCCGATCGCGCACCACGTGGTCGCCTACGACTTCGGGATCAAGGAGAACATCCTGCGCCAGCTGCGCGCGGTCGGCTGCCGCGTCACCGTGGTGCCGGCGACCACGCCGGCACGCGCCGCGCTCGCGCTCGCCGCCGACGGGTTCTTCCTGTCCAACGGCCCGGGCGACCCGGCGGTGGTCGCCTACGGCATCGCGGCCGCGCGCGAGCTGTGTGCGAGCGGCAAGCCGGTGTTCGGGATCTGCCTCGGTCACCAGATCCTCGGCCTGGCGCTCGGCGGCAAGACCCGCAAGCTGCCGTTCGGCCACCACGGCGCCAACCACCCGGTGCTCGACCGGACCACCGGCAAGGTCGAGATCACGTCGCAGAACCACGGCTTCGTCGTCGATCCGGCGTCGCTGCCGTCGGGCGTGCAGCTGACCCACGAGAACCTGTTCGATCACAGCAACGAGGGCATCGCGGTCGACGGCAAGCCGATCTTCAGCGTCCAGTATCATCCCGAGGCGAGTCCTGGCCCGCACGATGCGAGCTACCTGTTCGCACGGTTTCGCGATCACCTGCGCAAGGCCACATGACCACGACCGCGCTGCTCGACGAGGTGATCGAGACGCTGTACGCCCGCCACACCACCGATCCCGAGGCGGCGGCGAGCGCGCGCCGGGAGTACGAGGACCGCCGCGGCAAGGTCCACCAGGAGGACGAGCTGTGGGAGCCGTGGAGCGCGGCGTTCGTCGAGTGGTACGTGGTCGAGCGCGTGCCGTCCGGCGAGCGCCACCCGCCGGCGGTGGCGACCTACCGCGAGCTCGCCGCGGCGGGCGATCCGCGGGCGGCGGTGGTGCGCGCGCTGGTGACCTCGCAGCGCAGCCTGTTCGAGATCCGCGCGATGGCGCGCGGCCAGGTCGAGCTGCTCGATCTGCTCGGCGGCGCGGTGTTCCACGTCGACGAGCAGCGCGCGCTGCACGGGGTCGAGGTCGGCCATGTCGCCGAGCTCCGGCTGGTCGGGGTGCGTGGGGCCCTCGGCGGTGAGATCCAGTTCGGCCGCACGTTCATCTACCACGCCAAGGCGGCGCGTGCGGCGATCGTCGATCGGGCGCGCGCGATGCTCGCCGGCGGCAGCAGCCGGCGCGATGTGATCGATCACGTCGCCCAGCTGCGCGTCCAGGTCACCCGGTACCGTCACATGCCGGTCGCGCGGGTCTACGAGCTGGGCGCGCGGATCATGGGATGACCGCGGCGCCGCGTTCGCCGGCGGTGCCGCGCGCGCTGGCCGCGCTGTGGGCGAGCATCGCGGCGCCGCCGGCGCGCGCCGACATCCCGCGCGACACGCCAGCCGCGATCGAGGTCGATCGCGACGCCGCGCCCGGCGGCCGGGTCGGCCTGGGGTTCGACAGCGGCGAGCCGGTCGATGCCTGGGGCGCGTCGCTCGCGCTGGGCTGGCTCGACCGGCCGATCGCGCTGCCGGCGGGCGCGTTCGGTGGCGGCTCGCCGGCGTCCGAGCCGGTCCGGCGGCGCGAGACCCTGGCGCTGGGCGCGGCGCTCGCGATCGGCGACCGCGTCGTGATCGACGGGGTGCTGCGCGCGTCGCACCAGGTCGGCGATCGGCTGACCGCCGCCGGCAACCCGATGCGCCTGGCGCGCACCGTGCTCCACGACCTGCAGATCGGCGGGCGGATCCAGGTCGCCGGCGACCGCGATCGCGCGGCGCTGCTGCGCGCCGAGCTCACGCTGCCGACGGGAGACGACGCGCAGTTCGCCGGTGACGCGGCGTGGACCCTGGCGTGGAGCCTGATCGGCCGCGCGACCCTGCCGCGCGACATCGCGGTGGCCGCCACCGCCGGGATCCGGCTGTACGGCGCCGAGGTCGCGGTCGGCGACCGGGTGGTCGGCGACGAGCTGTTCGCGGCGGCCGGCGCCACCGTGCCGCTGCCGGCGCTCGGCCTCGCCGCCGCCGATCGCGTGGCGCTGACCGCCGAGCTGCGCGGCGCGCTCGGCGATCGCGTCGGCGGCTCGTCGGGTCCCAGCCCCGCCGAGGCGCGGCTCGGCGTCCGGGTCCAGGCGCTGCCCGCGCTCACCGTCGCGGCGCACGCCGGCGCCGGCCTCGACGACCAGATCGGCGCGCCGCGGCTGCGCGTGCTGCTCGAGGCGGCTTGGACCCCCCGCGTGCCGCGCGCCGCGCCGGCGGTCGCTCCACCGGCACCCCCGCCCGACGACGACTCGGACGAGCCCTGACCGTCAGTTTCCGGGCAGCTCGAATGCGCGTGTGTAGAGCGCATCAATGTCGATCTGTGTGCCGCTGGCGAGCGTGACGCGCTCGCCGGGGCCGTGGGCGCGATAGAACCAGCGCCCACCTTCAGCCTCCGGCGCGCGCTGGAACTGCTCGACCCGCACCTCGTGCTGGGCGACCAGCAGGTAGTCGGTCAACGACGGGAGCTTCTGATAGCCCTCCCACTTGAGGCCGCGGTCGTACTGCTCGGTCCCGCTCGACAGCACCTCGACGAGGACCGTCGGGTTGACCACCACGTCGGAGGTCCCATCCTGCAGCGTGACCGGTCCGCACACCACGCTCGCGTCGGGGTAGACGTACCGCGCGCCATCCGCGAACACGATGCGCTGATCCGAGGTGAACGTGAAGCAACGGTCATCGAGCACGCGCTTCAGCGCGCTCTGCACGTTCCCCGCGATCCAGTTGTGGCGCGGGCTGCCGCCGGCCATGGCGAACACCTCGCCAGCGTGGAACTCGTGCTTGTCGACCTGCTCGCGCTCCCAGGCGAGATACTCGGCGGCCGTCAGCTGGGAGCGGGCTGCGACGCGCGTCATGGACCAAGGCTAGCACGGACGCAGGAGCATCCGCCCCCGTCGGAGCCGTGCTATGTCGCGAGCCGGCGCGGACTGTCAATCGCGGCGCGGGCCATCGATGGGGCCGCGATCTACGCCTCGGTCGACGCCTCGGCGCTGGGCGTCCGGGCAGCGTCCACAGCCGCCGGCGCCGGGTCCGTCAGTTCGGGGTCGGGACTCTCGGCTGCTGCCGTGGCGCACTCGCGGTACGTCGCGAGGAGCATGTGCAGGATCGGTTCGTGCTCTTGCGGGCTCCGCGCGTGGAACGGCCGGAGCGTCATCACGGCTTCGCGTGCGTACGCCAGTGCCTGCGACGAATTCCCGAGCTTCAGATGCACGTACGCCAGCGTGTCCAGCAGGTTCGCAAGCAAGGGCGAGGAGGTTTCGGGCGCGGCCTGAGCTCGCGAGCGCGCCAGCGCGACCGCCTCCTCGGCCAGCGCCAGTGCTTCCCGGGCGCGTGCCGCCTTGGTGAGCCAGAACGCTTGACTGTTGCACGTCTCCGCCACGGCGGCGTCGGACGCAGGGAGCTCGCGACGGATGGAGAGCGCCTCGCCTGCGCGCCCGGCCGCCTCCTCGTAGCGCCCCGCGAAGGCGAGCCGGTGTGCCAGCCCGGACAGCGCGTCGGCCCAGGCGGCGCGATACGCTTCCGGACGTTCGGCGGCAAGCGCGCCGTAGCTCGCCACCGCTTCCTGCATCGATTCCATGGCCTCGTGCGAGCTCGTCGAGGCCAACCACAGCCCCAGGCAATACTGGGCCGCTGCGACGGCCTCGCGCGCGGCGCGTTGCTCCTCGCCCGAGAGCGACCGGGCCACCTGCACGGCCTCTCGCGCCAGGCCGATCGCCTCCTCGTTCCGCTCCGACTCCGCGATCAGGGAGGCCAGGAGGTGCAACGCCTGCACGAGCAGAGCAGCAGGCTCGAGCGATCGGTGGATGCGGGCGGCCTCGCGGGCTCGCTCGATGGCCTCGGAGCGAAGCGCCGCCTCGGGGAGGCGGCGGGCGAGCGCGTAGAGCGCCACGCCGTGTTGTCGCGCGAGGGCAGGCTGCTCCGGGGTCAGCTCGCGCAAGATCGCCTCGGCCTCACGGCCGGCTTCGATGGCCTCTGCGGTCGGCGCCCACGCGGCAAGGTTGGTCAGCGACGCAGACTGCCCGACACGGTGCTCCCGGGAGCCGTCGCCGTCCTGACGCCACAGCGACACCGCCTCGCGCGTCAGCCCGAGGGCCTCCTGGCGCGCCCCGGCAGTGCCGAGTCCGCGGCCGAGATCATGAAGCCCCGCCGCGAGCTCCGCGCGAGATGGCGCCGGTCGAAGCGTCGCCTGCGTGCGCAGGGCCCTCGCGGTCGCATCGGCTGCCACGATGGCCTGCTCGCGAGGCCCGAACGCCGCCATCCACTGGGCGAGGTTGCGGAGATCGCGGGCGGTGGCCGCGATCTCCTCTCCGCGCTCGGCGAGCTCGGCATAGTGCTCGACAGCCCGGCTCGCTTCCTGGATGGCCTCCGGCCGGCGCCCGAGCTCCTCGAGGCGTTTCGCGAGCAACATTCGGAGCGGCGCGAGCTGTCGCCGCTGCTGCGCGGCCGCGAGCTCGCCACAGAGCGCGATCGCCTGGCGCAACGCGGCCTCCGCATCGGACGGTGCGTCCCGGAGGCCCTGCGCGTAGAGCGCGCCGACGAGCGCAGCGCGGCTCGCCTCGCCGCGATCGTGCTCGAACGCTTCCCGGCGCACCGCGACGGCGTCCCGCGTGACCTGAAGTGCTTCGCCCTGGCGTCCGCTCTCGGCGAGACACAGCGCGAGGTGGTGGAGCGAGCCGGCCAGCGGCGCGCAGAATCGCCGCGAATCCGCGGCCCGGAGCTCGCGGTAGATCTCCACCGCCGCGCGCGCTTCGCGGGCGGCCTCGTCCCATTGCTTGAGCTCGCCGAGCCAGATCGCCCGGTTGACGATGGACGCGGCGTGGTCGGCGCGTACGTCGCTCGAGGCTCCGGACAGTGCGCGGTACAACGCGATGGCGTCCGAGGTCGTGGTCAGGGCTTCGTCCCGGCGGCCGGCGGCAGCGAGCCGTACGCCGAGGATCTGTAGCGCGCGCGCGTGCGACGGCCCCGACGCGTCGGGCTGCTGGCCCGCGAGGACCTCGTACAGCGCCGCTGCCCGCCGCGCCTGCTGGACGGCTTGCTCGTGGTCCCCGGCCTCCGCGAGCCACCGGCCCAGCTCGTCGAGGAGGGCGGCGAGCGCGGGGCGATGCGCTGCGTCCGAGCGCGCCAGCTCGTCGCGAATCGCGCACGCCTGCCGCAGCGCCTCGAGGCCGTCCTGCGGCCGGTTCGCGGCGCGCCGGGCTCGCGCCAGCCCGTGAAGCGCCGCCGCGAGATCGGCCTGGCCCGCGAGCGCCCGCCAGGCCGCGACGGCCTCCTCCCAGGCCGTGACGGCCTCGTCTCGGTGCTCCAGCTGGGCAAGCCAGATGGCTCGGTTGCCGAGCGTCTTCGCGTGGTTGGCGCGCACACGGTCCGCGGTCTCCGGCAGGCCGGCGTACGCGGCGAGGGCCTTCGAGGTAACGGCCAGGGCGTCGGCCGGCTTGCCCGTCGCGGCGAGCCAGACCGCGAGGGACTGCTGCGTGGCAGCGAGGCGCGCACCGAACGCCTCGCACTGCTCGCCTGCGAGGACCTCGTAGAGCTCCGCGGCCCTTCGCTCCTCCGGGACGGCTTGATCGTGGTCGCCAGCGTCGGCGAGCCAGTGAGCCAGCTCGTCGAGCGTGGCGGCGAGCTCCTCGCGACGCGACGCCTCCGAGCGCGCCAGCTCGTCGAGGAGCGCGCAGGTCTGCCGCAGCGCTTCGATCCCCTCCTGGAGCCGGTTCGCGGCGCGCAGGGCCCGCGCGAGCTTGGCCTGGGCCGCCGCGCGACCGGGCCGATCCCCGAGCGTCTGGTACGCCGCGGCCAGGTCCTGGAACGCGGCGGCGGCGGCCTCGGCACGGCCCTGGTCGCTCAGTCGCTGGGCGAGCTCCGCGAGCGTCACCGTCTCCGCGGCGAGGTGCTCGCGCCCGGCGCGGGCGAGGATCGCGCGCTGGACGCGGGCCGCGTCCTCCACGGCCTGGGCCGCCTCCTCGCGGTGCTCCGTCAGCTCCAGGAACAGTGCGAGGTTGGAGAGGGCGATGCGATGGTTCTCGCTCACCGCGCCTGGCTGCTCCGCTTCGAGCGCCGCGCAGAGCCGCGCCGCATCGCGGGAGCGCTGCGCCGCCTGGGCGAGGTCTGCGCGTTCCAGCGCGACGCCGAGCTCGATGAGCGACCCGGCCAGACCCGCTCGGACATCCGGTCGTGATCGGGCAAGCTCCTGCCGGAGCTGCACCGCCTCCGTCAGGGCGCTCTGGGCCTCGGCCCAGCGACCGAGCTTGTTCAGCGTCGCGCCGACCTCATGGAGGGAGCTGGCCAGCGGATCGCCCTGACCGCGGGCCGGCCCGCGTCGGAGAGCGATCGCTTGCTGCAGGACCTCCACGGCCTCTGTCCAGGCCTGCGCGCCTCCCTGCCGGTGGAGCAGGACACCGAGGCTGTGGAGCGACGAGGCCAGCCCCGCGTCGAAGGCCGAAGACCTCTCGGCGATCCGGCGCCGGACGGCGATGGCCTCCCGCATCGCTGCGATGGCGCCGCCCGGGTTCCCCACTGCGTCCAGGCGCCAGGCAAGCGCGTGGCGCACCTCAGCCAGCAGCGGCTCGTCGAGCCCGTGCCGGGCGCTGGGCGCTTCGAGCACCAGGTCGAGCGCTTGCCTCGTTGCACCGAGCGCCTCCTCCTTGCGGCCCAGGTCGGCGAGCACGTCGCCCAAGCGGACGAGCGCGCTTGCGAGATCCGACCGGTAGACGTCGGGCCGGATCCTCATCCAACGCTCGCTGATCGCGACGACCTCGCGGCGGCACCGGAGCGCGTCCTCCGGGCGTCGGAGCGCCTTCAGCGAGGCTGCGAGACTGCTCAGGAAGTCTGCCAGGCGGGGCTCGAACAGCGCGGGACGCTCCTGCGCCAGGGCCCGGGTGATGTCGACGGCCCGCTGGCCAAGTCGGACGGCCTCGTCCTTGTCGACACTCCGGATCCCCAGGTTGTTCAAGTAGCCTGCAAGCGTGTCGCGATAGGTCGGGTCCTCGTTCGCCAGCGCCTCGTAGGCTGCGACCGCCTTGCGCGTGGCGTCGAGGCTCTCCGGCTCGCGACCCACGGCTTCGAGGCGATTTCCGAGGTTCCCGAGGAGCGTGGCCTCGGCGCTGCGGAGATTCCGCGTGGGCGTCGGTGACGCCTGCTTCGCCTTCTCGCACGCCTCCAGGGCTTCCTGGGCCGCCGACAGTGCCTGTTCCCGCTGTCCCAGCCTGTCGTGGCCGATGCTGACCCGGTTCCGGGACCAGGCGAGCTTGAGCGCGTAGGCCGCGGGCTGGTCGACCGCGAGCCTGCGGTACACGCGCTCGGCGTTCTGGGCCCACTGGATGGACTCTTCGTGCCGGCGGAGCGCCGAGAGTGCCTCGGCGCCGTCGTCGTAGAGCGCGGCGAGCATCGTCTCGCTGGCCTGCGATCCGCGGCTGCGCCGCGCAGGTGCCTCGGCGCGGCGCAGCAGCGTCTCGACGACCCAGAGCAGAACCTCCGGGGCGGTGTCGGACGATACCCTCGAGCTGCGGAGCTGCTCGGCGATCTCGGGTGTGCCGGTCGCCCGCAGGGCGCCGGCGAGAGCGACCGCGACCGAGGGAGCCGCCAGGAGCAGCGCGCACTGGGGCTCGATGACGAGCTCCAGGTGATCGGCGAGCACGGCGTCCATCCACTCCTGGGCCTTCGCTCCCCACGTCTCGTCGCCGGCAAGCCGGTCCAGGATGATCAGGGTGCTCGTGATCTCGAGGGGATCTCCCCCGGCGAGCAGTGTGCGGAGGAACGCGCGCCCACCCCTGGCGCCGTCGAGCACGCCGGCGACGAGGTGCTCGCCCAGCAGATCGGGCTCGAACGGCGCGATCGTCTCGTCGCCGCCGGCCTGGCCGTAGATGTCCAGGAGCATGGCGGGGGCCTCGTGACCGAGGGCGCCAGGCGCCGTGAGATCCGCCACGAGTTGCGCGGCGCGCTCGCGCGACGCGCCCCGGAGCAGCGTGACCGCGGCGAGCACGCGGCGGATCGCGGCGATGAACCCCGGCAGATCGCGGACGCGGATCTCGATACCCCGATCCTTGTAGTCCTGAAGCCAGAACCGCGCCTCGTGATCGAGCGTCGCTTCGAGTACTGCGCCCGGCCGCAGCGGCTCGCACGCGCGCGGCTGTTCGAGAACCGCCAGCAGCGCCGCGGCGTGCACGAACAAGATGCGCTCGAAGCACGGGTCGCTGAGATCGGGTGGGTCTACCGGAGGCGGTGGCACCCCCCGGTGGTTCGCGAACGCCGCCAGCGCCTCCGTGAAGGCGGCGGCGCGCTGGTCCGGCTCGAGGACAAGGCTCGCGAGGGGGTGCGTCGATCCGAGCTCGCCGATCCTCGGATCCACCTTGCCGAGCTGAGCCCACCACTCGCCCTCCGAGCGTGCCAGCAAGGCGAGGCGCACCTTGGGTCCTCCCGGCCTGGCCTTGTGGGCCATCTCGTGGAGCAGCCCCTGCCCCAACTCCTCGACCCGCGTCTCCGCGTAGTCCACGATCAGGAGCCTGGGTCTCGAGCCCGCGTGCACGAGCTCGTGGAGGTGATCCTTGCAATCGGGCTCGAAGAAGCCGGCGTGCCAGCGCTGGTCGCCGTCCCGGAGGCGGCGCGCCCACTCGAGAAGGAGGCGGGTCTTGCCCATCCCGCCGGGGCCAACGACGAGCCGGACGCCCATCTGGTCCCCGGACGCGCACCACTGCTGGAGGCTCTCGAGGTCGTTCTCGCGGCCGGACTCGCGAAACGCGACGACGCGGTACGAGGCGGAGAGCAGCCGCCCCGGCGAGGCTCCCGCGCGAGGTGCGTCCGCGAGGGTGAGGTAGTCGTGCAGCGGCGGCTCGCTGTCCTCCAGGTGGGCGCACAGGAAGGCGATCAGGCACTCGGCCGAGGCACGGGCGGCGAAGCGCTTCATGTTGTCGCTCTTGAAGGCGTCGGCGTGGTCCATCACGCCCTTCATCACGATCGCGTGCGGGATGTTGCGCTGGGCGGCCAGCGTCAGGATGGCCGAGGTCTCCATCTCCAGGCCGACGACGTTGCGCATCGCCGCGGTGGCGGCGAGCCGATCGAAGATCGTCGGGTCCTGCACCACCGACGCGCCCGTTGCGATGGGACCGACGACGACCTTGAACAGCCCGGCCTCGCGCAGCCCGTCGGGCTCCAGCATCCTCCGGCGACGGATGTGAGCGCGGCCCGCTTCGGTCAGCGTCAACTCGCCGTCTTTGATCCACTTCACCTTCCAGAGTTGCGTCAGCACCGCGCGCCAGTCCGGGCACATCGTCTTGCGGTCGTCGTGTGTCGCCGGGTCCTCGTTGCGAACGAGGCGTTCCAGTAGCCAGTCGCCCTGTTCCTCGTAGCTGCGGGGTCTCTCCTGGATCCACGCAGCCTTGGTGGGATCGGGCTGGAAACGCTCTGCCTTCTGTTTCCACGCGGGCGGGTGGATTCGATAGAGCTGCATGTCGCCCTGGAAGTCGGTGCACGTGTCCTGCTCGCCGGTGATCACCCTCAGCTTTCCGGCGTCGTAGGGCCACGCCCGGTCGGCAATGATGACGTCGCCCAGCGCGACGTGGCCGCGTCTACCCGCGCAGACTCCGCACATCGCGAGGCAGCGGAGCCCGGGAACCTGTTCGAGCAGGGCGTCGGCAGCGATGACGGCCTGCTCTCGACCCATCGCGAACGCCTGAACCACCGCGATCCGCAGGACGCCGGTCCTGGCTGTGAAGTCGCGGAACACGACCTCCGGCCCGGTCGATCCGGTACGCGGTTCCCAGGTGCTCCCTGGCCTTGCGTCGGTGTTGACCGCGAGGACGGCGTCCCACTCCTCCTTCACGGCGGTGACGATGAGAACGTCGAGGTGCCCCCCGCCCTCGATCTTCCCGGTCTCCCCCATGGTGCGCAGGGTACACCATCGCGGGAGCCAGGAATCTTTGGTCGGGCGGTGCCGGCTACTCCAGCGTACCGGACTCGGCGAGCTTGCCGATCTCGCGGAACTCCATGCGGATCGCGCGCTCGAGGTGGGCGTGGGTCAGCGCGCTGCCCTCCT
>JBGQCL010000424.1:0-10499 GCA_041495365.1 Kofleriaceae bacterium | reverse complement strand
GGTCCACCAGCAGCGGCGGCGTCGCGCTGCCGGTGTAGATCGGGATGATCGGGAGCGCGACGAGGCGATTCCCGTCCACCCGCAGCGACATGACCCGCGCCGGGATCTCGAGGTCCGCGAGGGCCGCGCCGTCGGGCGCGTAGACCCGCAGCCGCCGCTGCGCGTCGGCGGCGACCACCCGACCGTCGGACAGGAAGCCCACGGCGTCGACCCCGCCCGGGGCGGCCGGGAGCGCGAGCCGCGCACCGCCGTCGTGCGTAACGAGCAGCGAGCCGTCGACCGCACCGCTGGCGACGTCCCGCCCCGTCGCCCCGCCGAGGGCCACCGCGTTGACGGCTGCGCCGTGCGCGATCCTGCGCAGCAATCGGCCGCCCGGGAGCTCGTACACGTCCACCGCGTCGCCTCGGGCGACCGCCGCGCGGTCCCCGCCGCCGGACACCGCGGGAGACGCGGAGGCGAAGTCGCCGGCGACCGGGGTCACGCTCGGCAACTCGGCGAGCAGCTGGTCGCGCGCCGTGTCCCAGACCCGGGTCGGGCGGTCCCGGCAGCCGACGGCGACGAAGCGGCGGTCTGGCTCGGAGTTCAGGCTGCAGTTGTCGCCGCCCGGCGGCGAGCGCCAGCGGCGGTACGGCGGGGTCGCGTCCCAGACCCGGGCGGTGCCGTCCAGGGAGGCCCCGACGACGCGGCCCGCGCCCGGGTCGAAGTGCGCGACCAGGACGCCCTGCGGCCCCTCGAGCACGGTGACCGGCATCCCGTCGCCAGCTTCGACCACGACGACGGTCCCGTCGGCGCCGGCGGCGAGGACGAGCCGGGAGGTCTGGTCGAACTCGACCGCCGAGATCCTGCAGTGACAGGGGTTGAGCTGGCTCTGCGGCTCTCCCGATCCCGCGCGCCAGACCTGCACCGCGCCGTCGCGGCTCCCCGTGACAGCGAGCCGACCGTCGGGCGAGAACGCCACCGCGTCGACCGACGGCCCGGCGCCGCGCAGCCGCCGGACCCTGGCGCCGCTCGGGATCTCCCAGATCGCCGCGTCGCCCGTCGTCGCACCCGTGAGGAGGCGCGCGCCGGTCGGGTCGAAGGCCAGGCGGTGGATGCGAGGTCCGCGGAGGGTCACGACGGGCCTCCATGTCCGCGCGTCGAGCACGCTCACGTCGCTGCCCCCGGTCGTGGCGAGCCACCGGCCGTCCGGGCTGAAGGCGAGGCTGGACGTCTCCAGGCCGTCGTTGTGGATCTCGGCAACTTGCACCCCGGTCGTCGCGTCCCAGACGTGCGCGACCTCGCCCTTGCCGTCGATCGCGGCGACGAGCCGGCCGTCCGGGGACGTCGCGACGGCGGCGTAGCGCAGCCGGGCGCCGTCCCTCCGCAGCTCGCGCACGAGCGCGCCAGTCGTCGCGTCCCAGATCTTCACGGTGCCGTCGCCCCCGGCGGTCACGATCCGCGCGTCGTCGGGGCTGTACAGCGCCTGGTAGACCGCCTCGCCGTGGAACAGCGTGAACCTCCGCCGGTAGGTCTGCGCGTCCCAGACCTGCGCGGCCCGGTCGTCGGTCGTGACGATCTGCCGGCCGTCGGGCGAGAACGCGGCCGACCACATGCGGCCGGCGGTGCTCGCGAGGCGCGCCTGCTCCGCGAGGCGCGGCTGCAGCGCCCGCGCGAGCATGAACGCCGTGCTCCGCGAGCGATCGCCGCGCTGGTAGGCGCGGCCCAAGTGGACCGACGCCTCGGGCTCGTCGTGGAGCAGGGCCGAGCGGCCCTGGTCGAGCTCGGCCTGTGTGACGGTCGCCTCGGTTACCGCCTTCGCCGAGCGAGCCTGCTCCTGGGCCAGCTTGGTCTGCTCCTGGGCCAGCTTGGTCTGCTCCTGGGCCAGCTCGGTCTGCAGCGTCGCCTGCCGCGCCTGCATCGCCGCGCGGTACAGGAACCCACCAATCGCGATCATCACGGCAGCCGCGACGAGCGCCCGCTTCGCCCATCGGATGCGCCGGATCCGCCGCTGGCTCTCGGCGACGAACGAGCACTCCAGCTGGCCGAGCGTCTGCTGAGGAACGCTGCGCAGGGTTTCCTCCAGCACGTCGGCTCCCCACAGCAGGCCCTTCGGACGGCGGTCATCGGACCATTGCTGTGCAGAAGTCCGGAGCTGCTCGCGTTTGCTCGTGCGCAGTGCCTTCTTCAGGTTGTTGGCCAGTTCCAGCGCGCTAATCGTGCGAATCTGGCGGTGCTTTTCGAGCGCGCCGCGAATGGCCACGTCGAGAGCAGGCGGGAAGCCGTCGCCGAGCGGGGGCATGGGAGCGTGGCGGTGCAGCTCGAAATACTCACGCGTGTTGTCCGCAGTGAACGGCGGGTGCCCGGTCAGCGTCTGGTAGGCGATGACGCCGAGCGCGTAGACGTCGGCCTCCGGCCCTGCGCCGTCGGCGCCTCCGAACATCTCAGGGGCCATGTATTGCGCCGTGCCGAGGGTCGCGTCCGGTGGCGTGAGTCGGCGCCGGGTCTCCGAGCCCCAGCAGCGCACCATCCGCCCCTTGCGGCGTGGCCGGACCGGCAGGCGATCCGTTCTTCCTCCGTCGGTGTCGCGATCCGTGTCGTCGTCATCCGCGGGTTCACTGACCTCGGCGTCGGTGTCGTCGGCTTCTGGTACGATCTCGCTTCGTCGCTTCCAACTCCCCCGGGCGATCCCGAGGTCAAGGAGCTTGGCGGTCAGGCGGTCCTCCAGCTCGATCACCATGATGTTGGACGGCTTGAGGTCGCGGTGCACGATTCCTCGATCGTGCGCGGCGTGGACCACCTCACAGACGGCCTTGAAGAACGGCACAAACCGCTCAAGCGGCATCGGCCCGTTCTTCTCCAGCCAGTCGGCGAGCGAGACGCCCTGCACCAGCTCCATCGCGATCCACAGCAGGCTCCCGCCGTCCGCGGTACCGAAGGCGTAGACCTGCGCCGCGTACGGATGGCGGAGCTGCGCCGCGAGCCGGGCCTCGCGCAGGAAGCGCTCGCGCGCGTCGGGGCTGCCCCGCTCCTCTCGCAGCACCTTGACCACCACCTCGCGCTCCAGCGACGGCTGCTCGGCGCGGTACACCGCGCCGTAGCCGCCCTCCCCGATCTGCTCGCGCAGGGTGAACTCGCCGAACGTGCGTCCAGACAGATCCGCCATCGGCCGTGACTCCTCCGTGGAGGGATAGGCTAAGCATCGTCCACCTACTGAGAGGTAGTGGCTACCGTCGCATTTTTGGAGCACCCGAGTGAGGTGCAACTCGCGACTGCGTCGAGCGCACCCCTCACGGTGCGAGGAGTTCCCGCAGTCTGCTACTCGCTCGCACCCTCACGCTCCCTGCCGACGTCTGACGCGCTCCTCGATCTGTCTGCTGGTGTGGCCTGCCGCCCGCACCGCCAGCTTGCCGGCCTCGACGAGGTGCTCGACGTCGCTCTGGCGGCGCAGATCCTCGACGCGGTCGAAGCCTCGCCGAAGCACCGCGGCAAGTAGGCCGCGGCAGTGCGGCCCCCGAAGCCGCCGCCCTGTACCCGCGATGTCGGCCGCCCGCGAGTTCCACGGCCGCGCCACCCGCCGGCGAGCTGGTCGAGGTTGCCGTCGTCCTCGGCGTGCCGCCCGAGCTCCTGGGCGACGTCGCCGGCGAGCACCGAGCGGCGCGCTCCGGGCCGGACCGGGACCGCCAGCGCCGCCGCCACCGCGACCAGCGAGCCGCTCCACTCGGCCTGGCCCGGGCCGGCCGAGATCGCCGGCGAGCTGGCGCGGTCCGAACTCGGCACCACCGCCCGCCTGGGACGAGGTCACCGCGGGCTGCGTCATCAGCCTAATCGTCCTCAGGATCGAATCGAGTAAAGGGCCGGTCCTCCGACAAGGTTCCCGCACCGGTCTGCTTGATGCGATATGCAAGCGCTTCAAGACACCAGACGAAGTCACCTGCCTTCCCGGGGTGGACTCCCACCCACGGCTTCAGCATCATTCCGTAACGGAGATGCATCCCCTTGCGCTTTGCTTCAGATAGTTCGTTCGCCCGACGCTTCTCCAGTTTCTCGTAGTGCATCGCGAGGCGCCGTTTGCGCACGAGCTCGACAGCGGACGCGTCGAGCTCATCAAGCTCCCTGGAGATCTCACGAACAGTGTTGAAGACGTACTTGGCAAACGTCTGGGCCTCGTCCCGCGTCGGGATCTTTCCTTTGTGCACAACTTCGTTTCGAAGTTCGGTCATCACTTTTGCTTCACGAGGTAGCGCGAACGATCTTCCGAAGGTGGTCAGATACAGAAGGTAGAAGGCGCCCAGTTGGCGCTCGCTCTGCCGGCTTACCTCTTTCCAGGTGATCTCGACATCCTCGGGTTTGGTGCCATGGTGCTCCGCGAACACGAAGATGGCGAACTCGTAGAAGCGCTCTAGAGCCGTCGACATGCTCGAAATCGCTTCGCGATGGAAGCCGCAGAGCAGGGCGACACCACCGGCTTCATAGAGGACCTCGTGCCGGAGGTTCTGAAGGGCGAACGACTCGGTGTGCCCCCGTGAACAAGTCCAGAGGTACGCGCCGTCGTCGCGAAGTTCGAGGAGGTGGCGTTCTGGCTCGACCCATCGCTTAGCCGCGAGGTTCTCGCGCCGGAGGTTCTCACTCAGGCAAGTCCAGCATGTAACGGGTAAACGCATGGCGGGATCCTCGCTGGTTCTTGGGACGAAAGGGGGGACTTGAGCTGGGCACCCCGGTGCGGATCGAGCTCCACGGCCGCGCTCGGCGAGCCCCGGGTGCGCATCGAGCGCGTGGGCGCCGTCGAGGTCACTGCCGTCACGATCGGCGGCAGCTCCACCGCCAGGCCCCGGGCGCAGCCGAGGTCGCTGGCGAGCACCCCGAGGACCGAGCCGCAGCTCGGGCGCCCGGCTCACCGCCGCCCCTCCGCGCCACGCCGATCCCGAGCTCCTTCGCGGTCGCCGCCGCCGCCGTCGCCGCCCGGCCGCGCGTTCTGCATCGCCACCGCAACCGCGATCGAGCCCGCAGCGCTCGCCGAGCACCGCCTGGGCGACGTCCAGCACGAGCGCCGCGGGTCGTGCGCCAGGACCGCGAGCACCGCGCCCGCGAGCTCCACAGCCGCGCCAGCGCCGCCAGCGCTAGGGCGAGCGGCCCGAGCCCCACGGCTGCGCTGTGGTTACCGCCAGCGCTGCCGTTCCATCGCCCTGGACCGAGCCGGTGCAGCGCCTCGTCAAGCTTTCAACGTTGTCGCTAGCGCCCCCGGCCCGGCTACGTCTCAGAGATACGGACAGGCCACAACGCAACATGATCTCCAATTCGCAAGGTGCACTTCACTGGCCCGTCTTCCGAACAAACAAACGCGACACCGCCGGGGTTGACATGCGCAAACGAAACCGCCGCTCGATGACGCGTTCCATGTTGACGAATGTCGTATGGCGTCGTGCGTTCCGCTGCCACATCGAGAGCGAGTACAACGTTCTCCTTGCTCTCCTCGCTCTCCTTCGGAGTCGGTATCTTATAGCCAGCGCCATAGATCGCGAGGCCTGGACCCGCCGGGCCTGCTAGCACCGCTCCGTCGATCGCCGAGAGCTGCGCAACGTCATTGATTGCAGCCTCAAGCCTCTCCGAGGCCACATCGGCGGCGTCACGCATCGCATCGCGGTTTGAAATCGCATCGGTGATGTCGCGCATCGCATTGCGATCTTGAAGACCGCTGGCTTCATTATCTTCGGTAAGTGCGTTACGAAACATATCATTGATAATGTCACATCGTCTGTCCCACTCATCGCGAATTCGCATCGAAAGCAGTCTTGAATCGTTACGGCGATATACAATGTCCGACAGGACCGCCTCTTTTGGCTCCTCCGGGAGAAGTGCAAGAATTCCACCGGCACGCGTTGCGCGCATCTTTTGAATCAGTCGCCTGATGGCCGAGTCAGTCTTGGAGAATAGCTCCTCCCGGCTAGGATCTTTTGTGATCGCGCCAATGGCAGCACGGATTGGGCCTGTCTGGCCGATCACATCGAGCGCTGAGGGCACCTGCTTACCGTCTTCAAATCGCAAGAGCTCGCGAAAGCCTCGCTCGAAGGCGAGCACCCCTGGGCGTGGTGCGGCAAGCCGCAGGACGTCGCCGCCGTCGGTTCGAGGGAGACGACGCGCGACACCCTCGATGTAGAGCGCATCCTCTTTGCGTCCAATAACCACGAGCTGAGCGCCGTACTCAAGTCCACGCGAAAACTTGGCTAGTGTAGCGGCAGACAGAGGGATCGGCCTAAATGAGGTCACGTCCCACGTCAGTGGTGGGTCCTCCTCGTATGGTGACGCATCGTAGACACCAGCCAATCCCTCTGCGCCTTGTTGATGATAGACGACAGCCACGCGAACAGTTTGGCCCTCCTCGGGGATGAGGCTGGTAAAGAAGACGCAATCCGCCAACGTGGCCAAGAGTTTTATCGTTTCGGCGTCGACCTCGAATTGACTTGCGGTGACCGGCACCGAAAGGATTTCGCCCGGGCGCGCCAGCGTCGTGGTCATATGGCGAGCGTAACCGGGATCGGCGCTGCCGAACGTTGCGCGCCCCTGTCTCGTGGCCAGCGCCCGGTGTGCTGCCGGCGCGTCCCGTCTCTGCTGTAGTCGGTTGGGCGACATGAGCCGCCGCGGCTTCCGCGCCGCCGAGTCCGGCCGTCTACCGCCCGCCGCGCTTCGCCGGCGCGCTCGGTGTCTCGATCTCGTCGAGCGCCCGGGTCAGCAGCGAGCGCACCGCATCGGCGCGGCTGAAGTCCAGCCCGGGGTGCTCCTTCGTCATCCGCTCGACGTGCCGATCGAGCCGAGCGATCAAGCTGTCGGGCAAGCGGAATGCGACCTGCGTGGTGGGTTCCTTGGCCATGTCGGTTCCTTTCTCGATGCTCTTGAGCGTTTCGATCCAGGCGCTCACGTTGTCCGGGCCGGTCTGTCCGACGAGCTCGGGGTACTTCGCAATGGTCGCGTCGAGGCGCCGCAGCGCCGCCGCCGCGGCCACCTCGTCGATCGGCTCTTCGTCGTCGTCATCATCACCACGCGTCATCCCGCGACCATACGCGCAACCTGCACCGGTGCGAAGGTACCGCCGTTGCGCGCCCGAACGCCCTTGCGGTGGAGCGCCTCGGAGATCTTGCGCAGCGACATCCCGGTGGCACGCAGCGCGCGCGCATCGGCGACCACGGCTTGCTCGCTCTCGACCTCGACGAGCGCCACGCCGTCGGCCGCGAGCGCGTAGCCGTAGGGCGCCGACCCGCCGGTGTACTCGCCCTGCGATGCCTTGTGCTGCATCGCCGCCGAGGTCCGCTCGCCGATCGCCTCGCGCTCCCACTGCCCGAGCACGGTGAGCATGTTCAGGACCATGCGCCCGGCCGCGCTGCGGGTGTCGACCTGCTCGCCCACCGACAGAAGCGCGCACTTGCCCTCGCGGAAGTAGTCGTCCACGAGATCGCACAGGTCGCGCACCGAGCGGGTGAGGCGATCGAGCTTGACCACGAGGAGCGCCTCGGCCTTGCCGGTGCGCAGCATCGCCAGCGCGCGACCGAGCGCCGGCCGCGCCAGCGACTTGGCCGACTCGCCCGCGTCGACCTCGATCGCCACGAGGTCGAGATCGAACAGGGCCGCGTAGCCCTCGACCTTGGCGCGCTGCGCATCCAGGCTCACCCCGCGGTCGGCTTGCTTGTCGGTGGAGACCCGGAGGTAGGCCACCGTGCGCGTGCGGGGTTCGTTCATTGTTGTACAGTGTGCGTCATTCGGTTTACGTTGTCAACCTAAATGCGACGTTCGGTGTGCGTCTGGGTGTAACAGCGGGTCCCCGCCGTTACACCCCGGCTCGCGATCGGCGGCGGATCGAGCGGCGCTACGGCGCGCCCGTGTGGTCGCGAGCCCCCACCGCCACCCGGACCGCGCGCTCCGGGCCGGGCTGATCGCCGAGGTCTTGCTGCCCGGTGCACTGCCGCTCGGTAGCTCCTGGCCCCGCTGGAGAGCTTCCCGACCCGTTCCCGCCGCCGATCGAGGAGCTGGCGCGGAGGTACTTCGAGCGGTTCCCGCCCGAGGTCAAGGCGTAGGCGTTCGGCCCGCGGTGCACCCTGTGCTGAGCTACACTCGCGCCCATGCGGTGGCTCCTGGCCGGTGGAATGAGGTCGTTCCTGGCCGGATACGTCGGCTGCGCGCTCCTCATCGGACTCATGGGTGCCATCGTGGCTGGCCCCGGGGCGCTGCTGGTGGGCGTCATCGGGTGCGTTGCGGCGCCGTTTGGTCTGATCGTGGGGATGGCGGTTGGCATCGATCCGGGGTGGCGGGATCACCTGGGATGGTTGGGATGGCTGGGATGGGGCCCCTGGGGCGGGCGGCTCGTGTTCATGGGTTTGACGGCGGGGCTTGTTGCCCTCGTCATCGTTGGCCGGTGGTTGGAGAAGCGCAACCCCGTCCCCGACGGCGGCGATGATACGCTGCGCGTGCCGTCGGCGCGGGCGGTGACGCCGTATCTCTTTCCGACGAGCACGTGGAATCGACTCATGGGCCGCTTGGCAACGGTCCCGTGGAATCGACTCATCGGCCCCATCCTGCTGGCGATCGCCGGAGCAGGCTTTGTCTGCCTTGGATTGGTCGGCGTGGCCATGTTGGGGATGTTGGACGCGTAACCTCGCCGCGATCGCAGCGCGGCGCCCGCGCGATCCCGCCGCCTACCTCGGGTGCGTCATCGCCGCGATCACGTCCACGTCGCTCCTCCCGAGCACCTTCTGGTTCCGCTTGAACAGCTGGCTCAGCTCCTCGTCGGAGGTGCCCTCGTAGCGGTTGTCGGGGCACCGCGCGCGGATGCGGCTGACGATCTCGGCGTCCTGGTCGAACAGGGCTGGCACGTCCTCGCCCGGCCCCGGTGCCGTGCCGTCGTCGGTCCACCGCTCCACCAGCGTCGACACCGGACGGCTGTCCACGTACGCGATCTGGAACCGCTCGAACTTGCCCGCAGCGCTCGTCGCCGACTCGGCGAGCACACCGAGGACGTGTCCGGTCCGGTCGACCAGCTGCGAGTCAGCGCCCGACCAGTCCGAGCTGTCGAAGAACAGCAGCAACATCGCGGCAAGCGCCTCCATCTCGCCGACGGCGAGCCGCATCTCGTCCATCTCCTGCATGACGGACTTCACGCGCTCCTCCGGCGGGCGATCTCGGCGTCGATCTGCTCGGTCGTGTACAGCGCCGCGCGCACGGCATGCTTGCCAGCCTCGACGAGATACTCGATGCGCATCCGGTGGCGCAGGACGGTATCGAACTCCTCCTCCACGTCGCCCTCGTCGTCGTCGTCGTGCCAGTTCTCCTCGATCTGCCGCTCTGCGGTCGAGATCATGGCGTCTGCCCGGCGCAGGTTGTCGCGCAGGGTGTACATCAGACCGTCGAGTTCGTCGGGCGCGGGCTCGGGCGGCGGTGGAGGTGGCGGTAGCGCGCGGCGGTTGTCAGGCGATGGCCGCTTCGCGGTCGCCTTGCGCTTCACGGTGCCCCCCCCGCGATGGACGCGAGCATCGGCGCGCCGTCGCGCACCTTGCGATCGTCAGGCGCGGCAGCATCAGGCTCGGCGAGCGCGCCGGGGTCGCCGAGGAGCTCGGTCAGTCCGTGGACGACCGTGTCGACGCGGTCGCTGATCTGACCGATGAGCTCGCGGTGGGCGTCGTCGTCGAGGTGTCCGACGAGGTGAGCCGCAAATGCGGCGTGCTGGAGGAGGTTGGCGAGAACAGACCTGGGGATGGTGATCGTCATGACCCCAGGTTCTCTTATCAGGTGCTAAAAGGCACCTAGTAGCTCCTAGAGACGCGCTAAGGTGCGAAAACAGCCACGATTCCGGTAGTCCATCGGCTTGTCCAACCGCAGCAGATCGGCAAACCATGCAGCGATGCCACGTCTGCCGAAGGGCGCCGAGAAGCGCGAAGCGAGGCTCACGCTGCGGCTGACGCAGACGTTACGCGATGGGATCGGGCGAGCCTCCGAGCGCGACAGGCGAACCATCACCGACTGGATTCTGCGCGCGCTCGAAGACGCGGTAGCCGCGAGCGACGCGAAAGCGGCCAAGGCCTCGAAGTAGCCCGGCCCCGGGGAGCGACGGGTGTATCACGTGGCTTGTCGCTGGGAGCGCAAGTCGAGCCGGGCGGCGGCGAGCGTGGCGCGGCCCGGCTGCAGAGGGAGACCCGCGAACACCTCGCCAGCGCCTACCTGACCCGGCGCAGCGGCCGTGCCGCCCGATGCGCATCGAGCGCCCGCAGCTCCGCCGCGATCGCCCTCGCCTGCTCCTGGTCGCCGGCCAGGACGGCGTCCGCGAGCGCTGTAGCAAGGCTTGCTACAGTCCGTGTCCGCGAGGCGCCGCGAGCGTCCTGCTCGGATCCCGGATCTCCGTCGGAGACCCGCTGATCCTCGCGGTCCGGCGAGGCCGCTGGAACGGATTCAATCCCTACAACGCCTACGAACGAAACTAGCAGCAGTCACGAGAGGTTGGCGAGATCGAGGGCAATCGCAAGAGCGGGTGATGGAACCAT
>JBGQCL010000423.1:0-10631 GCA_041495365.1 Kofleriaceae bacterium | reverse complement strand
AGGCCGAGGTAGAGCGCGTCGGCGATCAGCGCATGGCCGATCGACGCCTCGACGATGTGCGGCACCGAGCGGGCGAGCAGCGGCGTGTTGCGCAGGTCGAGATCGTGGCCGGCGTTGACCTGCATGCCGGCGACGACCGCGGCGGCCGCCGTGCGCTGGACGCGATCGAGCTCGTCCTCGAGCCGCGGGGTGCCCCACGCCGACGCGTACGGCTCGGTGTAGATCTCGATGCGGTCGACGCCGGTGGCCGCGACCGCCGCCATCATCTCGGGGACCGGGTCGACGAACACGGCGGTGCGGATGCCCTTGGCCTTGAGCCGCTCGACGATCGGCGCAATGGTGGCGTGCTGGCGCGGCAGCTGCCAGCCGTGGTCGCTGGTGATCTCGCCCGGCGTGACCGGCACCAGCGTGAACTGGGTGACCGCGAGCTCGATCGCCAGCGCGATCAGCTCCTCGCGATCGTCGCCCTCGAGGTTGAACTCGGCGCCGCGCTGGACGCACAGCGCGCGCAGCGCGCGGACGTCATCGGCGCGGGTGTGGCGGTTGTCGGCGCGCCAGTGCAGGGTGAGGCCGTACGCGCCCGCATCGAGGCAGGCCCGGCCCGCGATCAGCGGCGCGGGGTTGCGGCCGCCCCGCGAGTTGCGCAGCAGCGCGACCTTGTTGAGGTTGACCGACAGGCTGATCGCCACGGACGGTTCATATCACGCGCGGTCGGCGAGGCGAGCCCGCCGCCGCCACTGTACCGGTACGCCGAGGCCCCGAGCGCACCGTGACATCGAGCGTCACCTCGCGACATCGACCAGGCTGCCGACGCAGGTGTACCGGGCGCCACCCGGGCCACCGGTGCTGGTGCCGCGGGGCCGGCGTCGGGGCCGAGATCGCCGACCGACTTCTGCGCGGCGCCGCAGGCAGCAGCGGCCGACATCGCGAGGACCCAGAGCGCATGGCGCGGAATGCTCACGCGGCCCGGCGACGCAGCCGGCGCGCCAGCGAATTCCGCGAGCGGCCACGACGTTCCGCGGCATCACGCTGCCGCTGCCCACAACGATTCACACTCGCCGCGGGGGCCCTCGCCCCTGGCGAAGCGGCTGCCAGCCGGCGTGACAATTTGACGAGACCGCGACGCGCCGCGGCCGCGCTCAGTCCTCGATCACAAGGAGCCGGCCGCCGGCCGGATCGCAGACGTGGACCGTGCCGGCGCCATCGATCAGGGACATCAACAGGACACGAGAAACGCGGATCATCGGACCTCCGCGAACGTGGGTCGGCCGGGCCCGTGAAGGGTCGAACGCCGGCGTCAGCCGGACGCCGGCTGCACGGGCAGCGCCGGGGTGGCCACCGTCGCCGGCAGCGCACCCACACCGGCCGCGACCACGCCGAGCCGCGCGACCAGCGCGTGGGCCGCGCGCGGATCCTCGGGGCCCCACACGCCCAGCGCGCGGGCGACCTCGGACGGCTTGGCCGAGCCATCGGCCGTCGCCCCGATCCGGGCGCGCAGCAGCGGCGCATCCGGCCAGTCGAGCGCGGCGCACAGCCGGCGCGCGGCGTCGCCGGGGATCACGTCGAGCTCGAGGACGAACGCGCGGACGTCGACCTGCTTGTCGCCGCGCGCGACGTGGGCGTGGGCCCGGGCGAGCAGCGCCGCGGCGATCCGCTCGAGCCGCGCGGCGTCGTGCGCGATGCCGTCGGCGGCCGGCTGGATCGCGATGTCGACCGCCGAGATCAGCTTGCCGAGCCCGAGGTCGGGCGTCGCGGACGCGGCGATCACCGCGGGATGCCCGGCGAGCCGCACGGTCGCGCACGACTGGATCTCGATGCCGGGCGGGCACACCGCGGCCATCCGCTCGGCGACCTCGTCGGCCGGCAGCTCGTGGCGCGGCGCATCGCCGATCTCCCACGACCGGCGGCCGGGCGCGACGTGCTCGAGATCGACGTCCATCAGCTCGCCGAGCGACGGCACGCCGAGCCCGAGCGCCGGACCGAAGCTGATCCGCGGCTTGGGCGAGAACCCGCGGGTCAGCGCGAGCGGCAGATCGGCGCGCCGGAAGCTGCGGGCGAGCAGGCGCACGAGGTCGAGGTGGCCGAGGAACGCGGCGCGGCCGAGCTTGGCGAACCGGATCCGGTAGGTCGTCCACGGCGCCCCGGCCCCGTGATGCCCGGCGAGCCGGACGCGCTCCGCCCGCTCCGTTTCACGGTTGATCGAGAGCGGACGGATCTTCCCGTCGGCCGGCGGCTGGACCGGCAAAGCCGGTCCATTCACCCCTCCGCGCGCCGCGCCGCGCGCCGCGCCGCGCGGCCCTGCACCTGCAGGCTCTGCGTCGACCTGAGACTCGTTCTCGACGCTCCTGTCGCCCGCGTCATCTCCAGGCATCGGCGGTCCATCCGCCCGCTCCGCCGGGCTGCCGCCGCCGCGCTCGGAGACGTCGACCAGCTCACCGTCGTCGCCGACGCGGGCCGGCTCGCCGCGCGGGGCGGGCCGCTCGGTGGCGCCCAGCCCGCGCAGCGCGACCAGCCGGTCGTCGCGCATCTTCGTCAGATCGCACGCGACGCCGCAGTCGTAGCACACCAGCTTGCGGCGATCGGGCTCGGCGTCGGCGAGGTTGGTGTGGTGGATCAGCATGCCGGCGACCTTGCCGCACGGCGGGCTCGCCCGGCCCTTGAGCGCCTTGCGGTACTCGGCGAGCAGGAAGCCGTCCTCGAGGCCGACGTCGATGTGGTCCCACGGCAGGCGCGCGGAGACCGGACGGGTGCCGAGGTACGCGGCGACGTCGACGCCATGTGCGTCGAGCGCGGCGGCCCAGCGCTCGAGCTCGAACACCTCGTCCCAGCCGTCGAACCGCGCCCCGGCGCGCCACACCGCCTCGATCACGTCGGCGAGCCGGCGATCGCCGCGCGCGAGCACGCCCTCGATGAACGAGATCCCGCTGTGGTGGTGCTTGAGCCGCAGGCCGCCGTCGCGGCGACCCCGCGGATCGCCGGCGGCGTGGCGCAGGATCGCCTGCTTGCGGCGGATCTCGGGCTCGGGGTCCTGCGCGCACCACTGCAGCGGGGTGTGCGGCTTGGGCACGTGCGAGCTGACGCTGACCGTGACCTCGGCGCGCTGGCCGATCAGCCCGCGGCCGACCTGCAGCATGCGGCGGCCGGTCTCGGCGATGCCGCGCACGTCGTCGTCGGTCTCGGTCGGCAGGCCGATCATGAAGTAGAGCTTGAGGCGGTGCCAGCCGCGGGCGAACACCCGCCGCGAGCTCTCCTCGATGTGGGCCTCGGTGACGTTCTTGTTGACCACGTCGCGCATGCGCTGCGTGCCGGCCTCGGGCGCGAACGTCAGGCCGCTGATCCGGGTCAGCGCCAGCTCGTCGAGCAGGTCCTCGTTGAGGCCGTAGGCGCGCAGCGACGCGACCGACATCGACACGCCGCGCTTGCGCAGCTCGCCGGCCAGCTGCTTGACCAGCGGGGTGATGCTCGAGAAGTCCGCGGTCGACAGGCAGGTCAGCCCGGTCTCGTCGTAGCCGGCGCGCTCGACGCCGCCGATCAGCGACTCGGCGATGGACGCCGGTGATCGCTCGCGCACCGGCCGGTACAGCATGCCGGCCTGGCAGAACCGGCAGCCCTCGGTGCAGCCCCGCGCGATCTCGACCGACGCGCGCTCGAACACCGCCTCGGCGTACGGCACCGGCGTGTCGCTCGGGAACGGGTAGCGGTCGAGGTCGGCGACCATCGCGCGGCTGACCCGGGCCGGCACCCGCGGATCGAGCGGCGCGCCGACCACGGTCATGCCGGTCGCGGCATCGACCTCGGTCGCGTACAGCGCCGGCACGTAGAGCGGGAACCGGCCGGCGAGCTCGGCGAGCGCGTCGCGGCGGGTCCGGCGGCCGGCGGCGATGTCGCGGCGCAGGGCGGCCCACGCGAGCACCAGCGGCGGCAAGAGCTCCTCGGCCTCGCCGATGAACGCGGCGTCGATGAACGGCGCGATCGGCTCGGGGTGCGAGGCGGTCGGCCCGCCGACCAGCACCAGCGTCGCGTCCTCGGCGCGATCGGCCGCGCGCAGCGGGATCCGGCCGAGGTCGAGCAGGGTCAGGAAGTTGGTGAACGTCAGCTCGTACTGCAGCGACACGCCGACGACGTCGAACTCGCACAGCGGCCGCTGGGTCTCGAGCGACACCAGCGGCAAGCCGCGCTCGCGGAGCTCGGCCTCCATGTCGAGCCACGGCGCGAACGCGCGCTCGCACGCGATCCGCGGATCGCGGTTGAGCAGCGAGTAGATGATCTTGGTCCCGAGATGGGACATCCCGATGTCGTAGACGTCGGGGAACGCGAGGCAGACCCGCGCCTCGGCGGTGTCCTTGACGACGGCCTGGTACTCGCCGCCGAGGTAACGCATCGGCTTGGCCACGCGGTCGATGAAGTCTGCGTAGAGGTGTCGCATGAGGGCCCGGACCGGCGGTGTATAACACTGGCTACCGGGGCAGCCAGCCGCGTGCCTCGGTGCACGCCTCCGCGACGACCCGGCGAGCCGATGCGCCGGGTTGCCGGTGTCGCAGGTGGCCACTTGTGTAGCCACAGGTACGTATACCTCTCACCATCTAAGCACGTGCCTACGTAAACCGATCGCTGATCCCGGATCCCGAGGCAGATTGCCTCGCCGCGCCCCCAGACCCGCAACCTCGCGAGCAGCGCGGAGCGCAACGTACCTGTTCAACCGCGCCGGCTGGGCCGAGGTCGCCAGCGGCGTCCAGCTCGCGCCCACCACCAGCCCACGCGCCGCCGAGGTTGTCGCCGCCGCCCTCGGAGCACCGCCCGAGGTCCAGCAGCTCTTGGGCGACGTCCAGCACGACCGCTGCGGGTCGAGCGCGAGGAACGCGAGCGCGGCGCCCCGCGAGCTCCACGGCCGCGCCAGCTGCGAGCTCCGCGAGCGGGCCGGTGACGCCATCGCCGAGCGCGAGGCTCGTCAAGCGGTCGACGTCGCTGGGAACTGCTCGAACAGCGCGACGATGGCTCGCGCAGCATCATCATCGAGTCCGGTGAGCGGGCTGACGCGAACGAATCGGCTCGCGAAGGGTCCCATGTCGTATCCGTCGTCCACGATCACGATGCTTTCGGCTGGAACATCGTGCTCGGCCATCCAGGCTTCGATCTCGCGCCAGCGCGCCGCGCCGAGCGTCGAGGTAGCGCCGAGCAAGTGGCCATCAATTCCAGCGGATCGGAGCTCCTCTGCAAGGTGAGCCAAGTCGCGGTCGCGACGCCAATCGGAGATCAGAACGATCTCGGCTTCGCTCGTGCGGAGAAGGCGCGAGAGCCGTTCCGCGAGCTCGGGCTCGATCCAGCTTCGCAAGCCAAGCGACTCAACGGGGCGATAGCCGGTCCGGTTGAGAACGCCATCGACATCGAGGAACAGCACGCGCACTGACGCAGTCTAGCCCTCGGCCGTTGCGCGTTGCGCGAACTCGCTCGCGGTGGAGTACCCGGCCGACGAGAAACCCGCGCCCATGCCGCCATGCGGCCCTACTTCGAGTGAGCGGTCCGTCACGGGAGCGGTGAGCGCGGGCCGTGCCGCGCCGCGGCGCCGTCCAAACGCTTGCGCGCCGCGGTCGTTCATGTACGGTCGGCCCCATGAAGAAGCTTGCGCTAGCCGCTCTCGTGCTCGGGTCCGTCGCGTGCTCGAAGACCGATCAAACCGCGTCCAGCGCGACCAAGGATCCTGCGACTCCCGCCGCGGCTCCCACCGCCGCTGCCCCGGCCCCCGCGCCCGCCCCGGCCGCGCCCGCGCCCAAGGTCGTGCAGGGCTCGGTCGCCGCCGCGGAAGACCCGGCGAACCTGCCGCCCGCCGGCACGCCGCCTGCCCCGGTCAACGTCGATAGCCTCGACTCGCTGTGGAGCGCGCCGATCAAGACGCTGCAGGGCAAGCCGACCACGCTGGCCGCCTACAAGGGCAAGGCGCTGATGCTGGTCAACGTCGCCTCGAAGTGCGGCAACACCCCGCAGTACGCCACGCTCGAGGCGCTGCAGAAGAAGTACGAGGCGAAGGGCTTCACGGTGATCGGCTTCCCGTGCAACCAGTTCCACGGCCAGGAGCCGGGCTCCGCCGAGGACATCGCGACGTTCTGCGCCACCAACTACGGCATCACGTTCCCGATCATGGAGAAGATCGAGGTCAACGGCGACGGCCGCCACCCGATCTACAAGACGCTGACGCCGATCGCCGACGCCGGCGGCCACGAGGGTGACATCCGCTGGAACTTCGAGAAGTTCGTGGTCTCGGCCGACGGCAAGCACGTCACGCGGTTCTCGCCCAAGACCAAGCCCGAGGACCCGGCGGTGATCGGCGCTGTCGAGGCCGCCCTGCCGCACTGAGCCCGGAGCCCGACCATGACCACGATGTGGGACGCGTCGATCCACACGCTGCAAGGCGCGCCGAGCAAGCTCGCCGACCACCGCGGCAAGGCGCTGCTGCTCGTCAACGTCGCCTCGAGGTGCGGCCTGACCCCGCAGTACACCGCGCTCGAGAAGCTGCACGAGAAGCTCGCGCCGCGCGGGTTCTCGGTGATCGGGTTCCCGTGCAACCAGTTCGGCGCCCAGGAGCCCGGCACGCCGGAGCAGATCGAGACGTTCTGCTCGACGACCTACGGCGTGACCTTCCCGCTGACCGAGAAGATCGAGGTCAACGGCGCCGGCCGCCACCCGATCTACCAGGAGCTCACCCAGGTCGCCGACGCGGCCGGGGACCACTACAGGGGCGACATCCGCTGGAACTTCGAGAAGTTCGTGATCTCGGCCGACGGCAAGACGATCACCCGGTTCGATCCGCGGACCGCGCCCGACGATGCGGCCGTGCTCGCAGCGATCGAGGCCGGCCTGCCGAAGTGATGGGACGCCTCACGAGCCGCCGCGCACGGTGAGCGCGTGGCGGGTGCGTCGCGCCGCGCGCGATGCGATTGCCGTAATATCGCCGCAAGACTGAGGAGAGTCTCATGACCTCGAGATCTTGCTTGCTCGCTCCGTTCCTCGCGATCGCCCTCGCTGCCTGCGGGGGCGGCGCGACCACCGCCGGGCCGACGTCGACGGCCCCGCCCACCCCGGCCGCCGAGCCCGCCCCTGCCGCCCCCGCGACGCCGGAGGCCACCGCGCCAGCTCCCGCGCCGGCCAAGCAGCTGGCGCCCGGCCCCAACCTGACGGCCGACGGCGTGGTGTTCGTGTTCAAGCCCGAGGGCGGTGGCACGAAGAAGGTCTTCCTCGCCGGCAACTTCAACGACTGGAAGCCGGACAACCCGCAGTACCTCATGACCGCGGACGCCGGCGGCGCATACAAGATCACGGTCAAGCTGCCGCCCGGCACCTATCAGTACAGGTTCGTGGCCGACGGGCAGTGGATCAAAGATCCGTACTCGCCGGGCGACGCGCCCGACGGCTTCGGCGGCCGCAACGGCAAGCTCGACGTCCAGTAGGCGGCCGCGCGCCCGGCCGCCGTCGAGCGCGTCGCTCTGTCCGGTGTCCGGTGTCTGGCCGGATCTCGGACGGGCTCCGACGAGCTTGAAACTACTTCGAGATCTACTGTTTCCAATACGTTGACCATTTCGAGGCGTATCCAGGCGTTTCACGGCACCACGGAAAAGTAGGGGCCGGAGTAGGGACCAGCTCGCGGTAGGGACTCAATTGGGACAAAGCTGCAGCTCGTCGACGGCGCCGCCGGCTCGCCGAACTCGTGCGCCAGGCCCGCGCCGAACCGACCTCCACCAGCACGGTTGCCGCCGAGCTTGCGCCCCGTGCCCACGTCGAGCGCGACCTTGACTGCTCGACGCCGGCGGCACCATTGTGATCCCGCTGCGGCGCCAGGCGCACCGAGCTCGCACATCAGGCCCACGTCGAGACCTCGACCAGCATCGGGCTGGAGCAGCACGGCCGCCGCAGCGATCGCGGTGGCGCCGAGCGGGCCGCCGATCTCGCACACCAGGCCCTCGGGCCGGCAGCGGGCCGGCAGCGGGCCGGCCGCCGCGGCGATCAGGCGACGTTGGGCCACCGAGCTCGCGCACCAGGCTCAGGCGCCAGCGACCAAGCTCGCCGAGCGCGACCTCGACCAGCTGGCGACCAGCCCGCCGAACGACTTCGACCAGCATCGGGTCGGCGGCAGCAGGGCCGGGCCGGCGCGGCGGTGGCGTCATGAAGTTGAGCGAGGCCGGCCGGACGGCTATCAATCGAGCGCATCGTGATGGCGGCTGGATCGCCGCGGGCACCAGCGTCCACGCCGGCGGGTCGAGCGTGCCAATGCCGGAACGCTCCGCGTGCTGGCAAGTCGCGGACTAACCAGGGTCGCATGGAGCTTGGATCAAAGAAAGCGAGCGACATGACCGGCCAATAACGCGGGGTTGGACTTGAAGTTCTCAAAGGTCACCACCAGCGCCGCATCACGTTCATCGGTCGTGTGGAATCCCCAAAAGATCTCAGGTCAATAGGATGGATCTTCTTTCAGGCGATCCTGGTTAGCACCTCATCGCACCTTGAAACCATCTGGACCAACCTGACCTGCGTAATCCTCGGCATGGACTGGTCCCACCGACGCACCGGTCCTTTCGCGCACTGCCAATAGGAACTGATTAAACAAGGGCGCATTGCGAGCCGCGAGGGGACGATTATCGCGCTCTAGGCCCCACGTGACTGGAGAATAGATATCCGCGTCCAGGGAGATCGTGATTTCGAGTGGACCATTTGCGTTCGGATCTGTGAGGGAACTTCTCTCGATCCAACAGTCCATGCCACGAGTGATCACGAACTCGACGTCATCGGCACCTCTGCATCGGAGATCGAAGGTGAGCTCGACGCGTGCAGCGTCTGTGTGCTCTTGCACCGCGCGTACGATCGCCTTGGTTTCCGGCTCGCCAGCGCCCCACTCTACCGCGTCCTCTCCCTCGCTCAAGGTCGACAGAGATGCGTATGTCAGATTGCCGACGGTGCGAGCATTTTCGAGAATGATCGAGGTCGCGTTCGCCAGCTGGACAGCGGGACTGCCGTGCTGAGGAATCTTCAGATTGAAGGTGACTAATCCGCTTCCGGTTGTCCAAGTTGAAGTCGTCATAGTGGGAATGTCCTCAGGATCGTGCCGTCGGGTAGGCGTTCCCATTCTGCGAACAATACACCGTTCTTGTAGACCGCAACACGACGAAGATGACGTCCGAATTGTGTGTTGAAGTTACCTTTCACTTGCCGCTCGACCTGGGCGAGGGTTGCGTGTTCTGCTTCTGGGCCACGCAATTGCAGCTCAGCCTCTCCTTGTTCGGGGAGGCCGGAATTTTTGATCTGCTTGTTCGCCTTTGTGACGTTTTCTTTTACCCACTCGTTATCCAGCGTATCACTTCGGGACTTTATTTCACGAAGTTTGCCATCTACGCGATAGTCGGGATTCGTGCGTGGCTTGCCGCTGGCGTTTAGTTGATTCTGATGTTCTGGCAGCACCTCGATCGCACTTCCATTGTCGAGCCATCGTTGAATGGCCTCGAGCTCTCCGAGTGAACCAGCTTGCCCGGCCTTCGCCTGTTCCACCAGTTTGTCAAACACGGCCATGTCGCCCTGAAGGCGTCCGGATGCCTTCATCGCCTGCGCAGCCTGTTCCACGTCACTTGGTTTCAGCGAGTAGTGCTTCGGCGCGACCGGCTGAGCCGATTGATGCTGCGCAGCGTGCTCACCAGGCGTTGAGTTCTCGCGGCCATCGGCTGCGCGACGGTCGGGTCGCTCGCTTGATCTGGCTTCGCCCACGTCCTTGTCGTGGACCCCATCGACCTCCGGTCCTTCGCCGAGCGCGGCCTTCTTCTCCTTGTCGCTCAGTCCCACCGCCGCGGCGCCGACGACCGCAGGGCCTCCGACGCTCGGGCCGATCGCCACCCCAGCTCTGGCACCTGCGCCGCCGCGCGGTGCATGGCCCGCGGTCGCGAACGCTGGCAGGGAGCCGGTCGGCATGTTGTTCGCAATCTTGAGCGCGTTCTTGTAGTTGCCCTTGGCCCCGAGATAGCCGAGCGCCGCGACGGCGATCGCGACAAGCATGCGCAGGAACTCCTTGCTCGCCTCGGCGATCAGCTCCGGCTTGCCGTGCGCCGTCCAGGCGGTCGTGAGCCACGCGCTGCCATGCTTCAGCGCCTCGATCCCCGCCTCGACCATGCCGGCCGCGCCGAAGGCCGAGAGCGCGAGCTGGATCACCGCCGCCGCGGCTTGGCCCACGCCGGTGGGCGTCGCGGCCAGGAACATCGAGCCGGCCTCGAGCGTCAGGAACCCGGCGGTGATCCCGACGATCGCGGGCAGGTGGTCGCGGATGGCCTGCGCGAACTCGCCGGCCACCTCACCGAAGTGGTTCCGCGACTCGGTGACGCTCTGCAAGATGTCCTGAAGGTGCGCGCCGAAGCGCTTCACCTTGGCGACGGCGCCGCCTGTCAACGAACCCGACGGCACGACGCCCTCGAGCGCCTTGGCGTAGTCGGGGCTCACGAGCCAGATCCGGTGCCCGGCGTACAGCTTGACGTTGTTCGCGCCGCCGCCCAGCACGTTCGGGTCCTGGTACGTGCCGGCGATGCCGTCGCGCCCGCGGTTGACGTACAGGAGGACGTTCTCGTAGTAGCGGAGGTCGTGGCCGTCGCGCACCTCCTCGCCGT
>JBGQCL010000422.1:0-10639 GCA_041495365.1 Kofleriaceae bacterium | reverse complement strand
CGTCGTGGCGCGCGCAGTGGGCATCAGGCCGCTGACGCTACCCGCTCGCGGTCGATCCGGATAGCGACTCCGAAACCAACTTCGCGAAATCGATCAACTTTCCGCCGATGCAAAGGATCCGCACCCATAGTAAAAGCACCTCACGAGGTGTGACCGATGAAGCTTCGCAATGCGTTCAATTATCGAACATTCACGGGGCTGACCGCGCTGCTGGTCACCGCCGGGGGGGCGGCGCGCGCGGAGCCCACACTCCGCATGCGGCCAGGTCCACGCCGGCTCGCCCAGGCAACGCCACTGGCGCAGACCCCACCCGCGCCGGTCGTGGGACAGGCGCCACCGGCACCGGCTGCGCCGCCACTCCCGCCGGACCCGCCGGCGCCGTCCCCGGACGCTGCGCCGGCCGCGCCGGCCCCGGCTCCCGATGCGGCCCCGGCCGCGACCGCCACGGCCCCGGCGACCCCGGCCCCGACGCCTGGACCGGCGGACGCTCCCGCCGCCGGCGATGACACGTCGCCGGCAGGGGCCGAGGTCATCGTGGTCACCGGATCGCGCATCGGGGATCCGCTGGGCAAGCAAGCGCCGGTGTTGATGATGTCGCGCGAGGACATCGAGCGCACGGGGCTGACCTCGGTCGGCGACATCCTGCAGCAACTGCCGGTCGCGGGCGGCGCGATCAACGGCAAGTTCAACTCGAGCGGCAACTTCGGATATCCGCCCGACGGCGGGGGCATCGGCGCGGGCGCCACCGAGGCCGACCTGCGCTACCTCGGATCCAAGCGCGTGCTGGTCCTGGTCGACGGCGTGCGCTGGGTCAATGGCGCGTCGGCCAGCGGCGTCCCGGTCTCGACCGACCTCAACACGATCCCGATCGGGATCATCGAGCGCATCGAGGTCCTCGAGGACGGCGCATCGCCACTCTACGGATCCGATGCGATCGCCGGTGTCATCAACATCATCACGCGCAAGGAGCTCTCCGGGGTGAGGGCCTCGGTCTACACCGCCGCGTTCCATCAAGGCGACGGGATGGTCCAGAAGTACGACCTGTCGTGGGGCGGCACGACCGGCAAGCTGTCGACGGTGGTCGGCGGGTCGTTCGTCGATCAGCGCGCGGTGTCGTCGGGCGACCGCCCGATCTCCAGCTTCCCGGTCCCGAACGTGGACCGCTGCACGCCCAACTGCTCCGGGACCGGTGGACACGGCCGCGTGATCTACTTCGATCCCGACGGCACCAAGCATGACCTCGCGCTCGAGGACGGCACCGGCGGCCAGTTCCACAACTTCACGAACGACGACCGCTTCAACTTCCAGCCCTACAACTATGCCGAGACGCCGTCGCAGCGCATCAACATCTTCAGCGCACTGACCTACAAGCTATCGCCCGACATCAACGCCCGCGGCAAGGCCTCGTTCAACAACCGCGAGTCGGTCAACCAGGCCGCCCCCGAGCCGCTGACCATCGGCCCGGGCGCCCACACCAACAGCCGCCTGGATCGCATCGCGATCGACGCGACCAACCCGTACAACCCGTTCGCGCGCACGTTCGATCCGATGGTCGACACCGGCTACCAGATCGACCGCCGCCCGGTCGAGGCCGGACCCCGCATCTTCGAGCAGGACGTCCACACGCTGTACTCGTCCGGCGGGCTCGATGGCCATTTCGAGCTCGGCGGTCAGCGCTTCACCTGGGACACGACCGTGGCCTACGGGCTCAACCGCGCCGAGCAGCGCCGCAACAACGCGTTCAACTCGGCCAAGCTCCAGCAGGCGCTCGGCCCGGCCTACAAGGGCGGCGATGGCCGCTACCATTGCGGCACCACGACGAACCCGGGCGATCCCAGCTGCGTGCCGTTCGACCTGTTCGACGGCCAGGGCACCGACGGCCGGGGCACCATCACCCCGGCGATGCTCGCATACACCACGTTCACCGAGCACGACGTCTCGGAGCAGAGCGTGGTCGACTCCGTCGCCAACCTGTCCGGCAACCTCGTGAAGCTGCCGGCCGGCTGGGTCGCGGCGGCCGTGGGCGTGGAGCATCGCCGGCTCGGCGGGTTCTACGAGCCCGACGCGGTCATCGCGGCCGGCGACGGCGCCGGCGCGGTGTCGCTGCCCACCTCCGGCCACTACACGGTCAACGAGGCCTACGGCGAGCTGCGCGCACCGCTGCTCGTCGGCAACCCCGGGGCCGAGCTGCTCGACGTCGACGTCGCGGGCCGGGTGTCGGATTATTCGTTCCTGAAGCCCAAGCTCACCGGCAAGGTGAGTGCACGCTGGAAGCCGATCAAGGACCTGGTGCTGCGCGGCAGCGTCGGCAACGGATTCCGCGCGCCCGGCATCGGCGAGCTGTTTGGCAGCCAGGCGCGGTTCAATCCGATCCTCAGCGATCCGTGCAGTGGCTTCAGCAAGTCCGGAGTGTCGCCCGAGGTCAAGCAGCGCTGCATCGATCTCGGGGTCCCCGCGAGCGGCACCTACGTCCAGGCCAACCCGCAGATCGGCGTGACGACCGGCGGCAATCGCGCGCTGTCGCCGGAGACCTCGACCAGCGTCAACCTCAGCCTCGCCTACAGCCCGGCCTGGCTGCAGGACCGGCCATGGGCCGACAGCGTCGATCTCGAGCTCGCGTACTACGACGTCCGGCTCGACTCCGCGATCGCGGCGCTCGACGCCCAGCTGCAGCTCAACCAGTGCGTGCTCAACGCGGACGACAAGGCCTGCATGGGCATCGTGCGCAGTCCGGAAGGCGCGATCTCGGCGTTCGACAACGTGCTGCAGAACATCGGCGGGATCAACGTCCGCGGCCTCGACCTGACGCTGGCCTACCGGCTGCCCCGCCAGAGCTTCGGCCGGCTCCGCGCCACGTGGCAGTCGAGCTACCTGCTCGCCTACGAGACCAGGACGCCGAGCGCCACCGGGGTCAAGATCACCGACCTGGTGGGGACCATCTCCGGGACGCCGACGCATGCCTTCCCCAGGTTCAAATCCAACCTGGTACTGTCGTGGCTCTACAAGACGTTCGACGTCACGCTGATCACTCGCTATATCCATTCGGTCACCGAGCATTGCCCGGGACTGGCCGCCTTCCCGGGCACGTGCTCGAACCCGGATCCGGATGATACGAAGGCGACCAACAAGCTCGGGGTCACCGTGTACAACGACGTCCAGCTGGTGTGGTCGCCGGAGTTCGATCACCGGCTCACGGTCACGGCCGGCGTCAACAACCTGCTCGACCGCAGCCCACCCAGCTGCTACAGCTGCTCGCTGAACGGGTTCGAGGGCGCGACCTACGACGTGCCGGGAATCTTCGGCTATCTCAGCGCGACGTACCACATGCAGTAGCCGGCGTGCAGGCGGGCTTCGGCCTGCGCATTCAGCTCCGCATTCAGTCCCTCGGGCGCGCGGGCGGCGCTATGCTCCGGAGCCGAGATGAAGCTCCTGTACCAGACCCACTCGCCGCATGCCCGCAAGGTGCTCGTGATGGCTCACGAGGTCGGCATCGCCGATCGCCTCGAGGTGGTCCACCAGGAGACCAGCCCGACGGTCCGCAACGACGCGGTGTTCGCGCTCAACCCGCTGGGCAAGGTCCCGGTGCTGGTGATCTCCGAGGTCGACTGCCTGTTCGACTCGATGGTGATCTGCGAGTACCTCGACGGCCTGCACGACGGCCGCCGGATGTTTCCGCCGCACGGCGCCGCGCGCTGGCACGCCCTGCGCCTGCAGGCGCTGGCCCAGGGCATGGCCGACGCCGGGATCCAGCTGCGCTGGGAGACCGAGCGCCGGCCCGAAGCGTTCCGCTGGCCCAAGCTCGGCGACGGCCACCGCGACAAGCTGGTCACGAGCTACGACTACATCGAGGCCGAGATCTCGCTCGACGGCCCGGTCGACATCGGCCAGATCTCGCTGGCCTGCACGCTGAGCTGGCTCGCGTTCCGCGATCTGCCGTGGTTCGGCGACCGCCATCCTCGGCTGGCGGCGTGGTTCGAGGCGTTCAGCCATCGGCCGTCGATGACCGCGACCCCGCTGTCCGGCCAGACCCACGATCAGTGAGCCGGCGTGCGCGCCGTCAGAACGAGGTGCCGATCGAGAACAACAGCCCATCCGGCTTGTCGCCCCGCTCGAGATCGAGCGGGAGGCCCCACTCGAGGCGGAGCGGGCCGAGCGGCGACAGCCAGCGCACCCCGAGGCAGATTCCACGCCTGCACGACCTGCCGGCGGCCGAGGACCTGGAGCCGAAGCGATGTCGGGGACACCCGACATGCCGGGATCGTGCGCGGGTCGATCAGGTCTGGCGAACCCCGCGCGCGGTCGCGAGCAGGAACTCGCGGACCCCGCGCGTGCACCAGCCCCGGTGTCCGGAGCACGAGCGGGCCGGGGCGCGCATCCCGATCGGCGCGGCCCGTGCTAGATCAGCAGCGCGATGCGCTGCCAGCACCAGTACGCTGCCACCACGCCGACGGCGTACAGCGCGGGAGTCCGCGCCCGTCCGAACCAGCGCCTCGCCATGAACAGGCGCACGACCACGTAGGCGACCAGCACCGTCATCAGCTGGCCGATCTCCACGCCGACGTTGAAGGTGAACAGCGCCAGGGGGAGATGGCTCTGCGGAAGGCCGATGCTCCGGAGGGCGCCCGCGAAGCCGAGCCCGTGCACCAGACCGAACAGAAACGAGACGAGCGCCGGCATGCGTCGAGCCAGCGTCTCGCGCTCGCGCAGCGCCTCGCAGGCCACCAGCACGATCGACATCGCGATCATGGCCTCGACGGGCGCAGGCCGCAGCGTCATCCAGCCCAGCGCGCTGCACGCGAGCGTCAGGCTGTGAGCCAGCGTGAACGCGGTGATCGTGCCGATCAGGCGACGCCGGAAACCGACCAGGAACAGCAATCCGACGACGAACAGCAGATGGTCGATGCCGCTCAGGATGTGCTGGACACCGAGCACGACGTAGGCCCGCGCGATGTCTGCCGTACCGCGGCGGTCGTCCGCCGATCCGTAGAGCCGGACCGACGGCTGCGCGGCCGTGAGCGTGTAGACCCGGGTCTGGCCGTCGAGCCAGACCACCTTCACCAGGGCGGCGGAGTAGCGCTTGCCAACGCCCTCCATCGCCAGCGTGCCTGTGAGGCCGGCGCTGCCGCAGCGCACGGCGCTCGGCCCGGTCGAGCAGCCCTGGGGCCAGTGCGGGACGAGGTCGTTTCCCATCGGGCGCTTGTCGCTCGAGGCCGACCATTGCCACAGGAACTCGCCGGGCGAGGTCTCCCGGACCTCCATCTCCGCCATGCTCATCTCGTGGGCCCGCGCCGGCGAGGCCGTGGCCGCCAGGACGGCGACGATCGGGACCACGAGCCAGGCGCGACCGCTCATTCGAGGTCGTCCCGGGCCGGCGCCTCGTACTTGATCTTGTACTTGTTCGCCAGCGCGCGGACGGCGGCGGTCCGCTGCTCCGCGGCCGTGGCGTCGATCCAGTCGTGCAGCACCACGCCGCGCACGGCCTCGAACACGGCCGGCTTCGCCGGGGTGCTCGCATCGAGCCGGATGGCGCGCCAGCCGTCGCGCGTCCGCACCGCCTGCCAGGTGTCCGGTTGCGCCCGTGCCAGGGTCTTGACGAACTCCGGCCCGTAGCTCTCGGCCAGGCTCGCGTGCGGCCGGTTCTTGAACACGCGCAACCCGGCCTTCGCGTCGCCCGGCATCCCGCCGTTGAGGGCAGTCACGAACTCGCGCACCGCGGCCGCCGAGCTGTCTCCGGACAGCGCGGCCTCCTCGAAGTCGTAGCGCGCGGGCTCGTCGTACTTGTCGCGATGCCCGTCGAACCACGCGCGCAGCACCTGGTCGTCTGCTGTCGGGACATGGACGTTGCTGTCGACCACGGTGAGCGCCTTGAAGATGACGCGCTCGCGGATCGCGGGGTCGCCCTTGTCGACCTGCAACGCCAGGCCTTCTCGATAGAGCACCTCGTTGTCGAGCCACACGCGGTGCAGGGCCTGGAGCTCTTCCGTATTCGGCTCGCGTCCTCGTGTTGCCTTGAACGTCTCTCGTGCTTCGCTATCCACGTCGGCCCCGACGACGATCGTGTGCGGGTCATCGGCGTTGCCAGCGAGGAAGTGGTCGACACCGAACAGCACTCCGCCGAGTACGACGAAGTGCAGGAGCGGCTCGCGCAGCCACCGCGGCGGGCGCCGGCGCGCCGGTCGGGGCGGTGCGACCGGTTCCGGTGCGGCGTGCCCGGACGGCGCCACCGGGTCGGCAGCGCAGGTGTCGGCCAGCGGTGCGATCATGGGACCGTCACTGCACCCCAGCCACGACGACCGAACCGACGACCTCGATGTAGACCGGGTTGCTGTAAAACCAGAGATCGGCCCACGCGGCGACGTCGAACGAGACGGCGCGCTGGCTGGCGATCGGGCTCGGGGCGGTCGCGGGCGCCATGTGGTCTGGACAGCCGTCGAACTGGCTGTTCGCGCTGTGCGCCGCGGTGCACGGGATGCGCAGCATCGTCTGATCCGTCGCGTTGGTGAAGATATCGGGCAGGGGGTTGCCGCTGGCGTCGGTCTCGAACGGCACCGCGGGCGGCATGTTGGTCCCGCGCAGGCGGACGTACTGCGAGGCCGAGACCGCGGCGATCCGGAACGTCATGGTCAGGAACGTCGAGCCGTCGAACTTCGAGGTCACCGTGGACCACGGCGAGGCGCCGCTGCCATCGAACGTCCGCAGGATCGCGGCGCTGACGTTCCTGGCCGCGTCGGGTACGACCGAGAGGTCCGCGATCGTGCCGTCCGCGTGCATCCAGTTGAGGTTGCGCGGCCACTCACCGATGTAGCCGGCCGTACCCGGCACCCGGAACCCGGTGACCAGCCCGCGGATGAGATCGACGTGATCGAGCACCGGCAGGTTGATCGGCTGGGTGATGCCCACCTGGAGCAGCGACGGGTTGGGGAAGCTGTACGGGGAGAAGTTCGCGCCGGCCGGGTCTCGCACCGCAACTCCGACGACGACGTCCGACCCCGCGGGCACCACCAGCTTCTCGCCCATCGTGGCGCAGCCCGCCGCGTCGAGTGCCGTGTTGCTGACCGCTGCATTGCCGACCAGCTCTGCGACGAGCGCGTCGGGACGATCGGTGCAGACCACGAACGCGAGTCGGTCGATGATCTGGCCGGAGGTCGCGAAGTTGTTGCCGGTGCGCAGGCCGTCGACGATCGTCTGCGGCCTCGGCTTGTTCCCACCGCTGCGTACCATGGTGTAGTTGCGCTGGTACTCTCCGGGGAAGAAGTCCTGCGTCGATCGGCGGTCGTCCGGACCGAAGCTGCCGCGGTTGTGCCAGTCCGAGCTCGCGAAGAACCACCAGTTGCGCCCTTCGCCCAGCAGCGCATCCCACACCCCGCCGATCACGCCGCCGTAGACGCCCGTGCCGCCGTAGGTCGTGCCCCCGACGCTGTCGGTCTGGACGCCGCCGATGTTGTTGCGGAGGCGCTGGTACTCGCCGCGTGCGGCGGACGCGCCGTGGCCCGGCTGGGTTTCGAATCCGAAGGCGATCTTCGGTGCCACGTTGTTCAAGTCGCGCAGATGCTCGATGTTGAAGCCGTTGTTTCCGTCGGGATTGAACTGGCCGGCGCGCTCGAGGTGAGCGGGGACGTAGTAGCTGGCATCGGGATGGAACGCGGCCATCCACCTGAGCGCCTCGACCGTCTTGTTGTGACCCCTGGTGCCGTTCCCGGCGCCGCCGGCGGGGATCAGCTTCTGCGCGGTGGCGTTCCAGCTCGGATCCGCCGCGTTCAAGCTGCCCGGAACCGAGCAGTCCCAGCTGTTGCCGGCGCCGCGGCTCGTATCCGTGTCGGCGCGGTCGAAGCAGTACTCCCATTGCGCGAGCGCGTTGCCGTTGCCGAGCGCGGTGTAGGGCGGGGCGGCGGGGAGGTTTCCCGCGTCGAGCGTCGCCGGGATCTGGCCGGTGATGATCGACATCGAGGTGTGCTCGTGGCCGGGAGCGATGGTCTCGACGCCGAGGAACAGCGGGAGATTCTTGAATGCGTTGAGATACTCGATGAGCGGGTACTGGAATTCTTGCACCGATTGCCATCGCCACATGTTCCGGTTCGGGCTGGTGCCCGACGGGTCGCCCTTCGGAATGACTCCGGAGTTCTCCCACGACGTGTTCGGGCCGACGCCGGTGGCAAACGGATAGACGGGCGTGGACAGGCTCGCGTCCTCGACCAGCTGGCAGTTGCGGCTGCCGTTTCCGCCGTGCCCGGCCTGGACGAACCAGTCGAGGCCCCACGGGGTCTCTCCCCGGTCGGTGGCCTTCTTGACCAGCTTCTCCATCGAGATCGAGCCGTCGGAGCACGTCGTGTGGTTGTGGAAGTCGCCCGCCACGTAGCTGCCCGGGATCCTCGCCGCGGCCGAGCACGTGACCTGTACGGTCGACGCGTCGGCGCACGATGCGGCGGGGTCGCCGTCGCCCACGCTGAGGTGCAGCGTGACGGTGCCCGGCGTCGTGCAGGTGAAGGTCGGGTTCTTGGCCGAGGCGTCGCCGAGGGTGCCCGCGGTGGACGTCCAGCCGAACGACAGCGGGCTGGGACCTGCGTCGCTGTCATGCGCAGCGGCCGACAGCGCGATCGTGCCGCCGACCTGGACCTCGGCCGGGTTCGCCGAGACCCCGTCGATCGTCGGGCAGATGTTCAACCTGCCGTCGACCAGCACGCTGCCGGTGCGCGGCTTCTCGAGGCAGGTCATCGGCACGGCGGCCGACGTGGTCAGGCGGGCCCTCACGTCGAACGCGGCGGACCCGGTGCAGGTGGTCGACCCGTCGCTGGTCGTGGCGATGATCGAGATCTGGTATCCCGTCCCGGCCGGGATCCCGCCGATCAGGGCGGTCAGCGTCGTCGACCCGGACGAGTCGATCGCGCCGTTCCGGATGAACCCCATGGGCCCCGTGATGGACCAGGTCGCGCTGTCGATCAGGGTGCCAGGCGGGATCTGCAGCGACAGGCCGACCTCGCCGGTCGAGCCGGGGCTCTCGGCCGTCGCGCCGTTGTCGCCGCATCCGGTGAGGGAGCCGACACTGCAGATGCCGAGAGCCAGCATCGTCATCTTCTCGAGGATGCTCATGATCGTAGCCTCCAGTGGTGCCTGTAGGGGGAGCCGGATGCGCGGTGGGGCCTGACCTCTGCGCCGGCCGCCGGGGCGGAAGTCCCCATCCGCGCCCGGCACTCGTACAATGTTCCGCGGCGATGCACGGCGACGGTTCTGCAACGTTTGCCTGACGATTCAGGGTGCTCGGGCGCCTGACGTGACACGTTCGGCCGCGTCCGGATCGCGCAAGCGGACATCGCATTGCGGCCAGGTGACAATCGTGTGGCGGATTTGGTGATGGACATGCCCGGCGGATGCCGGAGATAACCGGCCCGCGATGGACGAGGTGTTCGGCCTGTTCCCCACGCCGTTCATGCGCGCGCCGGGCACGCTCGGGCCGCCGCTCGTGGCGCGCTTGATCGAGCACTTCACGGCCCGCGCGATCCGGGACAACAACGCGTCGACGAACCTGGTCCACACGGAGATGCTGCGGCCGCAGGACAGCCCGCTGCTCGTCGAGGCGGCGGGCCTGATCGCGCCCAGGCTGGTCGATTTCGGCACCCACCTGTTCGGGGAGCGCCTGCCGTGGCTGCTCAAGGAGATGTGGGTCAACGTGCTGGACGCCGGTGGCCGTCAGGCCATGCACAACCACGCCAACAGCTTCATCTCCGGGGTCGTGTATCTCACGCGCACGCATCCGAGCTCGCAGACCGTGTTCATGAAGTCGCCGGGCGGCACGGACTTCTTGTTCAAGAACGACCACACGGGCATGGCGCCGAACGAGTACTGCGCGGACAAGTGGATCAGCCCCGCGCCCGAGCCAGGCGACCTGGTGCTGTTCCCGAGCTACCTCATGCACGCCGTTCCGCCCAACCAGGGCGAGCGCCGCATCACGCTGTCGTTCAACGCCATCCCCTCACAGCTCGACTCGTGGGGATACATCATCAGGTTCGCCGGTTGAGAGCCGAACGCGAGCGGCAGCGCAGCTGGGCGTCCCACGCCCTCATGATGGCCTCCGGGCTCGCCGCGATGGGCTACGAGATCGTCTGGACCCAGCAGAGCTCGCTGTGGCTGGGCCACGAGTCCGCCGCGGTGCTCGCCGTCGTCGCGGCATTCTTCGGCGGGCTCGCCGCGGGAGGACTGGTGTTCGGGGGGCGCATCGAGGCGAGCGCTCGGCCGGTGCGCTGGTATGCGGGCTGCGAGCTGATCGTCGCGCTGTGGAGCGGGGTCCTGCTGTTCGTCGCGCCGCCGTTCAGCAGCTGGGTGCTGCGCACGATCGGCGTCGAGCCGTCGGCCGGCTGGCAATGGGCGGTCGCGTTCTCCAGCACGTTCTTGCTGCTCCTGCCTGCGACGGCCGCGATGGGCGCCACGCTCCCGGCGATGGAGCGCGTCACCGTCGAGCTGAGAGCCCGGGGCCGGTCGCCCGACTCGCTTCGCTCGTCGATCGAAAGGGGGAGGACCCCCTCCCCGCCGGCAGAGCCGGCAGGGCCCCTCCCCCCCGACTCGCTTCGCTCGTCGATCGAAAGGGGGAGGACCCCCTCCCCGCCGGCAGAGCCGGCAGGGCCCCTCCCCCCCGACTCGCTTCGCT
>JBGQCL010000421.1:0-10724 GCA_041495365.1 Kofleriaceae bacterium | reverse complement strand
CGCCGCCGCACCGGCCGCGCCGGGGGGGCCAGCGCGCGCCGCCGCACCGGCCGCTCCGGCCGCCGACGACGAGCCGGCGCCGATCGCACCGCCCGCGGCCGAGGCCTCGGGCGAGCCGCCGGTCGCCACCGCCGAGCCCGCGCCAGCGCCGGCCCGGCCCGCCGGCCCCAGCGGCCCCGCCGGCGCGCCCGCGGTGGTCGGCCCGGGCACGCTCGACGCGGTGCCGGCGCTGGACGGCCTCGACGTCAAGGGCTCGCTGGCGAGCTCGGTGGTCAAGCGCAGCATGGAGCGTCAGCTCGGATCGCTGCGCGCGTGCTACCAGGCCGCCGCGCGCGCCGGCAACGCCACGCCGGCGGTCGATCTCAAGGTCAGCCTCGAGATCGACGAGAACGGCGCGGCGACCCACGTGATGACCAGCGGTACCGGGTTCGGTTCGCTCGCCAGCTGCGCCGCCGGCGTGCTCGGCGGGATCCACACCCAGCAGGCGCCGGACACCGGCACGGCGCAGGTCTCCGTCCTGATCAGGTTCCGGCCGTCGTGATCGCCTCGCCATGACCAGCGCAGACTCGCCTACCGCTCCCACCATGCCCCGATCCACCCCCGTCCGCCGCGCGGCGGTGCTCGCCGCGCTGCTCGCGGCGTCGTGCGCCGACGCGCCGCGCGCCCTGCTGACCGGCGCGCCCAACCCGCCCGCCGAGGTCCAGCAGGCCTGCTCGCTGACCACCGCCAAGTGCTCGCGCTGCCATCCGATCGACCGGGTCGTGGTCGCGCGCGGAATCGGTGTCGGGCGGTGGCAGATGTACGTCGAGCAGATGCGGCTCAAGCCGTCGAGCGGGATCTCGTTGCGCGACGCCGACGTGATCTTCCAGTGCCTGCGCTTCGTGGAGGACTCGTGCACCGACTGCAAGCAGGGCCGATCATGATCTCACCGCGTCGCATGTTCGCCGCCGCCGCGGTGCTCGCCGCCGCCGCCGCCGGTCCCGCCGCCGCCGACAACCTGGAGCGCAACTTCGCGGGCTCGATCCAGCTCGACTACATGGCCGTGCCCTCGGAGCCGGTCGGCCGCAAGATCGGGCTTGACGCGGCGACCGCCGAGGTCTCGATGAAGGTCACGCAGGACTTCGGCGACAACGTGTCGGCGAGCATCAAGCTGTGCGTCGCCTGCCACGGGATCGAGGCCGGCATGGCGTTCTTCGACCTGCGGATCGCCGACGAGCTCAACTTCCGGGTCGGCCGGTTCACTCCGCAGTTCGGCTCGTTCCCGATCCGCTACGATCCGGCCAACCACCGGACCAGCGACAAGCCGCTGCCCTACGACATGGGCCGGATGCTGCGGTACAGCGAGTGGAACATGGGCGTCCTGCCGTCGCCGTGGGTCGACAACGGCGTCGAGCTCAGCGGCGCCCACTACTTCACCGACGACGTCCGGCTCGACTACGCGGCCTACGCGGTCGGCGGGCCGCGCGCGCAGAGCGGCGCCGCCGACTTCGACTACCGGCTGTCGCGCTCGGGCGACGCGTACTACGTCGACAACAACTCGCGGCCGTCGCTCGGCGCCAACGCCGCGCTCAACATCGTCGCCGGCAAGACCACGCTGACCGCCGGCGCGTCCGGGATGTTCGGGACCTACGATCCGGACAACAAGCTGCACTACCAGATCGCCGGCGCCCACCTCGTGCTCCAGCTGTCGCGCGTGCTCCTGCGCGCCGAGTACCTGGCGCGCCGCACCGAGATGGCGCTCGGCGACGACCCGGCGCAGCGCTTCAAGTACGGCCCCGGCAAGGACGGCAAGTTCGATCCGTACTTCCTCAAGCAGGGCTGGTACGCCGAGCTCGAGCTGCCGGCCGGCGACCGGCTCGACCTCATCCTGCGCTGGGACGGGCTGCGCCGCCAGGGCAACGTGCTGCGCGACAGCGAGCTGCGGTCCGACAGCGCCGTGGTGCGCTACACCGCCGGCGCGAGCATCAAGGTCCGCGGCGCGGTCCGGATCAAGCTCAGCGGCGAGCTCTACGACTTCAGCGACTTCTCCGACGAGGTCGCGATCCACCTCGCCCTCACCGGGACCCTCTGACCATGGAGCCCAACATGCGCCTCGCTGGTCGTCTCGTTGGTACTCTCGTTACCCTCGCGATCCTCGGCCCCACCGCCGCCTGCCGGCTCGGTCCGCTGGTCCCGGACGAGCCCGGCGCGAGCGCGAACGTGCTGCCCAGGGACGCGGTGATCCCCCCCGTCGCCAGCAACACCGATCTGACCAACCAGATCGTCCTCAACGACAGCCTCGACAGCACCACGTTGATGATGAAGAACAACATCATCGTGCGCGGCATCACCGGGTCCGCCACGGACGGCACGCAGGTCAAGTTCTGGGCGTTCGGCGACGCCGATCGCGCGCCGACCCCGATCTACGTGTTCGGCACCGGCGACCCGATGTCGATGTCGTTCACCCCGCTCACCGACCACCCGCCGCTGGTCGAGACCGTGCCCGGGGATGTCGACTACGAGCCGATCCACACGATCTTCAACGTCAAGGTCACCGACAAGTACGACGGCCAGAAGATCACCACGCACGGCGCGCTGTCCGACGCGATCGACCTCGAGCTGGTCGAGGCGCCGGTCGCGATCGAGGTGTTCGTCAACTGGCCGATCGTCCGCCCCGGGCTCCGGCTCGAGGTCGGTCCCGGCACCACCTCGATCGCACCGACCTCGGTCTACGCGCACGGCTACGTCGTCGACAGCTTCCCGCTGGGCGGCTTGCTCGGCCGGCAGCCCAACCCGCGTGGCCTGCTGCCGACCAGCCAGGTCAGCTTCCTGCGCGAGGCGGGCAAGCCGAACTTCGACACGGCGCATCCGATCTTCCAGGCCACGATCCCGACGGCGGCGCCCGGGAAGGACCCGAACTACACGCCGCTCAGCCAGATCGTCTACGTCGATCTGGCCCCCAGCAAGATGGTGACCGACATCCACAAGGACGGCGACCTGTTCATGCGCATGGCAAGCGGCGACATCATGAATGCGACCTCCGTCGTGGCGCAGTTCACCATCAGCAGCAAGCTCACCGACCTGCAGCTCCAGTTCGCGGAGGGCGCGCCATGACCGCGCGCGCCGCCCTCGTCGCTGCCGCACTCGCCGGCGCGCTGGTGCCGGCCGCCGGGTGCTCGCTGGTGCCCGACGTCGGCCCGCGGCTGGCCGGGACCTGCGACGACTCCGATGGCCACGCCGGCAAGCCGGTGTCGTTCTCCGGCGACATCCACCCGCTGATCGCCCGCTCGCCCGGTGGGTGCGGCTGCCACCTGCCAACCCCCAACGGCGACGGCGTCGGCACCCAGATCAGCGGCCTCAACCTGAGCTCGCTGACGACGCTGCGGATGGGCGGCCTCAACACCGGGGCGCGGATCATCGTCGCCGGCGAGCCGTGCTCCAGCCTCATGTACCAGAAGCTGTCGGATGCCCCGCCGTTCGGGTCGCGGATGCCGCTCAACGGGCCGCCGTTCTGGAGCACCGACGAGCTCCAGCTGCTCCACGACTGGATCGCCGAGGGCGCGAGCGACAACTGACCGGGCGGGGGGCGCTCGGCGGTCAGGCCACCCAGGCCAGGCAACTCCCCGGGCCGCCCCCGGGTCCAAGGGTGCGAATTGACGCGCCACCGACGCCGGTGCTACATCCCCCCGACCCGCCATGGCCGAGAAGGACGTCTCCAAACCCGCAGAGCCCCCGAAGCCGGTGCACATCGGAGGCGAGTCGCTGCTCGATCGCCTGGTGCCGCACATGAAGCAGATCATCATCGCCATCGCCGTGGTGTCGGCGGTGCTGGTGGTGATCTTCACGATCCGGTGGTTCAAGGAGCGCGGCCAGATCGCGGCGACCCGCAAGCTCGACCAGATCGCCGAGCTCGCCCGCGAGCCGATCCGGGGCAAGGACGAGAAGCCGGATCCGCAGAAGCCGAGCTTCGGCGACCCCAAGGAGCGCGGCGGGGCGGTGCTCGCCGAGATCGCCAAGCAGGGCACCGACGTCGCCGGGCATGCGTTCCGCGGCGGCCAGCTGGTGGACGCCGGCAAGATCGACGACGCGATCGCCGAGTACCGCCAGGGCCTCGGCGACAAGACGATCGAGGGCGTGCTGTGCCGCGAGGGCCTGGGCCTCGCGCTGGAGGCCAAGGCCCTCGCCGAGAAGGACAACGCCGCGCGCCAGAAGGGCCTCGAGGAGGCGCTCGCCGCGTTCACCGCGATGCAACCCGACGAGGCCGGCATGCGCCGCGCCTACGCGCTGTATCACCAGGGGCGGATCCAGCAGCTGATCGGCAAGCGCGCCGAGGCCAAGGCGCTGTTCGAGAAGGCCAAGGCCGCGACCAAGAACGACCACGACCTCGCCGACCTGGTCGAGAAGCGACTGGCGGCGCTCGGGGCTTCATGAAGCAGATCAGGAAGGACTCCTGTACGCGCGCGGCGATCGTCGCGGCGATCTTGGCCCTGGGCGGCGCCCTCGGGGGCTGCGAGCCCGCGACGTGGAAGCGGGCCGATGCCATGCGCGCCGGTCCACCCGAGCCGCTCGGCGAGGATCGGCTGTCGCTGCGCTGGAAGTACATCACCGCCGACCGGCTGACCGAGATCGAGCCCCAGGAGTTCGCGGCCGCGGCGGTCTACGCCGACACCGTGTACATCGGCTCGGCGAGCGGCTGGTTCTTCGCGCTGCGGTCGTCCAGCGGCGCGGTGCGCTGGCGCAAGCGGCTGGTCGCGGTCGCCAGCGCGCCGATCGTGGTCGCCGGCGTGCTCTACGCCGGCGGCGCGGACGGCACGCTGCTCGCGGTCGACGCCCAGACCGGCGTCGAGAAGTGGCGCTACCAGAGCCGTGGCCCGATCGAGCAGTCGCCGGTCGCGGCCGGGGATCTGGTCGTGTTCTCCAACGAGGCCGACCAGGTGGTCGCGGTCGACGCGACCACCGGCAAGTTCAAGTGGCAGTACAAGGCCGAGACACCCGAGGAGTACACGCTGCGCGGCCACGCCGGGGTCACGGTCGACAACGATCTGGTCTTCACGGGGTTCTCCAACGGCACGCTGGCCGCGCTGCGCAAGGAGACCGGCACCGTGGCGTGGTCGACCTCGCTCAAGGCCGAGGCCGATCGGTTCATGGACGTCGACGCGACCCCGGTCGTGATCGGCGACCAGCTCTACGCGTCGTCGTCGTCGGGTGGGGTCTACGCGCTCGACAAGGCCACCGGCATGGTCCGCTGGCGGGTCCCGTTCTGGGACGCCGGCCTGCCGAGCTCGACCGGCAACGTCGGCGGGATCGCGACCGACGGCAAGACGCTGTACGTCAGCGTCGCCGACCTCGGGCTGTACGCGATCGACCTCGCCGGCAACGTGCTGTGGCGGGTCGGTGCCAAGGACGGCGGCGAGCCGGCTCAGCCGGTGGTGTGGAACGAGCTCCTGCTGTACACGCTGACCAAGGACGGCGTGTTCCTCGCCGATCGGCGGACCGGCGAGACCGTCGAGTACTTCGATCCGGGCCCCGGCGTGTCGGCGCCGCCCACCGCGACCGCGGACGGCCGGCTGTTCGTGATGTCGAACCGCGGCATCCTGTACGCGTTCGACCTCGAGTAGCGCCGCCGGGATCCGATCGCACTCAGAGCGGATCGACGAACGGCGGGCCGGGCCGGGCGATCACGTAGCCCTGCAGCAGGTCGCAGCCGAGGTCGAACAGCACCTGGGCCTCGGCCTCGGTCTCGACGCCCTCGCCGATCACCTGCGTGCCCTGCTCGCGGCACAGCTGGGTGACCGAGCGGATCAGCCGCTGCTTGAGCTGGTGCTTGTCGACGTCGCGCACCAGCGACATGTCGAGCTTGACGAAGTCGGTGTCGAGCGGCGTGAACGTGCCCATCCGCGCGTGGCCGCCGCCGAGGTCATCGATCGCGATGTGGAAGCCGAGCTCGCGCAGCTCGGCGACGCGGTAGCGCAGGTCGATCTGGCCCTCCAGCGACGTCCGCTCGGTGATCTCGAGGACGACGCGCGACGCGACCTTGGACAGCGGCGCGAACGGCGACAGCAGCTGCTTGTCGAACAGGTCGAGCAGGTGGAGGTTGACGAACATCAGGCCGCGCTCGGCCGGCGCGCTCGCGATCACCTTGGCGGCCTGGGCGCGCACGTTGCGGCCCAGCGCCTGGGTCCGCTCCAGCCGCTCGGCGGCGTCGAGGATCGCGCCCGGGTGGGGCAGCGCGCGGTCGGTCGAGCGCAGCAGCGCCTCGTAACCGAACCGCGTCCGGGTCCCGGCGTGGACGATCGGCTGGAAGTGCAGGGTCAGCGTGGCGAGGCAGCGCTGCAGCTTGTCTTCGAGCTCGCGCAGGTGGTACGCGGCGTCGCTCGCCTCGTACAGCGCGTGGGGGGCGCTCCCGGTCGCGAACAGCACCGGCTCGACGTCGGCGTCGTGACCATGCGGCGGCGGTGGCGGCAGCGGCAGCGGCAGCGCCTGCGACGCGGCGAGAGGTGGCGATCGATCCTGACGACGCTCGTTCGACACGACAAATATCGTACACAACTTCGACCACCGTCACCATTCATCGAGCCCGCCGCATCCGGTTGCGTGAGGCCACCGTAGGGCGTGAGCGCACCCGATCGCGCAACCTCAGCACAGCCGGCGCAAGTGCTCGCGAAACTCCGCGACAACATGCGACGCCGGATGACGGTCGAGCTCGCTGGTCAGCAGATCATCGACGACCGGCAGGTCGAGCACGAGCCGGTACAGCATCAGGCACGCGCGGTTCGACAGCGCCACGAACCGCGCCTCGCCGGTGAGCACGACGTTAGACGCCTCCGGGGTGGTCCACGCGACGGTGAGGTTCGCCGGGTCGTAGCGGTACTCCAGCGTGTAGCCCAGGGAGCCTCGCTCCAGCTTGCGCGTGAATGCGACCCGCTGTGGGCGTCCGTCGGGGTAGCGCGTGAGCGTGCGCGCCGCCTGGACGATCGGCAGCCAGCGCGGGATTTCCAACGCGTCTGAAAAGATCTCGTATGCAACCCCACCGTTCACCGACAGCGTCGTCGAGACTTCGCTGGACAGCGGGCGGGTGGGGGTGGCGTACGCGACGGCCGTTACCATGACGTTCCTTTCGAATTGCCCGCACGCTGAGCAACCCCGGTACCAGACCTGCGCAACCAGGTTCTGGACAGTTGCAGCGAGCTTCGTGAGGTTCAGCCGGCTGATCGATCAGCCACGGAACCTGGGGTGTCCATTTCCGCAACGCACCGTACGGATCCACACGCCGGCTATCCGGGCCGAGCCGGCTCGCCTAGCGACGTGACATCTCGGTCACCGGCTGGCAAACCGGGCAGGACCAGGTCCAGCGCGGTGGCTCGCCGAGCGAGTAGCACGCGATCGTCGAGCCGCACCGCGCGCACGGCTTGCCGGTGCGACCGTACACCGCACGGTTGCGCGCAGGCGTTCCGATCAGGGCGTCGCGCGGCGCCGCGACGCTCGCTGCCATCAGCCGGCGCGCCGCCTCGTAGATCGCCTCGAGCGTGCGGCGATCGAGGCGCGCGACCGGCATGCGCGGATCGACCCCGGTCGCGAACAGCGCCTCGCACTTGTAGATGTTGCCGATCCCGGCGACGACGCGCTGATCGAGCAGGACCTCGGCGATCCGCCGATCGCCCTGCTCCGCGGCGCGCTCGGCGGCGGCCCGCGGATCGAAGTCGCCGGCCAGCACGTCGGGCCCCAGCGTCCCCACCGCCATGCCGCGCCGGGGATCGCGCCGCGGCGCGACCTCGATCTGCGGCGCGCCGATCCACACGTACACGCCGTCGGCGGTGACCAGCGCCAGGCTGGCGCGGCCGGGCGATAGCCGCGCCAGCATCGCCTCGCCGGCCGCCCGATCGTAGGCCCGGAACCGCCCGTTCATCCCCAGGTGCGCACGCAGGTAGGACCCGTCGTCGAGCTCGATCACCAGGTGCTTGCCGTGCGCCGACACCCGCGTCACCATCCGCCCGGCCACCTCGCGGACCAGCCCTTGCGTGGTCACCCGCTCGAGCTTCCGGCCGGTCAGCCGGGGCCCGAGCAATGCCGCGATGCGATGGATGCTGTCGCCCTCGGGCATGGGCGAGAGAGTAATATTTCAGTCGGGGCGCTCGACATCGGTATTTTCGGCAGGGCGGCTCACGCATCGACGTCGAAGTCGGCCTCGGCGTCTGGCTCGGCATCGACGTCCTCCGGATCCTCGGGCTCCGGGGCGTCGTCGACCGCCTCGAAGTCGAGGCCCGTGGTGTCGTCGTCAGAAAGTGCTGCTGGATCAGCAGGTTGTCTCCTGGATGCCAACAAGGTTGGCGGAGGCGGCACCGAGGTTGCAGCCGGCGGGGGCCGCGAGGGCAGAGGCGGGGCCAGCGAGGGCGCCTGGGCGCGGACCACCAGGCCGCGGTAATCGGCGCGGGCGGACCCGGCAAGCAGCACGCGTGCCAGCGGCGACTCGGCCGCCGGGACGCCGTCGATCAGCTCGATCTGCAGCTCGCGGCGGCGCGCCCGGGCCGCCACGCGCGGCAGCCCGACGGCCAGCGCGAGCTCGATCGTCTCGCTCGGCAGATCCCCGGTCGTGATCCGGCGCGCCCTGGGCTCCAGCCACACCGCGAGCTCGCCGTCGACCAGGATCGCGGTCGCGCCGACCCGGCGCGCCGGGCGAGCCGCGGGATCGCGCAGGGCAGGCCACGGCAGGGCGCTGCCCCACGCGCACGCGGGATCGGTCGCCGGCAGCACATCGACCCGCTGGGCGTCCCCGCGCGGCGCCTCGCGCAGCCGGTCGATCGCCCCCGGCCACGCGAACTGCGCGCCCTCGAGGCTCTCGACGAAGTAGCCGCGGCGGACCGTGCCGGCGTCCTCCATCGCCCGCAGCACATCGGCGACCGCCGCGAACCCGCCGGGCAGGTCGTCGGCCTTCGCGGTGGCCCGCCCGGCGATCCCCCAGCGCTCGAGCAGCGCCGTGGCCTGCGCATGCGCCCGCAAGGTCGGAGTCGCCGGCGGCCCCAGCGATGCGACCAGCGACCACCGGCCGCCGAACGTCGCGTGGGCATTGACCCGGCGGCCCGCCGGCTGGCCGAGCGAGCGCAGCGGCGCGAACGTGTCGTTGGTGACGGCGCCGGACCACACCAGGTCCCACAGCGCAGCGACGATCGGGGCATGCGGCGCGGCACCGCGCTCGGACCCGAGCCGGGCCGATCGATTCCGGTCCGCAGCGAAGCAAGGATCGGAATCACCTTGCGGCGAGGGTCCCCCTGTGGGGCGGGGCGGATCCGCCGGCCGCGGCACCGCGCTCGCGACCGCCTGCTCGATCGCGACCAGGAACGACGCACCGCTGCGCGCCAGGTGGTCGACGATCGCGTCGTGCAGCGCCGTGCGGTGCGGGATCGGCTGCGGCTCGGGCGCCAGCGCCTGGGCGCGATCGCGGCGCAGCAGGATCACGCGGCCGGCGCGCGCGCCGAGCGCCCCGGCGCCGACCCACACCAGCTCGCCGGCCGCGCCGAGCTCGTCGAGCATCCGCGGGTGGTAGTCGACGATCCGCGCCGGCAGGATCCGCGCCTCGAGCTCGGAGAACGCCAGCGCGACCCCCTCGAGCCGGGCGATCGCATCGCGCAGCGCGCCGATCCCGCGGCGCGGCTGGTCGAGCCCGTGCCACCGGGGCAGGAACCCGGCGAACGCGGCGGCGCCCACCGGCGCGACCTGCGCGCGCAGCCGGGCCAGCGTGCGGCGGCGCAGCTGGCGCAGCACCTCGGGATCGCAGCTGTCCTTCTGCGTCCCGCCCGGCCGCAGCTCGCCGCGCACCAGCTGCCCGCGCGCCTCGAGCAGGCCGAGCACCGGCTCGATCTGCCCCGCCGGAAGCCCCCAGCGCGCGGCCGGCTCGGCGGCGGTGAACGCGGTGTGGGTGCGGGCCCAGCGCGCGACCAGCGACGGCAGCGCGTCGGCCACCGGCTCGAGCAGCGCGGCCGGCAGCCCGGGCGGCAGCTGCACGCCGAGCCCGTCGCGGTAGCGCGCCGCGTCCTCCGCCGCGAGGTAGCGCGCTGCTCCGGCGATCCGGACCGCCGCGATCCGCCGGCTCGCCAGCAGCGCATCGATCGCGAGCACGATCGCGGGCACCGGGCCCCCGGGCAGCGCCTCGGGATCCGTGCGCTCGGCGATGTCCTCGGCCGACAGGTCGCCGACCCGGCGCAACAGGTCGTGGATCTCGTCGGCCGAGCGCGCCCGGCGGTCCGGCGCGCGCTGCTGCAGCTCGGCCTCGACCTCGGCCATCACCTCGAGATCGAGCAGCTCGCGCAGCTCGCCGCCGCCGATCAGCTCGGCCAGCATATTCCGGTCGAGCGTCAGCGCCTGCGCCTTGCGCTCGGCGAGCGGCGCATCGCCCTCGTAGAGGAACGCCGCGACGTAGTCGAACACCAGCGAGCGGGCGAACGGCGACGCGATCTCGGTCACCGCCGGCTCGATCCGGATCGCGCGCGACCGGATCTGGCGCAGCACGTCGATCAGCGCCGGCAGGTCGAACACGTCGCGCAGCACCTCGCGGTAGGTCTCGAGCGTGATCGGGAACGCGGGGAACCGCAGCGCCACCCCCATCAGCTGCTGCGCGCGCAGCCGCTGGGCCCACAGCGGCGTGCGCTGGCCCGGCCGCCGGCGCGGCAGCAGCAGGGCGCGCGCGGCATTCTCGCGAAAGTGCGTCGCGAACACGCTCGACCGGGCGAGCTCGTCGACGAGCGCGGTCT
>JBGQCL010000420.1:0-10740 GCA_041495365.1 Kofleriaceae bacterium | reverse complement strand
TGGTGGGCGCGCGCGTTCGATGCCCACCGTTCCCGGCTGGTCGGCGAGCTCGTCCTGCTCGCCCCGTGGGTCGAGCTACCGCCGGCCGGAAGCCCCACGGTCCGCGCGCTGCTCGATGGGCCGCTCACGCTCGCCGACACCGCGGGCCTCGATCCGTCCGCGCTGGCCACCGGCGAGCCGGCCCTGCACGGCGCGGTGGTCCGCGCGGCCGAGCGTGCCACCGAGCGGCTCGGCGAGCTCCGAGCGCTCGCGCTGCGCTGCCGCGAGCTCGCGGACCTCGAGTACGACTTCCTCTACGATCGCGCGCGCCACCTGCTCGCGATCGGCTTCAACGTCGCGGATCGACGGCTCGACGCGAGCTTCTACGATCTGCTCGCCTCCGAGGCACGGCTCGCGAGCTTCGTCGCGATCGCCCAGGGCAAGCTGCCGCAGGACCACTGGTTCAGCTTCGGCCGCCAGCTCACGGCGTCGCATGGCCGGCCGGCGCTGCTGTCGTGGAGCGGCTCGATGTTCGAGTACCTGATGCCGCTGCTCGTGATGCCGACCTACGACGGCACGCTGCTCGACGAGACGTACCGCGCGGTCGTCGAGCGCCAGATCGCGTACGGACGCGAGCGCGGCGTGCCGTGGGGCGTGTCGGAGTCCGGCTACTACAAGACCGACGCGCAGCTCAATTATCAGTATCGCGCGTTCGGCGTGCCCGGCCTGGGATTCAAGCGCGGGCTCGTCGACGATCTGGTGATCGCGCCGTATGCGAGCGCGCTCGCCCTCATGGTCGCCCCCCGGGCTGCCTGCGCGAACCTGCACGCGCTGGCGCGCACCGGCCTGCTCGGCCCGTACGGGTTCTACGAGGCGGTGGACTACACGGCCTCGCGCGTGCCGACCGACAAGGATCACGTCGTCGTGCGCTCGGTCATGGCGCACCACCAGGGCATGACGCTGCTCGCGATCGCGTACACGTTGCTCGGCCGGCCGATGCAGCGCCGGTTCGCCGCCGCGCCGAGCTTTCGCGCGACCGAGTTGCTGCTCCAGGAGCACGTACCACGCGCGGTCGCGATCTTTCCGCACCCCGCCGAGGTCTCATCGGTCGCCGCCGACGACCCCGAGCATGACCTGCGCGTGTTCGCCACCCCGGACACGCCGGTGCCCGAGGTCCACCTGCTGTCCAACGGGCGCTACCACGTGGCGATCACCAATGCGGGCGGCGGCTACAGCCGGTGGCGGGATCTCGCGGTGACGCGCTGGCACGAGGATCCGACGCGCGACTGCTGGGGCACGTTCGGTTACCTGCGCGACGTCACCTCCGCCGCACCGTCCGGCGGTCCCGCGGCGTCGGCGTGCTGGTCGATCGCGCATCACCCGACGCTCGCCCGCGGCACCAGCTACGAGGCGATCTTCTCGCAGGGCCGCGCGGAGTTCCGGCGCGTCGATCACGACATCGACACCCACGTCGAGATCAGCATCTCGCCCGAGGACGACATCGAGCTGCGCCGGATCAGCCTGACCAACCGTGGCCGCATGCCCCGCACGATCGAGCTGACCAGTTACGCCGAGGTCGTGATCGCCCAGCCCGCTGCCGACGCAGCGCACCCGGCGTTCTCCAACCTGTTCGTGCAGACCGAGCTCGTCCGCTCCCACCAGGCCATCGTGTGCACGCGGCGGCCGCGGTCGGGGAGCGAGCGGCCGCCGTGGATGATCCACCTGATGACGGTGCACGGGACCGCGGACGGCGAGCCGTCGTACGAGACCTCGCGCGCGGCGTTCATCGGCCGCGGCCGCTCGGTGATCGATCCGGTCGCCGTGCACCAGGCGGCGCTGACCGACAGCTGCGGCGCGGTGCTCGATCCGATCGTCGCGATCCGCAGCCGCGTCGTGCTCGAGCCCGACGAGACCGCGCGGATCCACGTGGTCACCGGGATCGCGGAGACCCGCGCCGCCGCGCTCGGCCTGATCGAAAAGTATCGCGACCGCCACGCGGCGGATCGCGTGCTCGAGCTGTCGTGGACCCACAGCCAGGTCGTGCACCGCCGGCTCGAAGCGACCAGCGCCGACATCCAGCTCTACGATCGGCTCGCGAGCAACGTGCTCTATGCGAACCCGACGCTGCGCGCGCCCGGCAGCTTGCTCGCGCGCAACCGCGGCGGGCAATCCGGGCTATGGGCGTACGGGATCTCCGGCGACCTGCCGATCGTGCTGGTCCGGATCGCGGATGTCGCGCACATCGAGCTCGTGCGCCAGCTCGTCAAGGCCCACGCCTACTGGCGGCTCAAGGGCCTCGGCGCCGACCTCGTGGTCTGGAACGAAGATCCGTCGGGCTATCGCCAGGTCCTGCACGACGAGATCATGTCGGCAATCGCGGCGAGTGAAAGCCCGCTCGACAAGCCCGGCGGTATCTTCGTGCGGCGCAGCGAGCAGATCTCCGACGACGACAAGGTGCTGATGCAGACGGTCGCCCGGGTGATCGTCGCCGACTCCGCCGGGACGCTGGCCGAGCAGCTCGCGCGCAAGCCGCGCGCCGAGCTGCCGCCGCTGCACGCGAGCCCGCGTATCCTCCCGGCGTACGAGCCCGCCGAGCCGTCCGCGCCGGCGATCGCGTCGAGCCTCGCGGCGTTCGTCCGCCCCGATCTCGTCGACTTCAACGGCCTCGGTGGGTTCACGCCCGACGGCCGCGAGTACGTCATCACGACCACCCGCGAGCGGCGCACGCCGGCGCCGTGGGTCAACGTGCTCGCGAACCCGTGGTTCGGCAGCATCGTGAGCGTGAGCGGCAGCGCGTACACCTGGTGCGAGAACGCGCACGGCTACCGGCTGACGCCGTGGCACAACGACGCGGTCGGCGACCCGAGCGGCGAGGCGCTGTACCTGCGCGACGAGGACGACGGCCACGTGTGGTCGCCGACGCCGCTGCCGGTCACCGCCGCGGCGCCCTACGTCAGCCGCCATGGCTTCGGCTACAGCGTGTTCGAGGTCAACGAGCGCGGCATCGCGAGCGAGCTGCAGACCTACGTCGCCACCAACGCGCCGATCAAGTTCCTGGTGCTCAAGCTCCGCAACCGCTCGGGCCGGCCGCGCCGGCTGTCGATCACCGGGCTGTTCGAGCTGGTGCTCGGCACCGCACGCGCGACCAACCTGCCGCACATCGTGACCGAGCTCGACGCCCGGACCGGCGGCCTGTTCGCGCGCAACGCCTACAACAGCGAGTTCGCCGCGCGGGTCGCGTTCCTCGATTGCAGCGAGAGCCAGCGCACGGTCACCGGCGATCGCCTCGAGGTGCTCGGCCGCAACGGGAGTCCCGGACGACCGGCCTGCATGCGGCGCGCGCGGCTATCGGGCCGCGTCGGCGCCGGGCTCGATCCGTGCTTCGCGATGCGCGTGATGCTGGAGCTCGCGGAAGGCCAGGAGCGCGAGATCGCGTTCACGTTCGGCGCCGGCCGCGATCTGGCGGATGCCCGCCACCTGGTCACGCGGTTCCGCGGGACCGAGCCGGCGCGGATCGCGCTCGAGGGCGTGTGGGCGTACTGGAACCGCACGCTCGGTGCGGTCCACGTGCAGACCCCCGACCGCGCGGTGAACTTCCTGGTCAACGGCTGGCTGCTGTACCAGGTGCTCGCGTGCCGGCTGTGGGCGCGCAGCGGGTTCTATCAGTCCGGCGGCGCGTACGGGTTTCGCGACCAGCTCCAGGATGCGATGGCGCTGGTCCACACCGAGCCGGCGGTCCTGCGCGATCAGCTGCTGCGCGCGGCGAGCCGCCAGTTCCTGCAGGGCGACGTCCAGCACTGGTGGCACCCGCCGCTCGGCCGCGGCGTGCGCACCCACATCTCCGATGACTACCTGTGGTTGCCGTACGCGATCTGCCGCTACGTGAACGCGCTCGGCGACACCGGCGTGCTCGACGAGAACGTCGCGTTCCTCGATGGCCGGGCGGTCAAGCAGGACGAGGACAGCTACTACGACCTGCCGGCGCGGTCCGACGAGTCGGGGTCGCTCTACGACCACTGCGTGCGCGCGATCAAGCACGGCCTCCGGTTCGGCGCCCACGGCCTGCCGCTGATCGGCAGCGGCGACTGGAACGACGGGATGAACCTGGTGGGCGAGCTCGGCAAGGGCGAGAGCGTGTGGCTCGCGTTCTTCCTTCATGACGTGCTGGTGCAGTTCTCCGAGGTCGCGCGGCGCCGCGGCGACACCGCGTTCGCCGAGACCTGCACGACCGAGGCGGCTCGCCTGCGCGGCAACATCGACGAGCACGCCTGGGACGGCGCGTGGTATCGTCGGGCCTACTTCGACGACGGCGAGCCGCTCGGCTCGGCCGCGAGCCCCGAGTGCCAGATCGACTCGCTGCCCCAGAGCTGGGCCATGCTGTCCCACGCGGGTGATCCCGAGCGCGCCAGGCTCGCGCTCGACGCCGTCGACCGCCGCCTGGTCCGTCGCGACCTCGGCGTCATCCAGCTGTTCGACCCGCCGTTCGACACCTCCGAGCTGAAGCCGGGCTACATCAAGGGCTACGTGCCCGGCGTCCGCGAGAACGGCGGCCAGTACACCCACGCCGCCGTGTGGACCGCGATGGCGTTCGCTGCGGCGGGCGACGCGGCGCGCGCCTGGGAGCTGTTCGATCTCATCAACCCGCTCCGCCACGGCGACAGCGAGGCCGCGATCGCGGTGTACAAGGTCGAGCCGTACGTCGTCGCGGCGGACGTCTACACCAACCCGCAGCACGCCGGGCGCGGTGGCTGGACCTGGTACACCGGCTCGGCCGGCTGGATGTACCAGCTCGTCACCGAGTCGCTGCTCGGTATCCGGCTCGAGGTCGACCAGCTACGGTTCGAGCCGCGCCTGCCGCGGGCCTGGCGCGACCTGACCGTGCACTACCGCCACCGCGAGACGGTCTATCACCTCCAGGTCAAGAACCTCGGCGGCACGATCAGCCGCGTGGTGTGCGATGGCATCGAGCAAGCCAACCACCGGATCCCGCTGCAGGACGACCGGCAGGACCATCACGTCGAGATCGATCTCGGCGGCTCGTAGCGCGTCGTACGCCGGATGGGTCGTGGCGCGGCGACCTGCGGGTGGCGCTCGATCGCGCACAGCGCGGTGGCCAGCCCACCCGGGCTGTGGCCGCAGAGCACGATCGGGGCGGACGCGGATCCGGGCGGCGGCGGCCGCCGCTGCAGCCACGGATCGGCGGGCCGATCTGGGAGAACGCTCACGACGCTCGATCGGCGTTGGCCGCCGCCGCGGGTCATGTTATCGATGAGATCACGATGTGGTATCTGGGTTCCGTCCCGCATCAACCGGATGTCCAGGCCGATGTCCAGGCCGACGTCCAGCCGGTCGTCGCCGACGTCACAGACTAGCTAACCGCCCGCATCGCCCGGAGGGTCATCGATCCCCGGCTCATCCCCCGGCTCACGCTCTCGAGGGACCCCCCATGGATACCCAGCTCAAGCTGCTCGGACGCGACCACCCGCCGACCGAGCAACCTCCGATCAAGCACCTCAAGCCGTCGATCGATCCATCGACGCTGTTCTACCGCCAGCTGCTCGACGGCGCGTTCTGGCAGAAGATCCCGGCGTACCGGCTGGTCGACGAGGCGACCTTCCTCGACCACACCTGGCAGGCCCGGAACACGATCACCAGCCCGCAGAAGCTGCTGCAGGCGGTGCAGGACCTGGTGCCGCAGGCGTTCTACGACGACGTCACCAAGGGCTTCCACCTGGCGCCGATGTCGATCCGGGTGTCGCCGTACCTGCTGTCGCTGATCGACTGGGCCGACGCGTACAACGATCCGCTGCGCCGGCAGTTCGTGCCGCTCGCGTCGCGCCTGCTGCCCGATCACCCCAAGCTGACGCTCGATTCGCTCCACGAGCAGGCCGACGCGCCGGTGCCCGGCCTGACCCATCGCTATCCGGACAAGGCGCTGTTCCTGGCGCTCGACACCTGCCCGGTGTACTGCCGGTTCTGCACCCGGAGCTACGCGGTCGGGGTCGACACCGACGAGGTCGAGAAGGTCTCGCTCAAGGCGACCGAGGACCGCTGGGAGCGCGCGTTCCGCTACATCTCCGAGCGGCCCGAGCTCGAGGACATCGTCGTGTCGGGCGGCGACAGCTACCAGCTCAAGGCCCGGCAGATCGCGCTGATCGGGAACCGGCTGCTCGAGCTGCCGAACATCCGGCGGATCCGGTTCGCGACCAAGGGCCCGGCGGTGATGCCGATGAAGCTGCTCACCGACCACGAGTGGCTCGACGCGCTGACCTCGGTGGTCGAGCGCGGCCGCAAGGCCCACAAGGAGGTCGTGCTCCACACCCACTTCAACCACCCGAACGAGATCACCGCGATCACCAAGCGCGCGCTCGACACCGTGTTCGAGCGCGGGATCATCGTGCGCAACCAGTGCGTGCTGCAGCGCGGGGTCAACGACACGGTCGCGACCATGCAGCTCCTGGTCAAGCGGCTCGGGCACTGTCAGGTCCAGCCCTACTACGTCTACGTCCATGACCTGGTGAAGGGCGTCGAGGACCTGCGGACCACGCTGCAGACCGCGCTCGACATCGAGAAGGCGGTGCGCGGCGTGACCGCAGGCTTCCACACCCCGACGTTCGTGGTCGACGCGCCGGGCGGCGGCGGCAAGCGCGTCGCGCACAGCTTCGAGCACTACGATCGCGACACCGGCATCTCGGTGTTCTGCGCACCGTCGGTCAAGCCGGGCTACTTCCTGTACTTCGATCCGGTCGACACGCTGGTCCCGGAGGTCCAGGCCCGGTGGAAGAGCCCCGCCGAGCAGGATCGGATGGTCGAGGACGCGATCGCGCGCGCCAAGGTGAACCAGCAGGCGAGCGCGCGGGCGTCGAGCGTGCGCTGAGGTTCTGCGCAGTTGCCACCGGCTGCGTGGCTGTGCGCACGTACGAAGCCTGCACAATCAATCATTTGCGACCTCGCCGAGCGGCCTCCCCACTGTGGAGCCAGGAGGTCTCGTCTCATGCGAACGCAGAACCTGGTAGTCACAGCGATGCTGATCGGCGGTGCCGCGGCGTGTTCGGGCGGTTCGAGCATCACCGTCGGCATGCGTCACGACGGCGTCAAGGTCCAGTGCACCTCGACCGGAGACGACGTGGCGCAGTGCGCGCCGGTCGCCCCCGGCGATGCGTGCGACGCCGCGAACGTGCTGTGGCCGCCGAACCACAAGATGATCCAGTTCACGCTCGCCGACTGCGCTCCGCCGCCCGGCTGTGGTGATGGCGGCGGCAGCGGCAGCGGCAGTGGGAGTGGCAGCGGCAGCGGCGGCGACGGCCCGATCGGGATCCTCCCGCTCACGGCGTCCGCCGCGGCGCCGACCGCCGGGGCGAAGATCACGTCGATCACCGTCGACGAGGATGTCGACGTCGGCGCGGGCGGCGACGGCCACACCCCCACGGGGGACGTCACGATCGACGCCAAGGATCCGACGAGCTTCGAGCTGCGCTCCGAGCGCCAGGGCGGTGGCGACGGCCGGGTCTACGTCGTCAACTGGTCCGATGGCACGGTCAGCGGGTCGTGCGAGTTCGATGTCCCGCACGACCAGGGTCCGGCCCACGGCGCAGTCGACAGCGGCGTGGTCGTGACCGTCACGCCATGACGATCGTCTGATCTTGCCGCCGGGCGGTCCGATCGTGCGAGGAACCGATGCCGGTGCGACCGTTCTTGCGTCGCGGTCGCCTGGCATCTGGGTGCGCCGGTCCGCCCGGCGGCGGATCTTTTTGGTGCGGGCCGGGCGGGCTGGGGTTGGGCCCGGGGGGCCCGGGGCAAGCCCAGGGTGGTGGGGCTGGAACGATGGGAGCTGGAACGATGGGAGCTGGAACGATGGGAGCTGGAACGGGAAGTGATCGAGGCGTCGGAGGCGTGATTAGAGACAGGCGTCGCACGGGCCGCGCAGCTGGACCTCGACCCGCCTGAGCCGGACGGCGCGCGGCGTCCGGGCGCGCGTGACCACGTACTCCAGCTCGGGCAAGCACTCGACGCTGCCGCACTCGGTGCACACGAAGTGCGGGTGCGACGACGCCTGGTGGCCGCCGGTGATCGCCTCGTAGCGCCAGACGTGATCGCCGACGTCGGTCCGGCGCGCCAGGCCGACGTCCGACAGATCGGTCAGGTTGCGGTAGATCGTGGCGGGGTCCCACGCCTGGGACGCGAGCTCGGCGACCACGTCGCTGTGCGACACCGGCGAGCTGGCCGCGCGCAGCAGGCGAAGCACCGCGATCCGCGACGGGGTCGCGCGCAGCCCGGCGGTGCGAACCGCGGTCCGCAAGGTCTCCAGATCGTCCCGGCGAGGTGCCATCGTCGCCAAGCGTACGCGAGGCCGGCGCGGCCTGCAAGTACATGCAACTACATTGCGTTTGCGACGGCCACGCCGCGCTCGATGCGCGGGCCGGGCTCTGGCATCGTGGCGGCGTGACGATCGATCCCGCCGGGGCGTTTCAGCGGTTCGCCGATGCACTCAACCGCCCGCGCGATCCGGCGCTGCTCCGCGCGGCCGTGATCGACGAGGTCCGGATCGAGCGCCACGCACCGGGCGAGCGCGGTGCGCCGGGCGACGCCGGTGCCGCGCGGGTCGTCGAGTCGTTCGCCGGCGTCACCGAGGTCGAGCGCTGGTTCGCCCGGACACCCCCGGTCGTGCAGTTCGCGCTGGCGGGGGCCGCGCGGCCCGACGGCGACGCCTGGGTCGTCGAGTACGCGATCGAGGTCGGCGAGTTTCGCAACGGCGGGACCTGGCTCGCCCGGCTCGCGGGCGACGGCCGCATCGCGTTCCTGTCGCATCGCCCGTTCGCGCTGCGCGACGTCGCTGGACCGCCGGGGACCCCGCACGCGGACGGCGGATCTGGACACACGCACGGCGGATAGTCGTACAGTGTGCGCGATGCGACCGACCGCGCCTGGATGTCTGTGGATCACCGCCGCGATCACCGCCGCGCTGGCCGGCCTGGCGTCGTGCGGCAAGCACGCGGCGAACCCGCCGCCGCCGCCGCTCGATCCCAGGGACGTGCCGGCCAACATCGATCGGATCGCGGGCGACGTGCTCGCCGCGACCGGCGTCCCCAGCGCGTCGGTCGCCGCGGTGTCCGACGGCAAGATCGTGTACGTCCACGCCTACGGCAACGCGCGGCTCGACCCGCCGGCCCCGGCCGCGGCCGGCATGCGCTACAGCATCGGCTCGATCAGCAAGCAGCTGACCTCGACGGCGGTGCTGCTGCTCGCCCAGGACGGCAAGCTCACGCTCGACGATCCGGTCGGCACGTACGTCCCCAACCTGACGCGCGGCGATGCGATCACGATCCGCCAGATCCTGTCGCACACCTCGGGTTATCCCGACTACGCGCCGCAGGACTACATCATCCCGGAGTGGGAGCGGCCGGTGTCACCCGACGCGCTGCTCGACCGCTGGGCGCGCAAGGCGCTGGAGTTCGAGCCCGGCACGAAGTGGCAGTACAGCAACACCAACTTCGTGATCGCCGGCGTGATCGTCGAGAAGGTCGCCGGCGTGCCGCTGGTCGACTTCCTCACCGAGCGCGTGTTCAAGCCGCTCGGCATGACCTCGGTGACCAACACCGACCGCCAGAAGCTCGGCGACAAGGACGCTCAGGGCTACTTCCGCCGTGCGCTCGGGCCGCTCCACCCGGCGCCGCACGAGGGGCCGGGCTGGATGTACGCCGCCGGCGAGCTCGCGATGACCGCCGAGGACCTCGCGAAGTGGGACGTCGCGGTGATCCAGCAGGCGATCCTGGCGCCCGGGTCGTGGCGCCAGCTCGAGACCGAGGTCGTGCTCGCGAGCGGCGCCGGCACTCGCTACGGCCTCGGCGTCAACGTCGGCCTGACCCAGGGCCACCGCGAGCTCGCCCACAGCGGCGAGGTCTCGGGGTTCGTCGCGTCGAACCTCGTGTGGCCGGATGACAAGCTCGCGGTCGCCGTGCTGACCAACCAGGACGCCTCGGGCGCCGCCGGCGAGATCGCGACCCGGGTGCGCGATGCGCTGTTCCGCGCGGTCTCGCCGGCCAGCGTCGAGAGCGACCGCCGGGTCAAGCAGATGCTGGTCGAGCTCGCCGACAAGAAGCTCGACAAGAGCCGGCTGACCGCGAACCTCGCGAGCTACTTCACCGACGAGGCGATCGCCGAGTTCGCCGACACGCTGCGCCCGCTCGGCGCGCTCGGCGAGGTCGAGCAGCAGTCGTCCGCCAGGCGCGGCGGCATGACCCTCCGGCGCTACAAGGCGAAGTACGGCGGCCAGGCGATGTCGATCAGCGTGTACGAGACCGACGACGGCAAGCTGGAGCAGTTCCTGGTGAGCAAGCCCAACTGACCGGCCGGGATGATGCACCGGCCGCCGTCCCGCGCTCGGCGCCCCCGTGGGGCGATCCGCAGCCTGCCGTTTCGCCACAACGTCAAGCCGGCGCTCGGCTTCGAGATCGCGGCGGTCGCGACGTCGAAGACTCGGTATATTTTGTCAGATGATCACGAAGGTCTGGTGGTTGATCGCCACCAGGCGGCCGTCGATCCCCCAGAGCTCGCGGGTCTCGAGCACGTAGCCATCGGTGCACACCGGCGCGGTGGCGCGGTAGAGCAGCGGCGCGTCGGGATCGAGGCCGTCGAGGCCGCCCGCGATGTCGAGGGTGAACGCGATCGTGGCCATCGGCCGCGGCCCCGGCGGCCCCGGCGGCCCCGGCGGCCCCGGCGGCCCCGGCGGCCCCGGCGGCCCCGGCGGCCCCGGCGGCCCCG
>JBGQCL010000419.1:0-10760 GCA_041495365.1 Kofleriaceae bacterium | reverse complement strand
GTCGCGCCGCCCGACGCCTCGACCACGACGTCGAAGGTCCGGCCGCGCTGCCGCGCCCGCGCCACGTCCGCGATCTCGATGCCGCGCCGGTCCGCCAGCGCCAGCTTGGTCGGGTGCTTGCCGATCAGCAGCGGCCGCGCCCCGCCGGCCGCGAGCACCATCGCGCACAGCAGCTCGAGCTTGCCGTCGCCGATCACCGCGACCCGCGCGCGCGGATCGCCCGCGAACGGCGCGCGCTCCAGCACGCCGCACGCCGCCGCGAGCGGCTCGACGAACACCGCGGCGGTGTCGGACACGCTGTCCGGGACCCGGACGAGGTTCCTCGCCGGCAGCCGCACCAGGTCGGCGTGCGCGCCATCGCGGCCGACGATGCCGAGCACGGTCCGGGTCGCGCAGTGCCGCGGGTCGCCGGTGCGGGCCGGTCGATCTCGACCAGCGACGCGGCTCCATCACCGACGCGCAACGCTCTCACGGCCGCGAGTATGGCAGACCGCGGCGGTCGGCCGCCGCTGCCGCCGGCCCCACCGACCGGGCACCCGTCGGCATGGACTCGTCTGCCCTGACGTCGCCCGACCGGTGCCAGCTTTACACTCCGGTGACCTCCACGGCACCCCGGGCACCGTCCACTCCCGCCAGCCGGCTCAAGCCCGCCGCCGAAACGCCGCTTGAACGTCCTTGGCGCACTACGGCTCGGTGGGACCGCAGGCGCAGTGCTTGTCGCAGTACCTGTGGTCCTTGTGGACATGGCAGGGGCAACTGACCGGCTCCTTGTAGCCTTCGCAGCATCTGGGGAGCTGAAGGTTCTCCGGATTCAGCCTTGCCACGCCCTTGATGCACCCATCGACGTTCATCTCGATGGGGCCGAGGATCTGCGCCTTTGCTGTGAAGGCCTCGATGGCGCCGTGGACGGCGCCGGTCACCGGCCCGGCCAGGTGCGTCGTGGCCGTGATTGGCCCCAGCGTCCCATTTCCACCGAGGGTGATCTGGCCCGGTGTCACGGTGGCCGAGAACGGATTCAGGTTGACCTTGACGCCGCCGGTGTTGATGGAGATGCCAAGGACCGTGGCGAAGGTCGTCAGCGTTCCGCTGATCGCGCTGACGTCGAGCTGAATAGGATCGATAGCGACCGAGCCCGCGATCTGCACGGGAATCGGGGCGGCGTGGATGCTGACGTCGGGGATGGTAGCCATTGCCTCCAACCCGACAGGGATCTTGGAGACCGCGATCTCCACCGGCGGGACCTTCACGGCGGCGTTCGCGACCGGCTTGATGCAGAAGTCCCCGTCGGCCGTGACGTCGATGACGGGCCGGAGCAACGAGGCTATGATCTTCACGACGCGCCTCTCGTGTTCGGCAAGGGCGCGCCGCAGGTCACGGCGACGATCCGCCCCGCGAGCTGCGCGATCGTCTCGATCGCCGCGGCCGCCTCGGTCAGTTCCTTGACCAGTTGTGCCACGTTGGGGGCGCGGATGATCCACTTCGCGCTGCCGTTGCTAGCCAATGGTATCTCGAGCAAATGGACGCTCGGATCGGCGTTCGCTTCCATTGCGCCGAAAAGTGCCACGATCCGCATGTGGCTGTCAAGCCAGATCGGCGCCCATCGGCTCTATCGGATACTCTCGACATACAATCTCCGGGCAAAGATCGCCAGAATCAGATTGCTCGCTTCGTGCCCGCACTGCCAACCGCTCTGCAACGAGCCCTGCCTCCGGGCGTGCAACGCAACACTGCTCGGCGGCGCTGCCCGGCGACATTTGCATTGGGCGACATTTGCATTGGGCGACATTTGCATTGAAGGACCGGGTTGAAGCCAAAATCTGCGCGCTTGAACGCAATCTGGAACCTCACGAGGTCGACAATCACTGTCGCTCTACAGTCCAGGTGTACGTCGCCGGACGCCGCGTCGACATCCTCTTCGCGGCCTTCGCGGCTTGAAGTGGACGGCGCGCCGAATTTATCAGTCCACCTATCAGAGGCGCAGCCGATCGCGGCACAGCGAAATAGCTTCATAGCTTTTTCGCCATTACTTCACTTGACCTGCATGGTACGGCCCAGCCGACCAGCACTGCCCTTCGGGCTCCGCCAACCCCGCCCCCGTTCATCAGCTCGTTCAGGTTGAATCCCAAGACGAAGCGCTGTCCGCATATCCCCATCGCCGCCGCCGATTTCGTGCGGTACCAAGCGTACGTCATTCGTCCTCTGCGGCGCGCGGCATCAGCTGCTTCTCGCTCCCGCGTCCAAGGAGGTAGGGTGAAAGGTACGCCTCACTACCCGGCCGCGTCGCTCAGATGTGAGTCATTGCGCAGCGATGAGTCGCCGGCAGCGGATATCACCAAACTGCGGGAGACCTACGTGATGGGAGAGCCGCTGCGCGGCGACAGGCGTTGACCTTGCGACGCGATCGCAATTGCCTACTGATCTCGAAGGTCTGGACCAGTGAGCAAGAAATTGGACGATTCGTGACCATCGACTGCGGGAGTGCCCTCGCGGCGAGCGAGGATGCCTCGATGGGGACGATCGAGGTGGACAGCGCGCGCATCGGCTCGCCGGCGACGCGGTTCTGCTGTCTGCTGTCGCCGCACGGGCGCATAAGTGAGACAAACAGGTGTTTTCAGAACTCGACCAGGCAGCCTGGGTGGGCTGGTAGGTGATTGACAACCGCAGGTAGGCGATCGCGGGGACAGGCCGGTGGAGCCACCGTGTAAGCTGCGTTACGGAACGCGGGCTCCGGATCGGAGTCTGGGCGCGCAGGAGCTCGTTGGGGCTGGCTCCGAGAAGAAAGCGGTGCGTCGGGCGGGCTCAAATCCTGAAAACCCACCCGGTCGTGCACAAGCCAACCGGATCATCACCTGCGGGTCCGCGATCTGGCGCTCGTGGGATCGCCGCCGCGGCTTGCCGGTGCCGAAGCTCAGCGTGGAACGCGCCCTGAGATCTCGCACGACGTGCGCGTCGAAGTCATGGCTGTCGTCACAAGGTCAGCATCGCCATCGCGTTCCGGGTCGCGAAGGCGCTTGATGCGTCGCTCGGCGGGTGCGAGCCACCTGCTTTAACCACGCTCAGGTCGCAGCGGAGCCGCTCACACCGGGCCGACCGAGCTCCAGCGCTGCCGGCCGAGCTCGTCGATGAACTGTTCGGTCAGCGTCGGTCCGTCGAGGTCCAGCAGGTAGAACCCGTTGAGCGCGCGACCGGGCTCGAGTGCATCGTTCGCGGACCCACCCTCGGCCCACAGGTACGGCCGCTGCTCGTCCGCGGTGAACGGCGTGTACGGGATGCCACCGTGACCGACGCACCGTCCGGACATGCGTTGCTGGGGTCGGTGCGCGACCCCGGCATGGAGATGGCCCCACACCCACAGCAAGGGGCGGTTCACCGCGCCCGCGACCTGGGACCACAGCGCAGTCGGCTGATCGTCGAGCCCGAGCCCGTTGTGATGCGTCAGCAGGATGACCTTCCGGTCCCCCGCGTCCGCAGCGAGCTGGCGCAGGAACTCCAGCTGCGCGGCGTCGAGCTTTCCCCGATCGTACAGGAACGTGGTGTCGTGGTATGCGGAGTCGAGCCCGATGATCACGAAGTGCTGGTTGCGCAGCGCGAAGTAGCTGAGCCCCCGCTGCAGCGCGAACTTGTCGTGGGCCAGGGCGACCCCGAAGTACCCGTGGCCACCGCCGTACATCTCGTGGTTCGAGTTGAGTGTCAGTGATCGCCGCGGCTCTCCCGGCCAGCGCTCGACGTAGCGGCGCTCCTCGTCCGGCGTCCCCGCGTAGTAGACGTCGCCGAGGTGGATCATGTAGTCGGGCCGGACGCGGCCCATCTGCGCACCCACCAGATCGGACTCGGGCAGCCCGGTCCCCCAGTCACCGGCGATCGCGAGCTTCACCCGATCGGCGACGTGGATCACCTCGGGAGTCCCCCGCGGGAACTCGACGGGCGTGGTCTGGAGGCGGTGAACCAAGGCACTCAGCCACCGCGCATCGAAGTCTTCGTACCTCGCGGCCCCGAGCCTCGAGTGGTCGAGCAGCCGGTCGACCACGCGCCGGTACCAGGAATCGTGTGCGGCAGGCCCCCTGGGCGTGGCCGCGGCCAGCGCATCGCCGACCTCGGCGCTCGCGGCGGCGTGCGCGCTGGCGACGATCGCGGCGTTCCGCTCGACCAGCGGATCCTTCGTCCCCTGGCGGCTCAGCGGCTGCTCGATCATCCCGGCAGCGTGCTGCTGGGCATGCTTGAGAATGTTTCGGACCTCGGCCTCCGACTCGTGCCGCAGTCCCCCGGCGAGCCGATCGATCTCGCTGGCGTACCACTGGTGGTGATTGGCGACGGTGCTGTTGGACGACATCGTTCCCTCCGTGCGAGTGGGGCGACCGGCCCCCCGAGATCACGACAACGAACCTGCGACGGCGCGGCCATCGCACCGCCGAGCCGTCCAGCGAGCATGAATTTCCGCGAGCGTGAATTTCCGCGAGCGGAAAACTTCCACCCTCGATCGTCGCGACGGCCGCATCAAGCCGTGCGGGATCGCGATGCTCCACCCCACGACCTCCCGGGTCGGGTACACGAAGTCCTCAGCTGCGGCGCGGTGTAGGCGATCTGGTAGTAGCCGCGGCCGCTCAGGTTGGGCATCACCCAGCGCGGGCATGATGGCGCGTCGAGCTCGAGCGATCGCGAGGGTGCGAGCCGACCAAACAGCCTAGACAATCCCGAGGTAGCCCGGAGGCGCAAACACATTGCGCTTGCGAAGCGGCTCGGGACTCTCTTGCTCGATGCGCGCGCGCATCTTGGGGCTCTGGGTCGCTGCCTCGACCAGATAGACGGGCGTTGGAAGCCCGCCAATTTGATTCGCCCAGGCCGGCGCTTCCTGCGCCGTACGCGCAGCGATCAGTTCTGCGATCGCCGCTGTAATGACGCGAATTTGCTGGTCATTCGACGTCGGGGCGCGCTCCAACCACAGCGGGCGCGCGTGACGCAGGTAGTCCTGTACCAGCGAGCGAACCTCAAGCGGGTTCTTCGCCAGGATCTGAGCCGCGATCTGCTCCAGGGGGGTCATGGAGTTCCCAAAGTTCTTCCAGAGCATACGACGCCTTCATGCGCTGCGACGGGACCCAATACGGGTCGACTAATTCCAAGAGTTTTCCAGGGCTTGAGCAATCGGCCCCAGGCTCCTCCTGGAGAGCCTGCAGGATTCTCAGTGCATCGCTGAAATCCACGTCGTCGCGCCACGCCATCAACTTGAGCGCGAGGAGGTGCGCCAGTGCCACCGTGCGAACGACGATCCCAGCGCTTCGGTGCAGGACGGGACCGGCACTTTCGACGGTGAGGTAGCCCTTCGCACCGTCGTTCAGCCAGTCGCTCGGCAGGCCGAGTTCGTCAGCGACCGTTTGTGCCCATCGTCGTGTCTGCGGGGCCGGCGCGAAGATCCCATCCACATCGGCGGTCGAAGCTCGGGACTGAAAGTAGACAGCCATGACCGCTCCACCCACCACGATGAGATCGATCGACTTTCCGTCCGCGTGCGCAGCGGCTGCTCGATCATCCCGGCGGCGTGCTGCCGGGCCTGGCCAAGAATTGTTCGGACCTCGGCCTCCGTGTCGTGCTGCAGTCGCCGGGCGAGCCGCTCGATCTCGCCTGCGTACCACTGGTGGTGATTGGCGACGGTGCTGTTGGACGACATCGTTCCCTCCGTGCGAGTCGGGCGACCGGACCCCCGAGATCACGACAACGAACCTGCGACGGCACAGCCATCAAGCCGCCGTCACGCTGCCGTCGGGTCAGGTGCTGGTCGCCGGTGGCCATGGCCGGGGGAACGACGCGCCCTCCACGGCCGAGCTGCACACGCCCCTGATCCGGGGAGCGGCTCACGCCGCGTGCGAGCCCGTCGCCGACACCCCGCGTGGCGGGCGGCGGGCGACGGGGAACAGCGTCCAGCCGAAGCGATCGCGAACGAAGCCTGCGATCCCGCGCGGCGCCACCAGCATCACGATCACCGACACGGCGCCGAGCACGATGAGGTGGACCTCGCCGGTGGCACCGAGCTCATCCTGCAGGACGACGTAGACGGCGGCGCCGACCAGCGGGCCCTCGACGGTGCCCAGGCCGCCGACCACCGCCATGAAGCTGGCCGCGGCCGACCACTGGATCGAGAACTCGGCGTTGGGCTGGATGAACGGCGTCTGCACCGTGATCAGCGCGGCGACCAGGCCGGTGCCCGCGGCGGCGACGACGAACACGAGCAGCTTGAGCCGCCAGACGTGGACGCCGAGGCCGGCGGCGGCGTCCTCGGCGTCGCGGATCGCCATCAGCGCGAGGCCCGCCCGCGAGCGCAGCGTGACGACGACCAGCGCGACCATCGCGACGAGCAGGCCGATCGCGAGGTAGTAGACGGTCCACGGATCGACGCTGCGCGCCGGTCGGATGAACATCCCCGAGGCGTGGCCGAGGTACGCCGAGTTGCCGACCAACAGCCGGAACACCTCGGCGACCAGCCAGCTGCCGACCGCGAAGTAGCCGCCCTTGAGCCGGAAGGTCAGCGCACCGACCGGCACCGCGAGGGCGCCGGCGACCACCGCGGCGAGCGCGAACGACGGCCAGATACCCAGGCCGAGCCGCTCGGCGCCGACCGCGAGGGTGTAGCCGCCCAGGCCGACGAACAGCTGCTGGCCGAACGTGACCAGCCCGGCGTAGCCGGCGAGCAGGTTCCACATCTGGGCCAGCCCCGCGTAGTAGGCGAACACGATCAGCGTCGCGCGGGTGCCGTCGCTGCCCCACGCCGGGCACGCGACGAGGAGGATCACGAGCGCGGCGGCGATCGCGGCGCGCAGCCAGCCGTGCGCCCGGGCGGCGGGCTTCCCGGTCATGGCGCGGTCCTCGGCAAGAGGCCCTGCGGGCGGAACACCAGCACGCCGAGCACGACCGCGTGCCCGGTGAGCAGCGCGTAGCTCGGGCCCAGGAAGTGCGCGCCGAGCAGCTGCGCGCTCGCCAGCAACACGCCCCCGAGGAAGGTGCCGACCAGGCTGCCGAGGCCGCCGACCACGACGACCTCGAAGGCGACCAGCAGCACCTCGGAGCCGGTCGACGGGTAGAACGTCGAGGTCGCGGCGAGCAGCACGCCGGCCACGCCGCCGGTCGCCGCCGAGATCCCGGCCGCCACGGCGAACATCCGCCGCGGGTCGATGCCGAGCAGGCGCGCGGTGTCGAGGTCGTCGGAGGTCGCGCGCAGCGCGCGGCCGAGCGCGGTGCGGCCGAGGCCGAGGAGCAGGAGGCCCAGGCAGCCCAGCCCGACGCCGAAGTCGACCAGGCGCACCGTCGGGATCGCGATGCCGCCGAGGGTCACGCCCGACGACGCGAGCGAGCTCTGCAGCGTCCGCGCGTCGGCGGTCGCGTAGTGCAAGAGCACGTTCTGCAGCACGATCGAGATCCCGAACGTGACGATCAGCGGCGGCAGCACGCCGCGGCCGAGCGCACGGTCGAGCTGGCGCCCGAGGCTGTGCTGGACGATCAGGTGCTGCAGCGCCCAGCCGACGCCGAACATCACCGGCACGACGATCGCCGCGGCGGCCAGCGGCGGGATCCCGGCCGGCACCAGCACGACGACGAGGAAGTACGCCGCGAGCACGATCAGATCGCCGTGCGCGAGGTGGACGACGCGCATCGTGCCGAAGTTGATCGACAGCCCGAGCCCGATCAGACCGTACAGGCCGCCGAGCAGGCATCCGTTGATCAGGGTCTCGACCAGCTGCATCGTCAGCCGAAGTAGGCTCGGCGCACCTCGTCGAGCGAGCGCCCGCGCGACGCGCCGGACAGCCGCACCGTGCCCTTGTGGAGGCAGACCAGGTGCTCGGAGAACGCGAGCGCGCGGTGGACGTCCTGCTCGACGAACACCAGGGTCACGCCCTCGGCGCGGATCCGGGCGAGCGCCTGGTAGAGCAGCTTGACCACCACCGGCGACAGTCCGAGCGATACCTCGTCGAGCAGCAGCAGGCGGGGCCCGGACAGCAGGGCGCGGCCGATCGCGAGCATCTGCTGCTGCCCGCCGGAGATCTGATGCCCGCCGCGGCGGCTCGCCGGGGCGAGGTCGGGGAACAGCTCGTAGACCCGGTCGCGCGTCCAGCGCGGCGCGGCGTGCCGGCGGGCCCGGCGGTGCTGGTCCTCGGCGACCCGGAGGTTCTCGTCGACGGTGAGGCTGGGGAAGATCCGCCGGCCCTCGGGGACCAGCGCGATGCCCCGGCGGACGATGGCGTGCGCCGGCGCGCCGAGCAGCCGCTCGCCGGCGAACGCGACGTCGCCGGTCGCCGCGTCGTGCAGGCCGCACAGGCTGTGGAACAGCGTAGTCTTGCCGGCGCCGTTCTCGCCGATCACCGCCAGCGCCTCGCCGGCGCCGACCTCGAACGACACGCCGCGCACCGCCTGGAGCTGGCCGTAGTACGCGACGAGGCCGTCCACCCGCAGCAGCGGCTCGGTCACGCGGTGACCTCGCCCGGCGGCTCGGTCTCGGCCTCGCCCAGCCTGGCGGCGTCGTCGCCGAGGTAGGTCCGCTGGACCTCGGGATCGGCGAGCACCTCGTCGGGGCGACCGACCGCGACGACCCGGCCGCGGTCGAGCGCGAGCAGGCGGTCGACGAACCCGGCGAGCGAGGTCACGCCGTGCTCGACCCAGACCAGCGCGACGCCCGCGGTGCGGATCGCGTCGAGCACGGCGCACAGCTCGCCGGTCTCGGCCTCGGTCAGCCCGCCGGCGACCTCGTCGAGCAGCAGCACGACCGGATCGGCGGCGAGCGCGCGCGCGAGCTCGAGCCGCTTGCGCGCGAGCAGCCCGAGCGTGCTCGCCGGCCGCTCGGCGTACTCGGCGAGCCCCGCGCGGCCCAGGGCGTGCATCGCCCGGTCGGCCGCGTGCGGCGCCGCATGGCTGCGGCCGAAGTGCGCCCCGACCAGCGCGTTCTCGTAGACCGTCAGGTCGCCGAACGGCCGCGGGATCTGCTGGGTTCGCGCCAGCCCGCGGCGACACCGGCGGTGCGGCGGCTCGCGGCTGACGTCCGCACCGTCGAGCTCCACCCGACCGGCATCGGCCGGCAGGCTGCCGGCGAGCAGGTGGAACAGCGTGGTCTTGCCCGCGCCGTTGGGGCCGATGATGCCGAGCGCCTCGCCGCCGCGGGCCTCCAGCGACACGCCGTCGGTGACGATCACGCTGCCGAACGATTTGCAGAGGCCGTGGGCGACGATCCGGACCGGCCCCACGGGCGCACGCCCGGCGCCCGCACGATACGGATCCGCCGGCGCGTCCGTCGGGTCGGGCCCCACCGCAGCCGCCGGGCCCGTCGCAGTCGTGCCGGCCATCAGGTGATGGCCTTGAGCTCCGCCGTCTTGCCGATCGCCGGCGCGGTCTGGTTGTAGACCACGCGCAGGTCCCACGGGTACTTCTGGCCCTTGATCCACTGACCGCCGACCAGCGGCGTGCGGCCGACGTGCTTGTCGTCGAACTGGACCGTTCCGACCATGGTGTCGAGCTTGGTCGCGGCGAGCGCCTGCCGCACCTTCTGCTTGTCGGCGCTCTGCGCCCGGAGCAGCACGTTGCCGGCGACCTCGAACAGCGCGTACACGAAGCCGAGCGGCTGCGACCACTGCCTGGGATACGCGGCCGCGAGATCCGTCGCGGACTCTCCGGTCAGCGACGACTTGAACGGGTGCGCCGGGCTCCACCAGACCTCGGACGACAACCCCTCGGCGAGGCCGCCGCCGAGCGCCTCGACCGCGGCGGGGAACAGGATCGCCTTGCCGATGCTGGCGATCCTGGGCTTGAACCCCTGCTGCGCGCACTGCCGCCAGCACGCCGCCCAGTCGGGCGGGATGGGCACGCCGGTGAGGATCTCGACGCCGGCCTCCTTCCACTTCTGGATGAACACGGTGAAGTCGGTCGTCAGGTTGGGGTAGCGCCCCGGATCGATCACCTTGTAGCCCTTGTCGGTGAGCGCCTTGGTGAACGCCGGCGCCCACGCCGAGCCGTCGGGATCGTTCGGCCACAGCGCGCCGACGACCTTGTTGGTCGGCAGCGTGTCCCACATCCCGGTGAACACGTTGATGATGTCCGGGAGATCCCAGAAGAAGTGGAACGTCCACTCGTACGGCGCACCGGCCAGCCACGGGCCGATCGGCGCCAGGCTGGAGATGCATGGCGTCCTGGTCGCCTCGCACACCGCGCCGACCGGGTTGGTCGTGTCGGGGGTGTGGCCGACGACCATGAGGTCGATCTTGTCGCCCGAGATCAGGCCCTGCGCGACCTCGCCGGCCTTGGTCGGGTTGGACTGGCTGTCGGCCCGCTTGATGGTGAACCGCGCCTTCTTGCCGTCGACCATGATGCCCTTGGCGTCGAGCGCCTTGGTGACCCGCTCGACGATGAACGCATCGGCCTCGGCGAACGCGGCCAGCGGGCCGGTCTGCGGGCTGACGTAGCCGATCACCACCTCGCGGGTGTCGCCGCCGCCGGTGCTGCTGCCGGTGCCGGTGCCGGTGTCCGGCGACTTCTTGCAGCCGGGCAACGCGAGGCCCAGCGCACCGCCCATCGACCAGCCGAGCAAGGTTCGTCGATCGATACCGCTGTGTTTGCGACGCATGATGATCCCGGTTACTGCCAGGGGTTCCCGTGTGTCAACCAGGTTTCGCTCGGCGCGCTGGTCAACAGTGTTCCGGTCGTGGAAACACGTGCTCGCGCGCTGGCGCAACAGTGTTTCGCAACCGCATCGGTTGGACGGCGCGGACCGCCGTTCGGCTGGCAATCCT
>JBGQCL010000418.1:0-10773 GCA_041495365.1 Kofleriaceae bacterium | reverse complement strand
CGCGAACGAGAGCCCGGTGGGGCGGATCCCGTCGGGCTCGCGGGCAGCCGGTGCCACCCAGGCCGGCGCTTCCCCGAGCCCGGTCGCGTCGGCAGCGAGCTCGATGGGCACACGCTGCCGCTCGTACATGACGTCGCGATCGGTGCTGCGGACGAGGGTGGCCGCGATCCGATGCACAGACGCCAGGTCGATGCGCCCGACGAGTGCCGTGAACGCGACCGAGATCGCCTCGGTCAGCTCGTCGGGATCGCGAGCGAAGTACCGCAGCCGGCGGCGGTAGACGCGATCCAGCCCCGGCCAGAGGCCGCACCAGAGGAGCGCGTGAGCGAGCCGTGAGCACGGGGCGCGCGCCTGCACCGCGCGCACGAGCACCGCATAGATCTGGTCCTTCCGGTCGAGATCGCCCTCGCGGCGAGTGAGATGCGCGATCAGCGTCGCGGCGCAGTCGAACGGAGCGAGCGCAGGTTCGCTGCGACGGAGATCCTGGAACTGATTCGCGGCAGGCAAGGTGGTAACCGAACCAACGAGGGCGGCATGAAGGCCCTCCCAACGAGCGCGCACAGACGCCGGCCTTTCGGCCGGGCGTCGAGCGCCTCACAGAGGGCCGCAGAAAGGGCGTCGAGCGCCTCGAGGTGGTTGTGTTCGACCTGCGACGCGCGGTCGCAGCCCATGGCTATGGCGGAGCTATCGTGGCTCTCCTCCTGCCTCGTTGAGAGTGTGGCACTTCTCGCAGGCGTTCGACGCCGGGAGCCCTACGAGGTACTCGCCGTGCGCGAACCGAAGGTGCAGGCGGCCGCTGCGGAGGAACAGGCCGAGCAGCCGCCCGCACCCGGCGCAGCGCCACTCACAGTCCTCGTCGTGCCGCCGTTTCATGGCACGGTGCCACCAGGCACATCGGGCAACACTTGACGCGCGCGAAGCGTGCAGTCACTGCCGACGGTGAGCACGTTCACGGAACAGCGGCTACAGCTGCGACACGAACCGGAACGGCCCTGGCATCGCGTGCTGCACCACTCAAGAACCATAATACCTTGACACATGATGACCTGCTCCGCGGCAACGAACGGTTTCGATGCCCGCGATGTGGGGGGCTCTTTGTACAAGGCATGGATCGCGTGCGCCAGTTGCTTGGAGGTGTTCGTGAGAATTCTCTGTTCCTCGTTGTTCAGCGGTCCTGGGCGTGGTGAATGTGTCATATGGAATCCTGTGCTCATTGCATGAGTCAGCCAGGACGGCAGTCCGTAACCTTTGGGCCGAAACCACCCCGAGGGTTGCGGACCGGAGCGCCGCAGTCCGTAACCTTTGGGCCTGAACTACCCCAAAGGTTACGGACCCGAGCAGCGTCGAGCGCAGCCGTCCGTAACCTGTGGGCTGAAACTACCCCATGGGTTACGGACCGAGCGCGGCAGTTGTAACCTCTGGGTCGGAACTACCCCATGGGTTACGGAACGCGCGACAGCCCGCAACCTGTGGGCTGAAACTACCCCATGGGTTACGGAACGTACGGCTCGGTCGCCCTTCTGGCTCCTCGGAGCCGAACGACGCCAAAAATCGTACGGGTGGCTGTCCCAGCTGGGCGGTGGCGACCGCGTTTCTTCTCCAGAGCCGCTGGAGAAATGACGTGGACCCGAGTGCGAGCAATATTCATCGTGAGCATCACCGGCCGGAGCAAGCCACTGCCCTACAGCCGCAAGAGATCGATCCGCGGGCCGAGGTCATCGAGATCCTCGCGGGGGCGGTGTTCGCGCTGATCGCCGAGGGCCGTGTGTCGTCCTCCCATATTGCGACCCAGCGCTCCGAGGTGATCCCGTGACCGGCAAACCACCCGCGCGTTCGGGCGACGCCGTCTTGCCTTGTTTACCAAACGGAGCCTTCATGGGTCCGGGCAACGGGGACTCCCTGTTGCCGCAAGGAGAAAGTGACATGGGGAATCGTAGTGCCTTGGCACAGCGCGAAGACCGAGCCGCGATCGCGAACGTACATCGCGAGCTGGTCGCGCTGGATGCCATGACCGTCGGCGAGCTCGCCGAGAAGTACCGCGAGCTGTTCGGCGTTCCGACTCGCAGCCGGAACAAGGGGTACTTGCGGAAGCACGTCGCCTGGCGCATTCAGGAGCGCGCCGAAGGTGGGTTGTCGCCGCGCGCGCTCGAGCGCATCGAGCAGCTGGCGCCGCAGGCGCCGGTCCGCTGGCGCGCGCGAATCGCGCAGCAGGGCGACGCGGAACGCGGCGCATCGCCCTCCACGAAGCCGGACCGCGATCCGCGGCTGCCACCGCCGGGCACCGTCCTGACCCGGGCACACGCCGGGATCGAACACCAGGTCACCGTCCTGGCCGATGGGTTCGAATACCAGGGGCAGCGCCACCGCTCGCTGTCGCAGATCGCCCGGCGGATCACCGGAACGGCGTGGAACGGCTTCACATTCTTCCTCGGACGTGCGGCAGCGGTCCCGGCCGACCTGGAGACGGGCGTATGAATCCGCCCGAGGCCCACACATCGGCGCCGCAGCCCAATCCCATCCGGTGCGCCATCTACACGCGAACCGCGGCCGGTGCGCCGGGAAACGCCGTCTCGCAGGGAGCGCAGTGGGTCGCGTGCGCGCGCTATCTCCGGGAGCAACTCGGCTGGGCCCTCGTTGCGGGTCGTTACGATGACTTCGGCGGTATCGGCGCTGACCTCAACCGGCCTGCGCTGCAGCGACTCCTTGCCGACGTCGACACCGCCGGGATCGATATCGTGATCGTCGACGATGTCTTTCGGCTCAGCGGTCGCGCTCTGGACCTGGCAGCCATCGGGGAGCGTTTCCGCGCCACGGGGGTGACGCTGGTCGCCGTGGCCCAGGGCCTGTCGACCGCGGACAGGGGTGGCCAAGCCTGGAACGCCTGGCTTTCGGCGTTCGCCCGGTGCGGCGGCGCGCCACAGGGCGTGGGGGCGCGATGACCCATCGCCCATCGAAGTCGGCAACGGTGGTCGACAGCAAGCGCTGCGCGATCTACACGCGCAAGTCGACCTCGGCCGGCCTGGACCAGGACTTCAACTCGCTCGACGCGCAGCGCGAGGCATGCTTGGCCTACATCCACCGCCAGGCCGGATGGAGCGTGCTCGACACGCGGTACGACGACGGTGGCTTCACCGGCGCGAACATCGACCGGCCGGCGTTCCAGCGACTCCTGACCGACATCGAGGCCGGGCGCATCGATGTCGTGGTCGTCTACAAGGTCGACCGGCTGAGCCGCTCGCTCCTCGACTTCGCCAAGGTGATGGAGCGGTTCAACGCCGCTGGTGCCTCGTTCGTCTCCGTCACCCAGAACTTCTCGACGGCCGATGCGATGGGGCGGCTGACCCTGAACATGCTCATGAGCTTCGCCGAGTTCGAGCGGGAGATGATCTCGGAGCGGACCCGCGACAAGATCGCCGGTGCGCGTCGCAGGGGGAAGTGGACCGGCGGCCCGGTGCCGCTCGGCTACACCGTCGTCGACAAGAAGCTCGTGGTCCACGAGCTCGAGGCCGTGTTGGTCCGCGAGATCTTCGCGATGTACCACGAGCACCGCTCGGCGCTGGCCGTCGCACGCGCGCTGAACCAGCGCCAAGAGGTCACCAAGCGCCATCGTGCGGTCAGCGGGCACGTTCGAGTGCCGCGGGCGTGGACTCAGTCCGACGTGCTCCGCATCCTCAAGAACCCAGTGTACGCCGGGTACATGGCCGCGGACGACCGGCTCTACGATGCCGAGCATACCGCGCTGGTCGAGCGCACGGTGTTCGCCCGCACCCAAGCGCTGCTCGAGGCCGCGACGAAGAGCAAGAACCCCGCCGTCCGCAACCCCGAGTATCTGCTTCGCGGGGTGTTGCGCTGCGCGCGTTGCGGCGCGGGGTTCACGACGGCGTCGACGATCAGCGGCCGCGTCATCCACCGCTACTACCGCTGCGTGACCCGCGACAAGCAAGGCAAAGAGGCATGCCCTTCGGCACCGCTGCCGGCCAAAGCGATCGAGGCCTACGTCATCGCGGAGCTGCGCGCGGCGACCGCCGACGGCACGCTGGCCGCCGCGGTCGCCGCGGCCGTGCGCGCTCGCGTCGCTACCCGACGGAAAGGCCTCCTCATCGAGCGCGGAAAACTCCCCGCCGAGATCGCGGCCCTATCGATCGAGGTCAACCGCGCGGCGGACACGCTGGACAGCGTCACCGGGCCGGCCCGGCGCCCGATGGAAGCTCGACTCCAGGACGCCGGCGATCAACTCGCCCGCTCGGAAGCTCGGCTCGCCGCGGCCGAGCGCGAGCTCGCTCACCTCGACGCCATCGAAGTCGAGGCGTCCTGGGTTGCGGACTGTCTCGCCGAGTTCCATCAGATCTGGGACGTGCTCACCCCTGAGAACCGCGGGCGCCTGCTGCGCGCGGTCATCCAACGCGTCGAGGTCGACGAGCCCGCGAACCAGATCAAGATGTTCGTCGCCGATCTGGCGGCCGATGTGCCCCACGCCGACGAGGGGCCGGGACCCAGCACGAGGCCGGGGCTCGCGCACGACGGGGCTGCGCCATGACCACCGAGAAGATCATCACCGGTACGCTGCATCGCGTCCAGCGGGGCCATGGGCGAGGCTTCGTCGCCACCCCCCCGCCCGTGGTCGCCCGGGCCGTTCGTCCGGCGCGCGTGGCGGTCATGCTTGCGCTCGCCCACAAGATCGCGGCGGCGATCGCCGCGGGGCGACTCCAGGACCAGGCGGACGCCGCCCGGCGGCTCGAGCTCACCCGAGCGCGTGTTACGCAACTGCTCGCTCTCCTGGCGCTTGCGCCCGACGTACAAGAGCAGGTGCTGTTCCTCGAATCGGTCGACGGGATCGAACCATTGACCGAGCGAGCGCTTCGCCGGGCGGTCCGCAGCTGGAGCTGGGAAGCCCAGCGGGCGATCTACCGTTCCCTGAGGCCGACGAGCTCTGGCAAAGCCCGGCAAGAGGCTCCACTCGCAGCGTCAACGCAACGCGAGACTCGAAGCTCAGGATTGTGAAACCCCGGTAGTGCCGCTTACCCTAATCTTGCGGGTTGCCCGCTCCAGATCCGGAAGCCTGCAGCGTTTGGCGGCAGCATGTGTCTGGGGCGCGCGCGAACCACCATTCGGTGACAGATGGTACCGTCCGCGCCGGGATGGCAGAGCCTGACGACCTTTCCGGCCGGAGGATTGGAGAGTTCGTGATCCGTGAGCGGATTGGTGAAGGCGGTTTCGGAGCGGTATATCGCTGCGAGCAGCCGCTGCTGGGGCGCGAAGCGGTCATCAAGATTCTCCATCCCGAGCGCCGGCTCAGCCCGGACGCCTTGCTGCGCTTCTTGCGCGAGGCCCAGCTCGCGTCGCGGCTCGATCATCCTTACGCCGCCCACATCTACGGGTTCGGCATCGAGGAGATCGACAAGCTGTTGTGGATTGCCATGGAGCGCGTGCAGGGGGTCACGCTTGCCGACTGGCTGACTGCGCACGGGCCGATGCCGCTCGCACAGTTCGTGCCGTTCTTCGAGCGCATCGCCGTTGTCGTGCAGACCGCACATGAACGCGGCATCGTCCACCGGGACCTCAAGCCGTCGAACGTGATGGTGCTCGACCTGGCAGGCGAGCTTCTCCCCAAGCTGCTCGACTTCGGAGTCGCCAAGCGTCTCGAAGGCTCGGCCCCACTCGAGGGCATGCCCGATATCGACTTCCGATCCCTGCTCGCGGCGGGGTACCTTCCCGAGAGACGCTTGGCTGAGCTGGAGGCCGGCAAGTCGACGGTGACCGGCCCGGGGGCGGGCGACAAGCCGGACAGCAACCTGACCCCCCGGAGCCACACTGTGGGATCGCCAGCGTACATTTCGCCCGAGCAGTGGAATAACGCGGTCGAAGTCTGGCCGGCAGCGGATCTCTACGCGTTGGCCGTGGTCGCCTTCGAGGCGCTGACCGGCCGGCGGCCGTTCGAGGCCGCCACGATGGCCGAATACGCCGAGCTGCATTGCCGCGGCGAGATCCCGCCGCTCGGCGACCGCTTTGCCCCTGCGCTCGACCGGATGTTCCAGCGCGCGCTGGCCAAGCGCCCTGACGATCGCTGGGGCACCGCGCTCGAGCTGGCCGGCGCATTGCGCGCGGCATCGGGGACCGGCACCACACGCTCAGATCTCCCGAGGATCGATCAAGACGTTCGGGATGCGTGGTTGAGCGAGGCGCCGCAGCCGCTCGCCGAGTCAATTGCCGCGCTCGACAACGCGCGCAACGCGTACCAGGCCCGTGAGCTCGCCGAAGGGCTTGCGCGGACCCTCTTGCGCTACCTGCTCGCGATGACGCTCGCGATGAACGCGCGCGTGCCGGAAGATCCGGGAGATCCGGTCCTGCTTGAGCTGGTCCGTGCGCTGCACCGGCGCGAGCTCAGCGCTGCGGAGCGCATCCGGTTGCTCCGCTTGTTGGTACGCCGGCTGACGAGCCAGCGCCGCGCTCACCCCATGCCGGAGCTGCTTGAGCTGCTGACCCCTGATCCCGACGGTGCCGACGGGCTGGATCCGATCCTCGCCCTCTACGCAGCCACTGGGCAGGCCGTCACCGAGGACGCGGTGAGGTTGCAGCTCATGCGCTTGCTCCCGGAGCTGACCCGACTGCTTCGCAAGACTCGGTTCGTCCTCGACTACGTGCTGGTGGTCTCGCAGCGCGACGCGGCGGAGCGATGGATGGGGCGACGGAGCTCGCAGCGTGCCGCGATGAACGTCTTGAACGGCGAGCTCGTCGATGGGCACCCGACGCTGCTCGACCGCGAGGGCCGGGTCTGCGTCGACTTGTGGCCGCTGGCACAGGTGATGGATTCGGAGGACGGGGCGGGGCCGGAGCTGTTCCTGTACGACGGCCAAGGTCACCACGGCGCGCGCATGCTCGCCGCGTCGTCCGGCATCGAGCGCGACGACTCGACTGCGCACGACTGGATCGCGAGACACGTGCTCGCGGAGATCGAGGCCCGAACGCGCATCCACGAGCAGATCCGGATCGCCGCACACCAGTGGCAGGACCGAGCTCGACCGGACGATCTGCTCTGGCGCGGCGAGGTGCTCGCGGATCTCGAACGCTGGACGCGCCACACGAGCCAGGCCAGCCTGAGCGATCTGGAGACGTCGTTCATCGCGGCGAGTCGGCGGGCTGCCAGACGTCGCCGGTGGATCCGGCGTCTGCTGGTCGCGCTGGCCATCGGTGGCGTGGTGACGGCGATCGAGTATCACGCCGTGTCGCAGACCCGCATGGCCGAGCAGATCGCCGCGGTCGAGCAAGGCCGTCAGGCCCTGCTTCACGACGAGTACGCGGAAGCGCAGCTTCATCTTACCGAGGCGTACCAGCGAGGCGATCACTCGCCGGCCACGTCCTTCATGCTCGCACGTGCACTACAACCATCGCGTGCCGAGCAGGCGCGCTTTGCCGCCAACACCGGCCACATGTGGTCGGCCGCGTTCTCGCCCAACGGCCAGCAGATTGTCACGACCGACGATAAGGCCGCGCAGGTCTGGGACGCGCAGACCCATCAGCTGATGTTCACATTGCAGCATGGCGATGCTGTTTATTGCGCGGTGTACAGCGCAGACGGCGCGCGCCTCATCACTGCCAGCGGCGACGGTTTCGTGCGAGTTTGGGATGCAACTACAGGCACGTTAGCACTGGAGTTGAAGCCTGATGACAAGCCGTTGCGCTACTACGCTGCGGCGATCTCGCCCGACAGCAAGCTGATTGCCGCGATCGACACGACGGGAACGGTGGTGGACGTTTGGGATGCAGCGGATGGCACATTGCTTGCCGAGTTGCGCAACGACGCCTCGGGATTTCCGTCCATCTCATTCAGTCCCACAGGAAGGTGGCTTGCGACGAGCGGAGGCGATGATGTTCGGGTATTCGACACTGGTACATGGTCGAAAGCGCTCACCATCTCTGGTCCCCGCATTCGCGCACTGAGCTTTGATCCAACAGGTCTGCGGCTCGCAACGGGAAGCGCTACGGGCGACGCATCGATCTGGGAGGTCCCGAGCGGCAGACGGACACGGCATTTCCGAGAGATTGGTGAACCGATCACCGCGGTTGCGTTCTCCCCGGATGGCCAGTTCATCGCAACCGGCGGAGGCGACGGTGCGGAGCAGGTCTGGCAAGCAGCGTCGGGCGCGCTGCAGAGCCAGCTCAATGTCCTTCGTAGCAAGATCACGTCGATCGAATTCGCTCCGACTTCCAAGCTCGTTGTTGCTGCGGGCACCAATGGCACCGTCGTTGTTGCAGACGCTGCTTTTGGGATGCCGGTCACGACGCTCGAGGGTCTGGGCGGCGTCGTCAAGGTTGCGCACTTCGATCCAACCTCCCGTCGTGTCGTCAGTGCGAATTGGGATGGGACAGTGCAGGTGTGGGACGCAACTCCGCCGTATCATCGCTGGAGCTCACCGCCGGTCAGCGATGACTGCGGCTTCGTCTCGGCCCTCGAGCCGGACCGCCGGTTTGTTGCCATCGGCTGTTGGGATATCAACACCCGGGTCTGGGACACTGCGCGCGACGAACTACTCGCTGAACTGCCGAGCGTGACGCCAGTAGACGGTGACTTCGATTCTGCATTTCCGGCGGTGTCATCGGCGGGCGATCGTGCCGCGATCGCGCGCGGCAATACTGTGGAGCTGTACGAGCTTCCTGGAGGCCGCCTGCTGCGCACGATCAAGCACGCCGCAGCCGTCAACGCGGTCGCCTTCTCGCCTGTGGGACGCGACCTCGTGAGTGGCGCGACCGATGGCTCGCTGCTCGTAACGCGTGACACCCGCGAGCCGCTGGCGCTGCCGACGTTCCCCGGCGGAATCGACGTTGCCGGAATTCTCCCGGACGCTCGCGTGGTGGCGGCCGACGCGCGCCGACGGCTCCGCGTCTTTGACTCGGAGAGCGGTGCGGTGCTTGCAGATCTTGAGGTTCCAACGCGTGTGAGGCTCTTGCGTACATCTCCGGATGGCCTCCACTTGATCACGGTTCCAAGCCTCACCGGCAAGGCGGCCCCGCCAGTGCTGTGGGATCTCAGGCAGTATCGGCTCGTCTCTCGGCTTGAGGGTCACGTCGGGTTCGCGTATTCAGCGCGCTTCGTGTCGGGAGGTCACGACATTATCACCGCGGGGACAGACGGCACCGCCCGGCGATGGGATGGACACACGGGCCTGTTGCGGCAGACCTATCGAGGAGGCTCGCGCTTCCTCGCAGATGCCACCCTCACCGCCGATGGCTCCATGCTCGTTGCTGGAGACGGTGATGGTCTGCTGCGATTCTGGGACATGACAGGGCACCCACTATGGAAGCTCCAAGCGCACAAGTCTCATACGGTGGGGATCCATGTCGAAGGTGACGACCTCGTAACGCGGGGATTCGGTGGCGACATCTCACGCTGGAGGATCCCGCGATCCGAGTCGGCCATCGAGGCAGCACTCGCGAAGTGACGATCGCAGACCGCCGATCTGCGTTATCGTCTTCGGATGAAGAAACGCAGCCTCTCCAAGCTGACGGTACATCGCCAAACCCTTCGAGCACTCACTCGCATTGAGCTCACTTCTGCTCTGGGCGGAGACGGCGACTTGGTGCGCGAGTCACGGGTCCCGCTCTGTCCCGCGCAGGCCAATCCGCCTTCCCCGGGCTGAGTTCGTGAACAGTACCTTGGTGTGGCTCTGGATAATGAGGATTGTTCAGCGTGTCGCCCTTGGGCGCCCGGCGCTTGTTTGGTCCGACCTCAGCAGGGTGAGACCGTGCTTAGCTTCTAGATAAGTTAGAATTGTGAGCTGCCTCTCCCTAGGTGCAGCCCTTTGCTGCACTAAGTTAGATGTTTCTGATGTGGGACATCGCCTTGCGGCTGATCAAAATGACCGCGCGAGGTAGCACGCGATGGTGGTTGAGTCGCAAACACCGCCGCAGGTGGAGTTGCCTGCCGCGCGGCTTGAACAAGCAGACCCGCTCTTGGCGCAGCCGACCACGACGGTCGGCGGTCGCACCGCCACCAGTCCCGAGGGCTCGAAGGCTCGAGCCTGGCTCGACCATGAGCCGGCGACTCATCTGCGCGAGCGGGGGACCGAGCGGGTCTACGCGTTGCCCGGGCCCAACGTCGGCGAGTGCGTGATCGGTAGCGACCCGTCCGCCACCCTGCGCATCTTCGATACCGGTGGCCTTGTCTCCCGCGCGCATGCGCGCCTCGTGCGCGAGGGAACGCGGTGGGAGATCGAGGATCTGCAGAGCAAGAACGGTCTGCGCCGGGACGGCACGCGCAGCCTCAAGTTCCCGATCGTGCCGGGCGTGGAGATCGGCATCGGCAGCCTGACCCTGATCGCCGAGAACGAGTCGCTCGTCCAGCTCCGCAAGTACCTGGCTCGGGTGCTCGGGTGGGACCCCGACGGCCAGTCGCTGGTCGAGGCGGCGATCCAGGCGATCCGGGCGGCGGCCAACGAGTACCAGCCCTTGGTGATCGGGGGTGCCGATGACCTCGTGGCGGTTGCCCGGCAGATTCACCGCCGGACCACCACGCCCAGCGCGCCGTTCATCGTGTGCGGGAGGCGTCCAAGGAAGCCGGACCTCAGCGTGAACGTCACCGCGACGCACGCTGACCCGGTGGCCGCGTTTGAATGCGCCGCAGGCGGGACGGTGTGCGCTCGCGCCGAAAAGCTGCCGGTGCGGATCGAGCGGCTGATGGAGGTCGCTGCAGAGCTGGGGGGCCGCCTTCAAACCCAGCTGATCGTCTGCGCAGGTAGGCCGCTCCGATGGTGGCAGCCCAGCCAGTCGATCCTCGTG
>JBGQCL010000417.1:0-10792 GCA_041495365.1 Kofleriaceae bacterium | reverse complement strand
GTCATCCTCGTCGTCGTCGTCATCCTCGTCGTCGTCATCGTCCTCGCTGTCGGCCGCGAGGCCATCCTCATCCTCGTCGTCGTCGTCGTCGGGCGGATCGATCAGGCCGCGGTTGCGCTCGTCGCCCCAGTTCGGGGCGGCGTGGCCGCACACCTTGCACGTCCCTTCGGGGCCGATCACGCCGATGCAGGCGCCGTCGGGGCATAGCTGGCGTTGATCCCATTCACCGACGGCCATGGTCGTCTCCCAGCAGGTCGAACAGCTCCTCGGAGCGGTAGAACGTGAGCAGCACGTCGCCGAGCCGGAGTATCGATCCCGGCGGCAGCGGGGTCTCCCGGCGCGGCTCCAGCGGCGCGGCGTCGAGCCAGCTGCCGTTCTTGGAGCCGGCGTCGGCGACGACCCAGCCATCGGCCTGACGGACGTAGGCGTGCAGCCGGGACACCGACGGATCGGCGATCACCACGTCGTTGTTGGCGGTCCGGCCGATCGTGATGCGATCGCGGAACGACGCTCCCGGCTTCTTTGCGATCGGATATAGCTCCATCTCGACAGGCTCCGCGCTGAATTTGCCATGTGGCATGGTTTCGTCCACCGCTTCGCCAAGGTCTTCATCAATCGTCATGGTCAGGGTGCCCGGCCCCGGGGCGGGATCGGGCGCGTGGGCGCGATAGCGCAGCAGGACGGCGGCCGCGGCCGCAGCCAGGAACTCCTCCCGCCCCAGCCCGAGCAGGTGGCGGTAGTGCGCGGCGGCGTCCATCGCGGTGCTTATCGCCCACGGGGCGCGGCGCGGCAAGCGCTCGCGGCGGGCATCGCCGGTGTCGTCGGATCGGCGCAAAATTCGCGGTTTGACACGCCCGCTATGCGCAAGGTAAACGTGCCGGGTCATGTACGACACGTCCGATATTCGCAAGGGTCTCAAGGTGCTGATGGACGGGAACCCGTACACCATCATCGAGTTCCAGTTCGTGAAGCCGGGCAAGGGCGCCGCGTTCACCCGCACCAAGTTCAAGAACCTGCTGACCGGCGCTGTCGTCGAACGCAACATCCGGTCGGGCGAGAAGCTGGAGCCGGCCAACGTCGAGACCCGGGACATGCAGTTTCTGTACAAGGAGGGCGGAGACCTGGTCTTCATGGACCAGTCCAGCTACGAGCAGGTCACGATCAGCGCCGACCTGATCGGGCCGTCGCACGATCTGATGAAGGACAACCTGCCGTGCACGGTGGTGTTCTTCAACGAGCGCCCGGTCGACGTCACCCTGCCGACGTTCGTGTTCCTCGAAATCACGGCCTCCGAGCCCGGTGTGCGCGGCGACACCAGCGGCAACGTCACCAAGCCCGCGACCGTCGAGACCGGCGCCACCGTCAACGTCCCGCTGTTCATCCGGATCGGCGACACGATCAAGATCGACACGCGCACGCACGAGTACGTCGAGCGCGTCAACAAGTGACCCCAGCGGGCCGCGGCCGCGTGCTCGCGGTCGACGGCGAGCTCGCGATCGTGCGCAGCGAGCGCGGCGATGCGCGCGTTCGCACATGTGCGGGATGGCGCCCCGGCGATCTGGTCGAGGGCGACGCCGTGGTGCAAGCGTTCCGCGGCGGTGACTACCCCGGCCCGACCACCGAGGTCGCCCGGCTGCCGCGCGACCGGCTCGCCCGGCTGGCCGCCCGCGGCGTGGCGATGGCCGCGCTGCGCCGGTTCTTCGCCGAACGCGACTTCCTGGAGGTCGAGACCCCGCTGCTGGTGCCGAGCCCCGGCCTCGAGCTCCACCTCGACGCGGTCACCGCCGCCGGCGGCTACCTGATCACCTCGCCCGAGTACCAGATGAAGCGGCTGCTCGCCGCCGGCTTCGAACGCATCTACCAGGTCTGCAAGTGCTTCCGCGCCGGTGAGCACGGTCCGCACCACGCCGCCGAGTTCACCATGGCCGAGTGGTACCGCGGGTTCGCCGAGCTCGACGCGATCGCGCGCGACACCGAGGAGCTGGTCGCCGCGGTCGTCACCGCGGTCGCCGGGTCGCCGGTCGCCCGGGTCGCCGGCCGCCCGATCTCCGTCGCGCCGCCGTGGCCGCGGCTCGCCGTGCGCGACGCGATGCGCCGGTGGGCCGGCGTCGAGGTCGCCGGCGACGAGCCGGCCCCGGCCCTGGTCGCCGCGGTGCGCGCGGCCGGCATCGCCGTGGCCGACGGCACGGCGTGGGACGACGCGTTCTTCGCCGCGTTCCTCGCCCGGGTCGAGCCCGCGCTCGCCGCGCTCGATCGCCCGGTCCTCCTCGAGGACTGGCCGGCACCGCTCGCCGCGCTGGCCCGCCGCAAGCCCGGCGATCCGCGGACCGCGCTGCGGTTCGAGGCCTACGTCGGCGGCATCGAGCTCGCCAACGCGTTCGGCGAGCTGACCGATCCGGTCGAGCAGCGCGCGCGGTTCGAGCATGACCAGGCGACCCGCCGCGCCCGCGGCAAGCCGGTCTACCCGATCGACGAGCGCCTGCTCGCCGCGCTCGCCGAGGGGCTGCCGCCGTCGGCCGGCATCGCGCTCGGCGTCGACCGCCTGGTCATGCTGGCGACCGGCGCGGAGACGATCGACGCCGTCCTGACGTTCGCGGCCGGCGAGCTGTAGATGGACGGACCCGAGCTCGCCGCAGGCGCAATCCATTACCAGATCGCGGAGCGCAGCCCCTCAGGCTGAGGAGCGCGAGGCGACCAGGTGAGCGCGTCGTTGGGAGCCAAGCGGGCGAGGTTTCTCGCTGGAGGCGGCACGGCCATACTCGTCTTCGGCCCCGTCGAAACCTGCTATGATCCGTGCCGTGGCGACCATCTCCGTCGACGACGATCTTCTCGCGGTGCTCCCCGGCGCACATCCTGGGCCGGCTGAACAGATCCGTGAGCTCGCCGTTCTTGAGCTGTACCGTCGGCGGGTGATCTCCAGCGGGAAGGCGGCCGAGTTGCTCCGGCGCGACCGCGGGGAGTTCATTCGGTACGCCGGTCGCCTTGGCATTCCGTACGTCGATCTGGACGAGGTGGAGCTGGCCCGCGAGATCGAAGGCGCACACAACCTCCGAGATCCGTGATGGCGGAGCGCGGGTTCGTTGTCTCGAACTCCAGCCCGCTGATCGCTCTTGACCGCGTCGGCCAGCTCGACCTGATGCGGGCGCTCCTCGCAGAGGTGGTCATACCGCCGGCTGTATTGCACGAAGTCTTTGCCGATAGCGCTCCCCCGGCGTGGCTTCGCGTTATCGCGCCAGCGGTGACGCTCGACGACGCAGCGAGCCCGACGCTTGGTCGTGGCGAGCGCGAAGCCATCGCCCTCGAGACGCGGGCGCGTCGCATCATCCTCGACGACCTACCGGCTCGCCGGATCGCCGCCAACCTTGGTCTGCCCGTGATTGGGACGGCGGGACTGGTTCTGGCCACGATCAGGAGCACACGAACCGCCGCCGACGCGATCGGTTCTGCCGGTAGGTGTGAGGCGCTGGACCGGCGTCCGCGCCTATGGCATCTCCATCAGCGTCCAGTACTTGTTCAGCGTGGTCATCACCTCGGCGAACGCGTGGAACGTGACCGGCTTGAGCAGGTAGCCGGCGACGTTGAGCTGGTAGGCTTCGACCCGGTCGCGGTCCTCGTTGGACGTGGTGAGCACGACCACGGTGATCGCCTGCAGCGCGGGATCGGCGCGGATCTCGCGCAGGACCTCGATCCCGCTCATCCGCGGCATGTTGAGATCGAGCAGGACCAGCCGGCGCGCCGGCGGGATGCCGTCGCTGCGCAGCAGGCTGAGCGCCTCGATGCCATCGGTGGCGACGTACAGCTTGTTGGTGATGTTGGCCCTGGAGAATGTGCGCTTGACGGTCATGACGTCGACCTCGTCGTCGTCGACCAGCAGGATGTTGAGCGCGTGATCAGCCATGGGGGGCCTCCTCGGGGGCGGCCGGCCAGGTGAACCGGAAGGTGGCGCCGCGGCCGAGCTCGGACTCGACCCAGGCCTTGCCGCCGTGGCTCTCGACGATCTTGCGGACCACCGACAGACCGATGCCGGTGCTCTCGACCTTGTCGCGGCGCTCCAGGGTCTGGAACAGGCCCCAGATCTTGTCGGCGAACTCGCGCGCGATGCCGATGCCATCGTCGGCGACCGAGAACTCCCAGCGCCGGCCGCGGCGCTGGGCGGCGACCGCGATCGTGAGCTCGCGGTCGGCGTTGTACTTGATCGCGTTACCGATCAGGTTGAGCAGGATCTGCTGGACCTGGACCCGCGAGCTGAACAGCTGCGGCAGCGGTCCGGCGATCTCGAGGTGGGCCGTCGCGGACGGCGCGAGCAGCTCCCAGACCTCGGCGGCCAGCGCGCCGACGTCGACGCTGACCTGCTCCTTGCTGTCGCGGCCGGCGCGGCTGTACGCGAGGATGCCGGCGATCAGGTTCTCGAGCCGGACGACCCGGCCGCGCAGCAGCTGGAGGTGGCCGCGGGTCTGGTCGTCGAGCCGGTCGCCGAGGTCGTCCTCGACCCACTGCGCGAGGTTGGCGATGCCGCGCAGCGGCGCCTTGAGGTCGTGGCTCGCGACGTAGGCGAACTGGTCGAGCTCGCGGTTGGAGATCTCGAGCGCGGTGATCAGCTCGCGGGCCTCCTCGAACAGCCGGGCGTTGTCCATCGCGATCGCTGCGGTCGCCGCGACGCCGGCGATCAGCCGCTCGGTCTCCTCGGTGAACGCCCCCGGCGCGGTGTGACCGAACGCCAGCACGCCGATCGTGCAGCCGCTGCGGCCGATCACCGGCACCGCGAGGTAGCTCGCCACCGCGAGCGCGTCGCGCGGCACCCACGCCGGGTCGCGCCGCAGGTCGGCGATCCGCACCACCTGCGGCTGGGCGAGGGTGCGGCCGGCGAGCTCGAGCAGGCTGCGCGCACCGGTCGCACCGGCGATCGCGTGCTGCCGGATGCGGTCGATCGAGCCCACGTTGGGGCGCTCGGACGGGGCGAGCTGCTCGGTGTAGTAGAGGAACGCGCCGGCCTGCGCGTCGGCGAGCCGGGTGGTCGCGTCGATCACCTTCTGGGCCAGGGTGTCGCGCTCGAGCACCGCGCTGAGCTGCTGGCCGAGCGCGTGGAGCGCCTCGAGGTCGCCGGCGTGCTTGCGCAGCGCGGCCTCGGCGGCGCGCCGCGCCTCGTCGGCGAGCTTGCGGGCGATCCCGAGCGCCAGCGCGTCGGCGATCGCCGACAGGCCGTTGAGCGTGTCGTGGTCGAGCTTGCGCCGCGAGTAGATCATCATCACGCCGACGATGCGGTCCTCGATCCGCAGCGGGTAACCGGCGAACGCGACGATCTTCTCGTGGTCGACCCACTCGGTCCGGCCGACGTGGGCGTCGGTCGCCACGTCGTTGGTGAGGTACGGGGCGCCGTCCTCGGCGATCGCGCCGATCCGGTGATCGTCGAACCCGAGGGTCGCGAACGCGGCGTCGAGCGGGGTCGCGATCCCCGCGCCCGCGCCGAGGCGCAGGGTCCGGGCCGCGGCATCGACCGTCCAGATCCGGGCCAGCGCGGCGCCGAGGTTGCGGACCATGGCGTCGGCGCACCGGCGCAGCGCCGCGTGCAGCGAGTCCTCGCGGGTCAGCGCATCGCCGATCTCGCCGAGCAGCAGGGCGGCACGGGCCTGACCGTTCTCGATCGTGTGGGCGTGGACCTGGCGCAGGCTGATCAGCAGACCGCCGTCCGGCGTCGGTCGGGCGCGCGCCTGGCACCAGCCGACCGACGGCAGCACGCTCTCGGTCAGCAGCTCGGTGCGATCGGACATCGCGTAGCGGAACCCCGAGGCGAACGCCGCGTGCTCCAGGGCCGGGCAGCGCTCCCACAGCGTGGCGCCGGTCGCGCCAAGCATTCGATCGGCCTCGGGATTGGCGTACGAGATCCGCCAGTCGCGGCCGACCACCACGACGCCGTGCGGCAACAGATCGAGGATGGTCTGCGGTTCCACCACCTGCGGAAGAGAAGCGGTCGCGGCCACGCAGGCACGATACGAGACCGTCTCCAAGGCGCACGGCCGGGGTCGGTGATGCGAGCGTGAGGTCGCTTGCGCTGAGCGCGATCGCTCGTTCCACCGAGCGCGCGCGCCACAGTGATCGCGCTCGCGTGCGCGTGCGCGTGCGCCCGTCGAGCGTGCGATCGGGGATCGCTCGTCGGTCGCTGCTCTGACCGCACGCCGCCCGGATCGCGTCGGCGGAAGCGCTTTGCAATCAGCGGATTACCGGTTACCGCGCGACATCCAGCTCGGCCGGATGGTCGCGGTCAAGGTGATGCGGCTGCCCGGTTCGCTGGCCGCTACGGCGCGGCGGCCTCGGCGCCCCGGCGATCGCGGCGCGGGCGGCCACCGCCGCTGCCGCTGGCGCTGCGCCGCGCCCGCTCGAGCAGCGGCTTGACGAACTGGCCGGTGTAGCTGGTCGCGATCCGCGCGACCTGCTCGGGCGTGCCGGTGGCGATGACCTGGCCGCCGGCGGCGCCGCCCTCGGGGCCCAGGTCGATGATCCAGTCGGCGGTCTTGATGACGTCGAGGTTGTGCTCGATGACGAGCACGGTGTTACCGCCCTCGACCAGGCGCTGGAGGACCTCGAGCAGCTTGCGGACGTCGGCGAAGTGCAGGCCGGTGGTCGGCTCGTCGAGCAGGTACAGCGTGCGGCCGGTCTGGACCCGGGCGAGCTCGCGGGCGAGCTTGACCCGCTGGGCCTCGCCACCCGACAGCGTGGTGGCGGGCTGGCCGAGCGACAGGTAGCCGAGGCCGACGTCGACCAGCGTGGTCATGATCCGCGACAGCTGCTTGTGATGCTGGAACAGCACCGCGGCCTCGTCGATCGGCGTGTCGAGGATCTCGGCGATGTTCTTGTCCTTGTAGGTCACGCGCAGCGTGGCGTCGTTGTACCGCTTGCCCTTGCAGACCTCGCAGGTGACGAACACGTTGGGCAGGAAGTGCATCTCGACCTCGCGCACGCCGGCGCCCTCGCAGGCCTCGCAGCGCCCGCCGCCCTGCTTGGCCGAGACGTTGAACGAGAACCGCCCGGCCTGGTAGCCGTAGGTCCGGGCCTGGGGCACCTGGGCGTAGAGCTCGCGGATCAGGTCGAACGCCTTGGTGTAGGTCGCCGGGTTGGAGCGCGGCGTGCGGCCGATCGGCTGCTGATCGATCACGATGCACTTGTCGATCTTGCCCAGCCCGGTCAGCTCGTCGTACGGACCGACCCGCTCGGTCGAGCGATGCAGCATCCGGTTGAGCGCGGGGTAGAGCGTGGCGTTGATCAGCGAGGACTTGCCGGCGCCCGACACGCCGGTGACCGCGACCATGACGCCGAGCGGGATCTCGACCGTGATGTTGCGCAGGTTGTGCTCGCGCGCGCCGGTCAGCTTGACCCAGCTGCTCGGCGCGCGGCGCTGCGCCGGGACGTCGATGCGCTCGGTGCCGGCGAGGAACTGCCCGGTCCGCGACTCCGGGTTGGCCTTGATGTCGTCGGGGGTGCCCTCAGCGACGACGCGCCCGCCGTGGCGGCCGGCGCCGGGGCCGAAGTCGACCACCCAGTCCGCCGCCTCGATCGTCGCCTCGTCGTGCTCGACCACGAGCACGGTGTTGCCGAGGTCGCGCAGCCGGTGCAACGTGCGGATCAGCCGCTCGTTGTCGCGCTGGTGCAGGCCGATCGACGGCTCGTCGAGCACGTACAGCACGCCCGACAGCTCGCTGCCGAGCTGCGACGCCAGCCGGATCCGCTGGGCCTCGCCGCCCGACAGCGTGCCGGCCCCGCGGTGCAGGGTCAGGTAGTCCAGCCCGACGTCGAGCAGGAAGGTCAGCCGGTTGCGGATCTCCTTGAGCACCTCGCCGGCGATCGTCGCGCGCGATCCGGTGAGCTTCATGCCGGCGATGAAGTCGTAGGCCTCGCGCACCGTCATCCCGGTGACCTCGACGATCGGCTTGTCGGCGACGAACACCGCACGCGACTCGGGCCGCAGCCGCGTGCCCTGGCACACCGCGCACGGGATCGCGCGGAAGAACTGCTCGTAGTTGGCCTTGGTGCGCTCGCTCGACGACTCGCGGTGGCGGCGCTCGAGCTGGGGCAGGATGCCCTCGAACCGCATCGCCCACTCGCCGGCCGAGTGCCGGCCCTCCCACGCGACCATGACGCGCTTGTCGCCGGTGCCGTACAGCAGCACGTCGCGCTGCTTGTCGGACAGCTTGTTCCACGGCCGGTCGAGGTCGATCTTGAACGCCTTGGCCAGCGCCTTGACGATGTTGGTGGTCCAGCCCGAGTCCTTGGCGATCGCCTCGCCCCACACCGCGACCGCGCCGTCGCGCAGCGACCGGCCGGGGTCCGGGATCACGAGATCGGGGTCGGCCGCGAGCCGATCGCCCAGGCCGTTGCACTCGACGCACATCCCGAGCGGCGAGTTGAACGAGAAGCTCTGCGGCGACAGCTCCGGGAAGCCGACGCCGCACTTGGGGCAGGCGTTGGCCTCGGAGTACGTCCGCGGGACTTTCTCGTCGCCGACCTCGACCATCAGCTTGCCCTTGCCCTCGCGCAGCGCGGTCTCGACCGAGTCGGTCAGCCGGCCCCGGTCCTTGGGGTTGATCGTGAGCCGGTCGATCACCAGCTCGATCGAGTGCTTCTTCTGCTTCTCGAGCGCGTCGACGTCCTCGAGCCGGACGATCATGCCGTCGATCCGGACCCGGACGAAGCCGGCCTTGCGCAGCTCGGCGAACAGCTCGCGGAACTCGCCCTTGCGGTTCTCGGACTTGGGGGCGAGCAGCGTGACGGAGGTCTTGTCGGGCAGCGCGGCGAGCTCGTCGACGATCTCGCCCGAGGTGCGCGCGCCGACCGGGCCGCCGCACTGGTGGCAGCGCTGCTCGCCGGCGCGCGCGTACAGCACGCGCAGGTAATCGTAGATCTCGGTGATCGTGCCGACCGTCGAGCGCGGGTTCGACGACGCGCTCTTCTGCTGGATCGCGATGGTCGGTGACAGCCCGCGGATCCGCTCGTACTTCGGCTTCTCCATCTGGCCGAGGAACTGGCGCGCGTAGGCCGACAGCGACTCGACGTAGCGGCGCTGGCCCTCGGCGTACAGCGTGTCGAACGCGAGCGACGACTTGCCCGAGCCCGACGGCCCGGTGATCACGACCAGCCGGTGCTTGGGGAGCTCAAGCCGATCGACGACCAGGTTGTGCTCGCGGGCACCCTCGACAACGATGCTGTCTGGCTCTCGCTTGGGGTCGTTGCGTCCGGGCCCGAGCAAGCTGCGGGACATAGGCAGCACACCCTACGGACCGCATGTTCAGGTGTCAAGCCGGCCGAGCTGCTGGCTACGCGTCGCGCGCCGGCGCGCCGTCAAACCTGACAACCCGTGGTCAGCGATCGGCGGCGAGGCACCGAGATCCTCGGAGCTGCGCCAGCCGCCTGCGCCGCCGGGGCAACCGGCGGTGCGGTGGAAGCGCCGGGATACCGGCCGGCTCGCGGTCAGGCGCGGGCGCGCTCGACCGTGATGTCCTGGTCGTTGTGCTCGGTGCCGTGGACGCCGGCGATGATCGCGTCGACGCACTCCTCGGGGACCCGGACGTGGGCGTGCGAGTCGCGCAGGCTGACCGAGCCGATCCGGGTCTTGTCGCCGCCGAGCGGGCCGGCGAGCAGCTCGCGGAGGTCGTCGGCGGACACCCCGTGCTTCTTGCCCAGGCTCACGAACAGCCGGGCCTGGGCGCCGTCGGCCGCCGGGGCCGGAGTGACCGCGCTGTCGCGCTTGGTACGCGCGGAGCGGTCGGCCTTCTCGTGGGGCTCGCCGCGCTCGGACTTGCCGGGGCGGTCCTTGTCGGGGCGGTCCTTGTCGGGCCGGTCGTGACGCTCCGGCTTGCCGGGCCGGTCCCGGTCACGACCCTTGGTCTCGGCCCGACCGCGACCGCGGTCCCGGCCACGGCGATCCGCGGTGTCCGGGGCGGCCTCGCGGTCCCCCGCTTCGGCAGCCCCGGCGCCGGGCTCGGCCGGTTCGACGGCCGCCTCGGCGGCGGGCTCGGCCGCGGCAGCCCGGTGAGGCTCCGGCTTGCTGCCGGCGGCGGGTTCGGTGGGCTGCGGCTCGCCGACCCGGGCGGACTTCTCGTCGGCCCAGGTCTCCCAGAACTCGCGGGTGTCGGCGGTTGGCTCGGACCGCTTGTCGCGCCGGCCCCTGCGATCGCCTCGATCGGGGTGCTCGGCGCGGTGCTCGGCGGGGTGCTCGGCGGGGTGCTCGGCGCGGTGCTCGGCGGGGTGCTCGGCGCGGTGCTCGGCGCGGTCGTGCGGCGGCTGGTCCTCGACCCGGCTCGTCACCGGCTCGGCCGCCTCGACGGGCGGGATGGCCTCGACGATCGCCTCGACCGCAGGCGCCGCCTCGGTCCCGACCGCGACGGCGTCCTCGACGGGCTCGGCAACGGCGGCGTGTGGCTCGGGCCGCGCGGACTCGCCCGCATCGCGGCGCTCGCGGTGGTCGCGGTCGAACCGGCGCTCGCCGCGATCCCGATCCCGGCGATACCGATCGCGGTCGCGAGGGCGGTCGTCCCGTGCGGCGGGCTCGGCCGCCTCGACGGGGGCGGGGGCGGGGGCGGGGGCGGGGGCGGGGGCGGGGGTCACGGCGACCCCGGCGTCCGCAACGACCTCGGCCGCGACCGGCGCGGGGGCCTCGATCCGGTCGCGCGACCGGTCGCGATCGCGGTCCCCGCGCTCGAATCGATCGCGGCGGTCGCCGCGATCGGGACGGTCGCGGCGGGTCTCATCGCGGTCGCGCCACGGGCGGTCACCATCGCCGCGCGGCCGGTCACCATCGCCG
>JBGQCL010000416.1:0-10816 GCA_041495365.1 Kofleriaceae bacterium | reverse complement strand
GTGTAGCCCGCGGTCGTCGCGCCGACCACGTTCCACCATCCGTTCAGCGAGATCGTCGGCGAGTCGGCGGCGGTGCGCGACGTCGTCAAGCTGCTCGGCAAGGTGGTCAAGAGCGAGGCCACCGTGCTGGTCCAGGGCGAGAGCGGCACCGGCAAGGAGCTGATCGCGCGCGCGATCCACTACCACGGCCCGCGCGCCAAGAAGCCGTTCGTGGTCCAGAACTGCTCCGCGTTCAACGACAACCTGCTCGAGAGCGCGCTGTTCGGTCACGTCCGCGGCGCGTTCACCGGCGCGGTCAAGGACCAGCCGGGGCTGTTCCAGGCCGCGGACGGCGGCACGTTCTTCCTCGACGAGATCGGCGACATGTCCGCCGCGCTCCAGGTCAAGCTGCTGCGCGTGCTGCAGGAGAGCACGTTCATGCCGGTCGGCGGGACCAAGCCGGTCCGGGTCGACGTCCGGATCATCGCGGCGTCGCACAAGGACCTCGCGGCGATGGTCGCCGTCAAGCAGTTCCGCGAGGACCTGTTCTACCGGGTCAACGTCCTCAAGATCACCGTGCCACCGCTGCGCGATCGGGTCGCCGACATCCCGCGGCTCGCCCAGTTCTTCGTCGCCAAGCACGGCCGCGCCGCCAAGGGCGCCGAGCCCGTCCCGCCGCCGCGGCTGTCGCAGGGCGCGCTCGCCCGGCTGGTCGCCTACCCCTGGCCGGGCAACATCCGCGAGCTCGAGAACGAGATCGAGCGCATGCTGGTGCTCGCCGGCGATGCCACCGAGCTCACCGGTGCGATGGTGTCGCCGCGGGTCGCCGGCGGTGCCCACAGCGTGGCGCGCGCGCTGCGCGACGTGATCGCCACCGCCGAGACCGACGCGATCGTCGCGGCGCTCGGCCGCCACGGCGGTGACCGCGACTCGGCGGCGCAGGACCTCGGCATCAGCCGGTTGTACTTCGACGCGCGCAGCGCCGCGCTCGGGCTCGGCGCCGCCGGCACCACGCCCGGAGCCAATCCATGATCTGCCCGACCTGCCGCCGGCCGGTGAGCAAGGATCCGGCGCGGTCCAGCAAGCTGTTCCCGTTCTGCAGCGAGCGCTGCCACATGGCCGATCTCGGGCGCTGGCTCGGCGAGGAGTACCGGTTCGCGGGCCCGCCGGCCGACCCGACCGCGCTGGCGCCGCCGCCCGACGAGGAGTGAGCTACTTCTTGGCCGCGAGCGCGGCGGTCGGTTGCTGCGCGGCGAGCGCGGCGAGCCCGGCGTAGCTGCCGGCGCTCATCGAGTCGGCCATCGTGCTCGGGATGATCATCAGCGTGCCGCGCTCCTTCATGCCCTCGTAGAGCAGGTTGAGCGACCGCAGCTGCAGCGCGACCGCGTCCTGGCGGTAGATCCCCGCAGCGGCCGAGAACTTGTGCGCGATCTCGGCCTCGGCGTCGCCGAGGATCACGCGGGCCTGCTTCTCTCGCTCGGCCTGGGCGCGCCGCGACATCGCGTCCTCGAGCGCCTGCGGGATCACCACGTCGCGGATCTCGACCGACGTCACCGTGATGCCCCACGCCCGCGCGCGCTCGTCGATCAGCTTCTGCATCGACGCGTCGAGCACGTCGCGCCCGGCGAGCATGTCGGCGAGGTCGGTCTTGCCGATGATCTCGCGCAGCGCGGTCTGCGCGGCCCACGCGACCGCCTCCTCGTAGTTTTCCAGCCCGAGCGCCACGCGCTCCGCGTCGGCGACCTGCCAGAACAGCACCGCGTCGACGTTGACCGGCACGGTGTCGCGGGTCAGCGTGCGCTCGGCGGCGAACCCGGTGGTGCGGACACGAACGTCGACCCACACCGCGACCCGGTCGACCAGCGGGACGATCCAGAACAGCCCGGGACCGCGCAGGCCGACGAACTTGCCGAGCCGGAGCACCACGGCGCGCTCCCACTGGATCGCGACCCGGGGCGCCAGTGCCAGGTAGATCCCGAGCACCAGACCGCCGCCGGCCGCGACCATCGACAGCGGCGGCTCCAGCCCGGCCGCCAGCGCGCCGGCGGCGACCCCGCCGCTGACCAGGCCGAGGACGACGAGCGAGACCACGCTCAGGCCGAGCTTGTGGATCGCTGGAACAGGGACATCGTGCGTGGCTTCGCTCATGGCTGACTCCCGGGTGATGCAGGCAGGTCGGAGACGATCGGGCGGCGCTCGGTGGCGCGGAGCGCCGTCGCGAGCGCGGTGCGGGGTGGGGCGGCGCGGGTGCGCGCGCGGTCGACGATGCGCGGCGAGCGCGTGCGCACCCGGCGCGACGGCAGGAGCTCGTAGACGATCGCGGTCGCGAACAGCATCATCACCCCGGACGCGAAGATCACCGGCGCCAGCGGCAGCCGGGGATCGAGCTCGCTTCCGCTCCATAACCGGAACGAGTCGGTGAGGCCCACGGCCACCAGCGCGAGCGCGCCGGCGGCCCAGGCCAGGCAGAACAGCTTGCGGACCGGGTCACGCGGCAGCGGGGTGTCGCGCTCCAGCGCCAGCTCCTCGCCGTGGACCAGCGGGAAGATCCGCGCGAACAAGAGGATGATGAGCAACACCAGGCTGGAGATCCCGGCGAGGATCGCCCACTCGTTCCACGACGGCGAGTACGTGCCCTCCTCCAGCGCGAGGTACGAGCCGTGGGTCTGCGACGGCACCACGATCAGCAGGCGCTTGACCAGCGCCCCGACGTTGACCAGCGCCCCGGCGATCGCGAGCCCGGGGGCCGATGGCCTCGCGCGGAGGTACTGGAGGAACGGGATCAGGAAGCCCAGGGCCAGGCAGCCGATCGCGACGGCGAACGATCGCGAGAACCGGCCGGCCACGATCGCGTGGGCGACATGGCGATCGAGCGCCGGGCCGGCGTAGGTCGCGGTCAGCTCCTCGACGATCGTGAAGTAGAGGTAGACCAGGCACAGGACCCACAGGAGGCCGCCGAGCCAGTGGATCGACTCGTCGGGGATGCGCAGGCCGAGCATGCGGCGCAGCACCACGGCGGTGAGGATCAACATCCCCATGCCCGAAGCGCCGGCGAGCACGATGAACGACGGCGCCATCAGCGCGCTGTACCAGCCGGGGCGGCCGGCCTGGATGCCGAAGATGAAGCCCAGCGTCGAGTGTGCGACGACGAGCAGCGGCAGGATCGTCAGCGCGAGCCAGAACGTGGTGCGGCCGTGGCGGGCGTGCGCCTCGGGCGTGTCCCGGTGACCGCTCGCCCACAGCCAGTAGAACCAGCGCAGCGCGCGGGGCCCGTCGTGGACCATGCGCCAAGCGTCGCGGCGACCGGTCACGAAGAACGCGACCACGCTGGAGAACAGGTAGCCGGAGACCACGAGCGTGAACGTGCCGAAGAACGGCGACGACGGCCGCGCGAGGTCCGGCAGCGACACCAGGCCGTGGCCGGGGCGGCCGAGGTCGGCCAGGACCGCGATCGCGCCGGCGATCAGCGACGCGATCGTGAGCAGCTCGGCGAGCCGGGTGACCGGCTCCAGGACGTGGAGCTTGAACAGCCGCGCGATGCTCGCGACGGTGATGCCGGCGAAGCTGATGCCGACCAGGTAGACGTAGAGCGAGATGTAGAGCCCCCACGCGGCGCCGCCGCGGCCCGGGTCGCGCATGCCGGTCACGATGTCGCCGCGCCCGAGCTGGATCGCGTACGCGACCAGGCCGATCGCGAGCAGGCCCAGGCCGAGCGCGACCAGCACGTACCAGCCGAGCCGCGGCCGGGGCAGCACGCGGGGCCGCGGCCGGGCGCGAGGCGTGGCGTAGATCCGTTGCAGCATGGTCAGCCTCGCTCCTTCTTGAGGTAGTAGACCGACGGCTCGGTGCCGAGGTGTTCCAGCAAGCGGAACGCGCGCGGGCTCGCGGCGAGCTCGGACAGCTGGCTGCCGGGGTCGTCGAGGTCACCGAACGTGATCGCGTGGGCCGGGCAGGCCGCGGCGCACGCCGGCAGGCGCCGGACCTCGGCGTCGCCGAGCTCGCGGCCTTCGAGCCGGGCCTGCTCGGACGCGGCGCGGATCCGGTGGTGGCAGAACGTGCACTTCTCGACCACGCCGTGCGGGCGGGTCGCGACATCGGGGTTGAGCATCTGCTGCTCGCTCGCGGTCCACGCCGGCTCGCTCCAGTTGAACGACCGCCGCGAGTACGGGCACGCCACCATGCAGTAGCGGCAGCCGATGCAACGGTCCCAGACCTGCATCGTGATGCCGTCGGGATCCTTGTAGGTCGCGCCGACCGGGCAGACCTTGACGCACGGCGGATCGGCGCAGTGCATGCACGGCAGCGGCAGCAGCTCGGGCAGCGCGTCCGGACGCTCCGGCTCCTGCCACAGCATGCTCATCCACTCCGGCCGCGCACCGTGATACCGCGGGTCGGCGCCGTACGACGGCACGTTGTTCTCCTGGCGGCACGCGATGCCGCACGCATTGCAGGCGGCGCAGCGGTCGAGATCGATCGCCATGCCCCAGTGGCGGCGGCGCGGCGGGCGGGCCTCGGCCTCGCGCGGCAGCGCAGCGGCCACCGGCAATGCGGCGGCGCCACGCAGGAAGCTGCGGCGGTCGGATGGCATCTACGCCTCCTCCCGGGTGAGCCGGACGCGGGTGGCGCACAGCAGCGATGCGCCGGTGTCAGGCGCGGCGCGGGCCGGCAGCAGCTCCATCGCGTTGCCGCCGAAGCCGCGCGCCCAGCGGCCGAACGCCTGGTGGCCGCCCCCGGTCGGGATCGCAACGCAGCCCGGCGCGAGGCGGGGGTCGACGTGCGCCGGCAGCACCAGCGAACCCGACGGGCTGGTCACCCGGACCAGGTCGCCGGTCGCCAGCCCCGGCGGCGCGTCGTGCGGCGAGATCGACGCCGCGAGCGTCCAGTCCGCGAGCCCGGGTCGGCTGCGCAGGGCGCGCAGCCACGGCTGGTTGGCGCCGCTGCCCTCGGCGTGACCGAGCGGGCGATACACGAGCAGGGCGAGCGGGAACTGCGCAGGGTCGCCGTCCCACTCCGGCGGCGACCAGCGCGCCGGGAGCTCGACCTGCACGATGCGCGCCGGCGCGTCCTCGGCCTCGGCCCAGAACCCCGCCTCGGTCAGCCGATCGAGGAAACCTCGCGGGCTCGCCTCGACGATCGTCCCGCGCGCGGCGGCGTGGAGCCCGAGCAGCCGGTCCTCGAACGCATCGCGGGCGGCCGGCCACGGAAACGCATCCGCCACCGGGCCGCCGATCCGGCGCGCGAGCTCGAGCACGACGTCGCCGGTCGGCCGGGTGTCGTGGAGCGGCGCCACCACGGCGCGGCGGACGCCCGCGACCGCGCGTGGCAGGCCGGGCGCCGGGAGCGCGTCCTCGAACCGCTCCAGGTAGGTCGGATCGGGCAGCACGAGGTGGGCGACGCTGGCGACCGTCTCGTCGAGCACCGGCGAGAAGCTGACGACCAGCGGGACCTGCGCGAGCGCCGCGCGCCACCGGGCCGGCTGCGCGCGGGCGTACACCGGGTTCGCGTGGTACAGCAGCGCGATCGCCGGTGGCGATGCCTGGATCGCGCCGGGCAGGGTGTCGAGCACGGCGCGCGCGCCGGCGTAGGGCGCAACGCCGGCGCCGTCGAGCCGGGCGGTCGCGAGGCCGCGGCGGGCGACGTCATCGGGGCGGACCGCCGGCCACGCCGCGTAGGGCGGCGCCGGCGGGATCCGCAGCCCACCGGCGGGGTCCTCGACCGCGCCGAGCAGCGCGGCGAGCGCGAGCGCGGCCCGCGCGGTGTCGCCCCCGTTGCTGAACGCGAGGCTGCGCTCGTCGACCACGGTGAGCACCGGTCGACGCTCCCACAGGGTATGCGCGAGCTCGGTGATCGCGCTCGGCGCGACGCCGGTGATCGCGGCGGCGCGCTCGGGAGGGAAGCCCGCGATCAGCGCGCGGAACCCGACGAGCCCGCCGGCGCGGTCGACCGCCTCGGTGTCGTAGGTCCCGTCGCGCATCAGCGCGTGGCACACGCCGAGCGCGAGCGCGCCGGAGGTGCCGGGCTGGATGCGCAGCCAGCGATCCGCGTTGAACGCGGCCAGGTCGAAGGTCGGCCCGGCGTGGATCAGCCGGGCGCGGCGGACGCGGTCGCGCCGGAGCTCGGCCGCGACGCGCGCGAAGTAGATCGACCGGCACGCGTCCTCCAGCAGGCCCGCCTCCAGGCTCAGGATCGCGTTGGCGCTGGCCCAGCTGAACGCCGGAGCGTCGCGCACGCCGAGCGACAGCTCCATCGCGCGCGCGAGCGGCGCGCCGTGTCCGGGCGATCCGTCGACGAAGTTCGGCGTGCCGAACGCCTGGCACAGCCGCGCGAGCAGCTCGTGCACGAAGCCGCGTTCCTGGCCCGACATCACGAGCAGTCGCTCGGGGGCGCGCGACCGCTGCTCGCGCAACGCGGCGGCGAGCCCGCCGATCGCCTCGTCCCACGACACCGGCACGAGCGCACGGGCGCGGCGCTGCAGCGGCCCGGGGATGCGGTCGGGGTCGTAGAGCGCCTGGAGCCCGGACAGCCCGCGCACGCCGATCCCGCCGCGGTTGAGCGGGTTGTCGGGGTTGCCCTCGATCCGCACCGCGCGGCCCTCGACGACCCGCACGCGGATCCCGCACGCCGCCGGGCACTGTGCGCACGACGTCGCGAACCAGCGCTCCTCGTAGGTCGCGTGGTCCTCGGCGCCGGGGACGTACGGCTTGATCTGCGAGCGCGACGTCGGATCCGCCTCCGGAGGTGACCACCGGCGCCGGCACGCCGGAACCAGCGCGGCTGTCGCGGCCCCGAGCCCGGCCAGCGCACGCCGCCGGGTCGGGGCGTTCGGGTCATCGCGGTGGTCGGGGTCGGTCATGGGGCCTCCTAGCGGTGGCACGCGCCGCACCAGGTCGACGCGCCGTGCGTGCGGTGGCAGGCGATGCACTCGGTCATGTGGAGCAGGCGCTGGACCGGCTCGGTGGGTGGCTCGGTCCATGCGCGGACGTCGCCGTGACACGCGTCGCACGGCAGCCGGGCGATCCCGACGTGCGCGCGATGCGGCGCGTAGACGTGGCCGGGGTTGCGCGTGATCTGCACCCAGCGCACCGGCCCGGCGGCGGCGAGCCGGCGGACCTGCGCCTCGCGCGGGTTGGGCACGCCGCGCTCGCCGAGCTGCGGGCGGACGTGGCAGCGCAGGCAATCGCGGAGCGACGGCATCCCGGCGTGCTCGCCGCGCTCGGCCCCGGCGTGGCAGTCGACGCAGCGCAGCTTGCGGCCGTCGAGATCGAGCGTCAGGTGGAGCGCGTGGTTGAACGCGATCGGCTGATCGGGGATGCGCTCGGGCCGACCACACGCCACCGCGAGCGCGATCGCCGGGAGCAGCGAGGCGACGCGCGCCATCATGGATCGGCCCCGGGAGTTGCGGCCGGGACCACCCTGGGCTCCGCGCCAAACGGGTGGCAGGCCTGGCACAGCCGCGCCGCCGGCACGTGGTCGCGGCGATCCGCGTGGCAGCGCAGGCACGGCTCGCGGCCGGCGACGGCCGGCGCGTGCGCGGAGTGGCATGCCGAGCAGGTCCGGTGGCTGGTCGCCAGGTGGAGCCCGGTGAGGGTGGGCGTCGGGTGGCACCGGGCGCACGGCGGCGGCGTTGCGGGGCCGTTGGGGCCGTGCGGGCGATGACAGCCCTGGCAGCCGCCCGGCATGCGGGCGTGCGGCGTGCGCGCGCGGTCGGCGTGGCAGCTCTCGCACCGCGCGGCCTCGGGGCGGCGCCGGCCGGTGTGGACCTCGTGGCAGGTCCGGCAGTTCGCGTGGCCGGTGGGGGCCGCGCGGGACTCCGCCTCGTGACAGGTGCCGCACGCCGGGCGCGCCGCCGCCGGCCGGTGCGCCGCGGTCAGGTGGCAGTTCGTGCAGCGGGCGTGGCCCTCGGAGGTCGCGATCGCCGGCGCGTTGCCGGTCGGCCGGGCGTGACAGTCCAGGCACAGGGCCGGTGCGGCCTTTTCGGGGAGGAAGCGATGCCGGCGGTGGCAGTCGCTGCACCCGGCGCTGGCGTGGCCGGTGCCGCGCCGGTCGGAGTGGCAGCGATCGGTGCAGCCGAGCGCAGCGCGCGACGGGCCGAGCTCCTGGTGCGGCGGGTGGCAGCCGACGCAGTCGCGGCCGCCCGGATCGCGCGGGTGCTTCGAGCTCGCCGCGATCGCCGCGTGGCAGGTCGCGCAGCGCGCGGCCGGGGTCGACCGCGCCGCGTGCGGATCGTGGCAGCTCGTGCACGCCGCGTGCGCCGCCACCCGGTCGGATGCGAGCACGTGCTTGCCGGTGTGGCAGTCGCGGCACGGCTTGACCGACGCGCGCGTGAAGCCGTGGCCGGCGTGGCACTGCCGGCATCGATCGTGGCCGCCGGACAGCGCCGTCGACGGAACCCGCGGCGCGGCCGGCAGGCCGCCCGCGCCGGCCACGTGGCAGCTCTGGCAGCGCACCAGCGCGTCGGATGCCGGGCGATGCGGCAGGTGACAGGTCCGGCACAGCGCCCGCCCCGGGCCGCTCGCCGGGTGGGCAGTGGCCCGCGCGGCGTGACAGCCGACGCAGTCCGCGGGCACGGCGCTGGCTCGCGGGTGGACGGGGTGGCAGGTCGCACAGCCCTGCGCGCGATGGACCGCGATCGCCGGGTACGCACCCTGGGCGCGGTCGTGGCAGCGCTCGCAGCGCCGCGCTCGCGCCGGGGCATCGTCCGGCGCCAGGAAGTCATGGCAGGTGAAGCAGAGCGCCTCGGGCGCGCCGCGGTGCACCGCGGGTCGATCGCCGGGGTGGCAGCTCAGGCAGGTCGCGACCGGCGGGGCGCGGAACTCGCGGGCCGCCAGGTCGTGGCAGCTCGCGCAGTCGACCGGTTCGGCGGCCTGGAGGTGCGCGCGATGCAGCGCCGTCGTCCGCACGTCGCGCGTCGCCGTCAGCTGCGGGCGCCGCGTCGCGGGCAGCTCGCCGGATCCGACCTGACCGTGCGCGACACGCCGCGTCGCGGCGGCTCCCGACACGAGCACGCCGACCGCGCCGGTCACGCCGGCAATCCCGATCACTGCGAGCGCGCCTATCGTCTTCCCAGCAAGCACGGATCTGGACCTCCGGGACCAAACGTCCCCGTTCGCCTGCCCTTGACAACGCGCCTGTGCATCACGCGGACCAGCGATTTGCAGGCCGACTCGCGATCATCGTGCAGTCCGCGCGTCCCGGGATCCGGATCCTCGCAAGGATTGCGCATATACGGAATTGCGGTGATCGATGCGCACACGCAATTTCGATCGCCGCGCACCGGCGCGCGTGATGCGGGCTGGCCGCCTGCGACAACTTGCCAGCTTCGGTCGACGACGAGCGGCGTAACATCAGATCATGTGAAGGTTGTTGCGCAGGTCGGCGAGACGATCGCGAGCATTGCCCGCGCGCTGATCATCACGTCGGTTGCGGCGCTGTGCGTGGTCATCTATACGGGCGGCGCGCTGCGCGGCCTGGCGATCCGCGACCCGAATGCGCGTGGCCGGCTCCGCGAGTGCCGGCGCGGGCGGTTGGTTCGCTGGTCGTTCGCACGGCTCGGCGCGACGTTCGTCAAGATCGGCCAGGTCGCGAGCTCGCGCCCGGACCTGTTCGCGCCGGGCGTGATCGCCGAGCTGCGCTCGCTCCAGGATCACGTGCCGCCGTTTCCCTATCGCCGTGTTCGCAGGATCCTCGCGCGCGCGCTGGGCGCGCCGATCGAGGCCCGGTTCCGCGAGTTCGATCCGGTGCCGGTCGCGGCCGGCGGGATCGCGCAGGTTCATCGCGCGGTGCTGCGCAGCGGCGAGGAGGTCGCGGTCAAGGTGCTGCGGCCCGGGATCCGCGAGCGGGTGCGCCGCGACGCGCGCCTGCTGCTGTGGCTCGCCCACGTCGTGCACGCGCTGTGGCCGCGCGCCCGGGCCGCCGACGTGATCGGTCACGTCCGGAGCCTGATCACCGGCATCGTCGCGCAGACCGAGCTGCGCTACGAGGCGCGCAACTACCGGCGGTTCCGCCGCGACTTCGCCGGCTCTCGCACGGTCGCGTTCCCGCTCGTCCACACCCTGCACTCGACGCGCGACGTGCTGGTGATGGAGTTCGTGCACGGGGTGACGCTGGACCGGCTGCGCGCCGAGTCCCTCCCCGGGGTGTCGCGCGCGCTGCGCGAGGCGTTCTTCGCGATGTGCTTCGACCACGGACACATCCACGCCGACCTTCACTCCGGCAACGTGCTCGTGCGCGACGATGGCGTCGTCGTGCTGGTCGACGTCGGGCTGGTCAAGCACCTGCCGCCCGGCGTGATCGATCAGCTGATCGATTTCGCGCGCTGCACGGCGCTCGGCGATGCACGCGACCTGGTCGCGCACCTCCGCGCGCACTACCGCTGCCTCGCGACCACCGACTGGGACGCGGTGGCCGCCGACGCGGCCGCGCTGATCGCGGCGCTGCGCCGGCGCTCGCTGGCCGAGATCGAGGTCAGGGCGGTCGTCGGCCACCTGTTTGCGCTCGCCCGCAAGCACCGGATCCGCCCCGAGCCGGAGCTGACCCTCGTCCTGCTCGGCATGGTCACGATCGAAGGCCTGGCGAAGCGTCTCGATCCGACGATGAACCTGATGGTCGAGGTTGCGGCATACCTCGGCCCGCGGATCGCACGTGGCCGCCGGCTGGCCCGCGGGTCACTCGGCTGGCGGCCGGCCCGCGCTGTCACCAGTCCGGCGTGACCAGGGTCGTCAGCGCGTTCGCATGCCGATGGTGTAGAGTCCCGCGACGATGGCGCTGCGGGCGTCGCGCTGGCTGGATCACAGCGTCGTTCGCGGCGTGACGGTGCGCCGCATTGCGCTGGGACTGG
>JBGQCL010000415.1:0-10825 GCA_041495365.1 Kofleriaceae bacterium | reverse complement strand
TGATCGGCGAAGTACTGGCTGTGCTCGAAAACATCGACCGCGGATTCCACCAGCGCCGGATCGGCGTCCAGCCGGGCGAGGAATTCTGGATTGGCGTAAACTTTTTCGAGAAAATGCTCGAAGCGATCCCGCAGCTCGGAGATGCGTTGCCGCTCGTCGCGAGCGACCCGCACTGGCTCGCGGTCGCGCTCGCGGATCTCGAGGCCGTGCACGCCGATCACCTGCACTGCGAGCGCAAGGCCGCCCAGTCGGCGCTGTCGCTGATCCGCAGCTACCCCGAGCGCGCCGACCTGGTCGACGCAATGGCGCGGCTCGCCCACGACGAGACCCGCCACGTGATCCAGGTCGCCCACCTGATGGCGCGGCGCGGCCAGCCGGCGAGCTACGACCACGGCGACGACTACGCGGCGGCGCTGCGCGCCGAGATCCGGGTCCGCGAGCCCGACCGCCTGCTCGACCGCCTGCTGGTGTTCGCGATCATCGAGGGCCGGTCGGCCGAGCGGCTCGGCCTGCTCGCCGGCGCGCTCGACGACCCCCGGGCGCGCGAGCTGTACGCCGGCCTGGCCGCCGCCGAGCACCGCCATCGCGACACGTTCCTCGCGCTCGCGCGCGACGCGGCCCCCGCGGCCTGGCGCGCCCGGGCCGCCGGCCTCGCGGCGATCGAGGCCGGCCTGCTCGCCCGCCGGCCGGTCGTCGCGCGGATCCACTGAGAAGGTGTCGAAGCAAGCAGGAAGGCAAAGGATAGAATCAGCGCCTTCCATCGACACTCCTTGAGCGCCGGCGCACCGGCCGCGCCGCGGCCCCGGAAACGCCCAGGTTCCAGCTCGGGCCCAAATTTCCGGCTGGTTTCTTTTGCGCAAAATGCAGCCGCGCACCGGCTCGCTCCCGTCGGGCGCAACACTCAATACCGGTTCTTGCTGCAATCCTGATTGCATTTACCGCGAATTCGCAGACACGAAACAAGTAGCTAACATTGGACCCTGTAGAGTGCTCCGCATGTGGGCACTGTACCGAAATACATTCGTTCGTTTTCAGGTGCTGATCGCCGTCGTGTCATGCGCGGTGTTCGTTGCAACCGGGTATCGCTTGCCGGCGGCCGCCGTGTTCTTCGCGGTCATGCAGGTCGGCGCCGTGCTCGGCGCGATGTGGGGCGTACCCGCGCGCCGGCCGCTCGCGCTGCTCGCACTGGCGGTCTGCCTGCTCGTCGTCTCCGCCGCCGCGGCGCGCGCCGACGACGCGCCGGCGCCCGACCCGACCGGCGCCTACCAGTCGACGCCGACCGCGTTCTCGGTGCCCGGCTACACCAAGCCCGACCCCGCCAAGGCCACGACCAAGGATCTCGCGGTCGCGGTCGACGCGGTCGCCCAGTCGGCGTCCCACGGCATCTACTCGATCAACTTCGTGTGGACGCTGATCGCCGGCTTCCTCGTCATGTTCATGCAGGCAGGGTTCGCGCTGGTCGAGACCGGCCTGGTGCGCGCCAAGAACGCGGCGCACACGATCTCGATGAATTTCATGGTCTATGCGCTCGGCATGTTCGGATTCTTCGTGTGCGGATTCGCGTTCATGTGCGGCGGGCTGAACGGCACGGCGATCGGCGGTCCGGCGGCGCTGGGCGGCACGCCGACGCTGAACCACATGTTCACGATCGGCGCGGCGGTCAACGGCGACCACGGCTGGGGCCTGTTCGGCACGACCGGGTTCTTCCTCACCGGCGGTGCCTACGACTCCAGCGTGATCGTGCTGTTCCTGTTCATGATGGTATTCATGGACACCACCGCGACGATCGTGACCGGTGCGTGCGCCGAGCGCTGGAAGTTCAAGAGCTTCTTCCTCTACAGCATCCTGATCGGCGCGATCATCTACCCGATCTTCGGCGGCTGGGTGTGGGGCGGCGGCTGGCTCGCCCAGATCGGTTACCGGCTCGGCCTCGGTCACGGCGCGGTCGACTACGCCGGCTCCGGCGTCGTCCACCTCCAGGGCGGCGCGCTCGCGCTGATCACCGCGTACCTGATCGGGCCGCGGATCGGCAAGTACGGGGCCAACGGGCAGGTCAAGCCGATCCTCGCCCACCACATCCCGATGGTGCAGCTCGGCACGTTCATCCTGGCGTTCGGCTGGTTCGGGTTCAACGCCGGCAGCTCGCTGGCCGGCAGCGACGGCCGGATCGGCATCATCGCGGCCAACACGATGATCGCCGGCATGTCGGCGACGCTGTCCGGCGTGCTCTACATGTGGCGCAAGGTCGGCAAGCCCGATCCGACGATGATGTGCAACAGCATGCTCGCCGGGCTGGTCGCGATCACCGCGCCGTGCGCGTTCGTCACCCCGGTCGGCGCGTTCGTGATCGGCGCGATCGCCGGCGTGCTGGTCATCGTCGCCGTGTTCTTCTTCGACCGGATCAAGATCGATGACCCGGTCGGCGCGATCAGCGTGCACGGCGTCAACGGCCTGTGGGGCGTGCTCGCGGTCGGGCTGTTCGCCGACGGCAGCTACGGCCAGGGCTGGAACGGGGTGGGCGCGACCGAGTACCTCGGGACCACCGGCGCGGCGCTCAAGGGCGTCACCGGCCTGTTCTACGGTGACCACACCCAGATCATCGCGCAGGCGTTCGAGGGCGTCACCGGGGTGGTGTGGAACGTCGTGGTCGGCGGCGTCGCGTTCTGGGTCGTCGGCAAGCTGTGCGGCTCCAACCGCGTGCCGGCCGAGGTCGAGCTCGCCGGGCTCGACATCCCCGAGATGGGCGTCCCGGGCTACCCCGAGTTCGTCCCGGCGATCTCGGCGTCCGACATCCCGCCCGCCGAGATCGCCGCGGCCCGGCAGGAGGTCCCCCAGCTCCCGTCCGCAACGATCGCGGCGTCGGCCTAGCGCGCTCGCCGTGTCCGCGCTCGCCGCCGTCCCGTTCGTGCTCTACCTGCTGGTGATCGCGGCGATGCCGCTGGTCGTGGCGCGGTTCTGGGACCACAACCGCAACAAGCTCGCCGTCGCGCTCGCGGCCGCGCTGCCGGTCGCGATCTACCTGGTCGCCGCCGCGCCCGGCGGCGCCGAGCTGCTGGCCGACACGGCGCGCGAGTACGCGGCATTCATCGCGCTGCTCGGCGCGCTGTTCGTGATCACCGCGGGGATCTACCTGCGCGGCGAGCTCGCCGGGACGCCGGTGGTCAACACCTGCGTGCTCGCGATCGGGGCGGTGCTGGCCAGCGCGATCGGCACGACCGGCGCCTCGGCGCTGTTGATCCGGCCGCTGCTGCGCGCCAACGCGCAGCGCCGCCACCGCCGGCACGTCGTCGTGTTCTTCATCTTCCTGGTGGCCAACGGCGGCGGGCTGCTCACGCCGCTCGGCGATCCGCCGCTGTTCCTCGGCTTCTTGCGCGGCGTCCCGTTCGGCTGGACGCTCGGCCTCGTGCTGCCGTGGGCGATGGTCAGCGCCGCGCTGCTCGCGGTGTTCGCGATCACCGACCGCTGGCTGTACCGCCGCGAGCTCCCCGGGCTGCGGCGCGGCGGCGGCGAGCTTCACGGACCGCGGCGCGGCGGCCGCGAGCCGCTCGGGCTCGAGGGCGGCTGGAACCTGGTGTGGCTGGCCGGCGTGGTCGCGACCGTGCTCGTGCTCGGCGCCCTGTCCCCCCGGTGGCCGGCCGCGCGGTACCTGCAGATCGCCGCGCTGGTCGGGTTCGCGGCGCTCTCGATCGCGACCACGCCGCGCCGGATCCACGAGGCCAACCGGTTCAGCTGGGCGCCGATCCTCGAGGTCGCGGCGGTGTTCGTCGGGATCTTCGTCACCATGGTGCCGGCGCTGGTGGTGCTGTCCGACCGCCGCGCGAGCCTCGGGATCACCCGGCCCCAGCAGTTCTTCTGGGCCTCGGGGGCGCTGTCGAGCGTGCTCGACAACGCGCCGACCTACCTCACGTTCGCGTCGCTGGCGACCGGCGTGGTCAACGCGAGCGGCGCCCAGCTCTCGGTCCACGACCTCGGCGCGCTCGCCGCGCATCCGGCCGGGCGCGACCTGCTCCGCGCCGTGTCGTGCGGTTCGGTCCTGATGGGCGCGATGACCTACATCGGCAATGGCCCGAACTTCATGGTCAAGGCGATCGCCGAGCAGCACCACGTCCGGATGCCGAGCTTCTTCGGCTACATGGTGTGGTCGATCGCGATCCTCGCGCCGGTGCTCGCCGCCGTCGCGCTCGTGGTGTTCTGACCATGGAGATCCTGATCTGCCTCGAAGGCTCGGCCAGCACGCACCGCGCGGTCGACGTCGCGATCGACCTCGCGCGCACGCTGCCGGCCGGGCTGGTCGGCCTCGCGATCGTCGACGCGCCCGACATCGTCGCCGGCGCGGCGACCAGCATCGGCGGCGCGAGCTACCGGCGCGACCGCGACGCCGCGCTGCTCGCCGACGCTCACCACCACGCCCGGGGCTGGATCGACGACTTCCTCGTCCGCAGCCGGGCCGCCGGGGTCGCGGTGCGCGCGCTCGAGATCATGGGCCGCCCGGCCGACATGATCCTGACCGAGGTCCCGCGCCACGACCTCACCGTGCTCGGCCGCGACGTCAACTTCCGGTACGAGACCCAGGACCACGACCGCTACACCCGCGACCGGGTACTGCGGCGGGCCGGGCGGCCGCTGATCGTCGTCCCGGACCGGATCGTGCCGCGTGGCTCGGCGGTGCTGCTCGCCTACGACGGCAGCTCGGCTTCGATCCGCGCGCTGCGCAGCTTCGCCGACACCCGGCTGGCGCGCGGCCGCGAGGTCCACGTCGCCACGGTCGACGACGACGGCGCGCGCGCGTACGAGATCGCCAGCGGCGGCTGCGCGCTGCTCGCCGAGCTCGGGGTCCGCGCCGTCCCCGAGAACGTGGTGTCGAGCGAGTCGACCGCCGCCGCGCTGCTGTCGCGCGGCGCGAAGATCGGCGCCGGGATGATCGGGCTCGGCGGCTACATCCCATCGCCGCTGTCCCGCCTGGTGTGGGGCTCGGTCACCCACCAGGTCATCGAGCGCGCGACCGTGCCGGTGTTCCTGCACTACTGATCTGATTTCCGAGATCGGGGTCGCAGGCCGGGACCACGACTGGCTCCCGATCACGGGAGTGACTCCCGCGCACATCATCGACTGCAATTCGATGTTTCCGATGTGTATCGACCGGAAGGCGTCGAAAAGCGCGGCGATTTTCGACGGTATTTTTTCGGTTTCTTCACATCCTCTTGACGAGATTTTATCGAAGCGATACGGTCTGGCAATCAACCAGACATGCCTTTGGGCGGACTCTCGAGCTCATGACGAGCTCGACTTCGCTGCGTATCACGACAAGACATCTCACAATCACCACACTGGCCGTGATCGCGTGGTGCGCCGCGCCGGCGGCCGGCGACGACGGCAAGCCCGCGGTCGCGGCCGGCGATGGCAAGACCGCGGTCGCCAGCGCTGCGACCGGCGCCGCGGCGCCGCCCGGGTCCGGCGATGTCGCCGCCGGGCCCACGACCACGACGACCGCGACGAGCGAGCCGGCTGCCCCCGCCGCGCGCTATCCGCGCGCGGTGATCGAGCGGCCGCTCACCTTGCCCGCCGGCGTGGCCATGCTCGGCGGCGATCTCACCTCCAACAACGACCTGACCGCGATGGGCGGCGCGCCGGTCATCGGCTACGGCATCACCGACGACCTCGAGATCCAGGTGCCGTATGCGTTCGCGACCCGCGACTTCGAGGCCAAGGGCAGCCTCAACTTCGACGTCGGCTACAAGCTCCTGCGCGGCGCGGTGGACGGCAAGCTCGAGGTGATCGCGCGCGCGCGCACCGGATACAACTTCCTCACCAAGGCCGCCAACCCGCTGATGGTCGGTGTCCACGTCCAGTACAATCTGACCGACAAGCTCGCGGTGATCTCGGGGTTCCCGAGCACGCAGCAGCTGAGCATCGCGCTGTCCGACGGCGGTGTCATGGGCGCGCCCAAGCCGATCGACCTGTCGCTGCCGCTCAGCGTCGGCTACCAGGCCACGCCGCTCCTGTACTTCCAGCTCGACACCAAGCTCGCCCGGCTCGACCTCAGCAACTCGTCCAACGCGTTCATCGGCGCCGACACCACCCCGGTCGCGCTGACCGCGGTCTACAACGTGCTCCACGCGGTGGACGTCCAGGCCTCGATCGCCACCGACCTGTCGAAGTCGCCGGGCGACGCCGTGAGCTTCCTGATCGGGGCGCGCTACTATGCCGGCCAGCTGTGACCGCTGCCGGCGCGGCGCTATCCGCCGGGCTGGAGCTCGTGCAGCGGCGGCATCCGCGCCAGCTCGCGCCAGCGCAGCGCGACCACGCCGACCACGACCACCGCGAGCGCGCCGCCTGCCACGACCGACGGCATCGTGCCGAGCAGGCGGGCCGCGACGCCGGACTCCGTGCCACCGAGCTCGTTCGACATCCCGATGAACACGAAGTGCACCGCCGAGACCCGGCCGCGGATCGCGTCGGGCACGACCAGCTGCTCCAGCGTCAGCCGGATCACCACCGAGATGTTGTCGAGCGCGCCGCACGCGAACAGCAGCGCGAGCGACAGCGGGAACGACGTCGATAACCCGAACCCGATGGTCGCCAGCCCGAACAGCGCGACCACGATCAGCAGCACGCGGCCGGGCCGTTTCCACGACGGCAGCCGCCCGCCGACCAGCGCCATCATCACCGCGCCCGCGGACTGCGACGCGCGCAGCAGGCCGTAATCGAACGCGTCGAGCTGGAGCACGTCCGCCACCGCGGGCAGCAGCGCGGTGACCCCGGCGAACAGCACCGCGAACATGTCGAGCGTGAGCGCGGGCAAGAGCAGCGGCGAGCGGAAGATGAAGCGCAGGCCGGCCCGCCAGTCCTTGCGCGCGCTCGCCGCCGGGGCCTCGACCGGGCGAGGCCGGGGCAGCGAGCGATACAGCGCGCCGGCCGCCAGCCCGGTGATCGCCAGCACGCCGTAGATCCACTGCGCGGCCACGAACTTGAGCGCGAGCCCGGCGAGCGCCGGCCCGATGATCAAGGCCAGCTCCTGGAAGCTCGCGGCGATCCGGTTGGTCCGGGTCAGCTGATCGCGCGCGATGATCAGCGGCACCAGCGACGCCACCGCGGGCGCGTGGATCGACGTCGCGCAGCCCTGGGCGATCAGCAGCACGAAGTACAGCACGAGCGGCGCGTGCAGCGCGCTGAGCAGCGCCAGCCCGATGCCGACCAGCCCGGTCGTCGCCGCCGCGGTGCTTGCCAGCACCCGGCGATCGGAGCGATCGACCAGCGTCCCCGACGGCACGAACAGCAGCACGACCGGGATCACCTGCACGAACCCGACCGCCGCGAGCGCCAGCGTGTCGTGCGTGCGCTCGTACAGCTCCCACCCCACCGTCGTGGTGAGCACCGCGCGGCCGAACGAGTTGAGCGCGCGCGCGCCGACGAGCCGAAAGATCCGTCTCAGCTCGACATCGGCCACGCCGGTGCGATGCTACTGCAGACCCGATCGGTTGGGCATGTCGGGTGTGGGGTCTATGTTCGCGATCCAGCTCGCGAGCCCGGCGCCGGTCCCCGGCAAACGCCGGCCGCTGCGCGCCGCGGGCTCGCCCGCGGCTCGCCCGCGATGTACGCGCGGTGCACAGCCGGCATGTCGAACCGGTCACGACCGGCGTCGCGCCCTGCCCCGTGCGGCGTCGCGCGGCGATCGCTCTCCCCTCACCTACGCTAGGATAAGGTGTGTCCACGACCGAGGCTGGACGTCCGACGCCAGACATGCCAGGCAGCCCGGCGCCGCTGCAGGCGGTGCCCCTGCCGATGGTGCCCCTGCCGATGGTGCCCCTGCCGATGGTGCCCCTGCCGATGGTGATCGAGTCGGCGCGCCGGCTCGACGAGCTCAGCTGCGCGCGCATCCTGGGCACGATCGCCGACGCCGTCCACGCCGCCCACCGGTCCGGTCAGCCGCTCGCCGCGCTCTCACCGTCGGCGATCACGGTGCGGCCCGACGGCAGCGTCGCGTTCACCGCGGCGCCGGCGTCGCCGAGCTACACCGCGCCGGAGCGGCTGCGCGGCGGCTCCGCCGATCGCCGCACCGACGTGTTCACGCTCGGCGTGATCCTGTGGGAGGCGCTGGCGCACGAGCGGCTGTTCGACGGCCCCGACGACGACGCCGTGACGCGCGCCGTGCTCGACGGGGCATTTCGCCCCCCGAGCGAGCTCAACGCCAACGTCCCCGCCGAGCTCGACGCGATCTGCAAGCGCGCGCTCGCCCGCGATCCGGCCGAGCGCTACCAGAGCGCCAAGGTGTTGGCCGCCGAGATCGAGGCCGTGCTCGGCGACGCCGGGTACCCCGACTCGAACGAGCCGATCGCCCGGTTCCTCGCCGCGCTCGCCGCGCCTGCGCCGTCGCCCCGGTCCCCCACGCCGGCCATGGGGTTGCCGGCGGGCGCGGCGGCCTCGACCGCATCCCGGACCAGCGTCCCGGCGGTGACCCAGCCGATGCCCACCGTCGCGGTCCCCGGTGACACCGAGGTGATGCCCGCTCTGGTCCCGGCACCGGTCCCGGTCCCGGCGCCGGGCTCCTCTGGCTCGACGGCGTCCGCGCCGGCGACGTCCGATGCACCGGCCGCGGCGCCGCCCGGCCCGGGAGCGCCCGGGCGCTCGGCGTCCACGCCACCCGCACCGGGTACGTCGGCACGGGCGCACGCCCCGGGTCCGTCCGCGCCGGATGTGTCCACGCCGGCACCGCTCGCATCGAGCGCCGCGCCGGGCACCGCGAAGCGCGCACCCGGGGACACGCTGCCCCCGCCGTTCGTACCGCGGCAGGCCGCGCGGACCCCGGCGGGTGGCTCCGCCGGCCTGTCTGCGGTGAGCGCCGCGGCGCCGCCGCCCTCGCCGCCCGCACTGCCCGACGAACCGTCGGCCCGGTCCACGAGACCGGCCACCAGGCCGCCCGCCGCCGTCGATCCCGCTCCGCGCTCGCTCAGGCCCGCCGAGACCCAGATCCTCGGGTCGCTGTCTCCGGCGGCCCCGGCGACGTCGGATCGGCCAGCGCTCGCCGTGACCGCGTTCCTCGGATCGAACGCGAGCAGCCCACCGGAGAGCCCGGCCCCGGCCGCCTCTGCCGCCCCGCCGTCGCCGAGCCGCGCACCGGAGTCCTCGCCTGCGATCGGCCTTGCGACCGCGCCGACCCCGCCGGCGCCCGCGCCCGCGATCCCGCAGGTGGCATCCTCGATCGCACCACCGGCCGGATCCCCGGGGAGGCCTGCGACCGCGCCGGCGATCAAGGCATCGACCGAAGCATCGACCGCGCCGCCGATCAAGGCATCGACCGAGGCGTCTCCGGCGCTGCCGTCGGCCGTGCCCCCGCGGCTATCGACCGCCACGCTGCTGTCGTTCGCCGCGCCCACCGCCGCGCCCACCGCCGCGCCCACCGCCGCGCCCGCCGCCGCGCCCACCGCCGCGCCCGCCGCCGCGCCCGCCGTGGCGGCGCCGGCGGACGGCGTCTCGTACGCGCCCCCGGAGATGCCGCCGCCGCGGGCGAACCGCCTCGCCCCTGCGCCCGACGCCGGGCAGGCCCCGCCCGCGTCGACCGCACCGTCGCTGCATCCTCGCCCGCCCTCGCCGAGCGTCCTCGCGCACGCCGACACCTCCCAGACCCCGCAGCTCGCCGGGCCCACGCGTCCGGGCATCGTCACCCAGCTCGGGATGCCGCCCGGCATCACCGTCTCGCCCGCCTCACCTCCCGCGCCGCTGCAGAGCGCCGACCTCGGTGTCGGCGGCGCCGTCGCCGGTGAGCCCGATCCCGCCGAGGCAGTGCCGCTGCCTCGCACCGAGCGCGCCCCCACCGGCGGACGCGACGTGCTCGCCGGCTGGGCGTGGAACACCGGCTCGATCCAGGCGCTCCCCGACGAAGACGACTTCGCCGATGCCGCCCGCGTCGGGCGCAGGCGGCTGGTGATCGCGATCGGCAGCGCGCTCGCGGTCGTGGCCGCGATCCTGGTCGTTGCGTTCGCGTTCGGTGGCTCGCAGCCGGCCGCCGATCCGTCCGCGCAAGCATCTGCGCGGGCGCCAGGCCGGCCCGCGACACCCGCGGTGCCTGTTCCCGCAGCCAAACCCACCAGCCAGCCGGCCGAGGCCGCCGCGGCTGCGGGTCCCCCGCCGAGTCCCGCGGCGGCGAGTGAGCCGCCGGCTCCCGCGGCCGCCGAGCCGCCATCCGCGCCGTCCGCCGCCGGATCGCCCGCCGCTTCCGCCCCACCCCCGGCTGCGGCGCCGTCGATCCCACCGGCCGCCGAACCGCCCGCGGCTCCGCCGACGACACCTCCCTCGACGACATCTCCGCCGACGACAGCTCCGTCGACGACAGCTCCGCCGACGACAGCTCCGCCGACGACAGCTCCGCCGACGACAGCTCCGTCGACGACAGCTCCGTCCGCGGCGCCGCCGGCACCGCCACCCTCCGCGGCGGCACCGCCACCGGCCGCGGTACCCAGGGCCGCCGCGCCACCCAGGCCGCAGCCGCCGGTCCTGGCTCCGTCCGTGGCGCCGGCCCGGCCCGCAGCGGCACTCCCCGACGCCGTCACGGCCCGGAAGCCCGAGGCCAAGAAGCCCGAGCCCAAGAAGCCCGAGCCCAGGGCCCCCGAGCCCAAGGCGCCGCCCAGGATCCGCCGACCGACGACCGCCGCCGCGACCAAGGGGCAGCCGATCGATCCCTACGCGTCCCCGGCATCGCCCGCGCCTTCCGAGCCCAGGCCCGATCCCGCGGCGGCCTACCGGACCGGCCTGCAGCAGTACGCGCGCGGGGACAACGCCGGCGCGCTGGCGACGCTCCGCGCCTCGGCCAGCGCCAACCCCGGCTACG
>JBGQCL010000414.1:0-10851 GCA_041495365.1 Kofleriaceae bacterium | reverse complement strand
TGTCGACACGCCGCGCACCTCGGACCCCCGGTGGCGGGCGCCACCGCGGCGGCGCGCGCAGCGGCGGGGCGCGGCGGCGGGGCGCGCGGCGGGCCGCGCGGTGGCCGGCGCGGCGGCCGGCTCGGCGCGATGGCGCGCGCGAGAGATCAGCGCGGCGATCAGGCCGATCGTCGCCGCGGTCGCGGGCACCAGGGTCCATGCGACGAGCCAGCTCCGGTCGAGGTGCTCGACGGAGCCGGCCAGTCCGAGCAAGCTCCCGCCGATCGGCGGCGCGATCGTCATCGCCAGCGAGCTCAGCGATCCCGAGATCCCGATCGCTGCGCCCTGCTCGTGGCGGCCCACCCGCTGGGTGATCTCGCTGGTGAGCACCGGGCGCAGCACGCCGTTGCCGAACGCCGAGATCGCCGTGACCACCAGCAGCGGCGCCAGCGGCGGCGCGTCGATGAAGCCGAGCGCGACGTACGCCACGACCACCGAGATGAACCCGGCGAGCCCGAGCCGGAGCTCGCCGAACCGCTTGACCAGCCGGCCGATCAACCCGCCCTGCAGGATGATTCCGAGAAACCCCGAGTACGCGAACAGGTAGCCGACCTCGCGCGAGGTCCAGAGATGTCCGTCGCCGGTCGTGAACCGGCGCTCGGAGAACAGCGCGAAGCCGCTCATGAACGCCGAGAACGAGAACGTGAACAGGAAGAACTGCAGGTACAGCGAGCCCAGCCCGGGTCGCCGGAAGAAGTTCACGTAGACCGAGGGCTCGAACACCGCGGGCCGCTTGCCCCCCGGCGCAGCCGCGGCGTCGGCGGGCGCGGCCGCCGCGGTGACCCCGGGCTCCAGCAGCGTGTAGCTGCAGATCATCGAGATCGCCGACAGCCCGGCAGCGACCAGGAACGGCAGCTCGCCGCTCTCGCCCGGCGGCACGGCGCCGTGCACCCCGTAGTGACCGAGCCAGCCGGCGAGCGCCGGCCCGAAGAAGAAGCCGACCCCGAACGCGATGCCGATCAGGCCGAACGCCCGCGCGCGGTTCTCCGGCTTCGTGTGGTCCGAGATGTAGGCCTGCGCGGTCGACAGGTTGCCCGCGGTCAGCCCGTCGAGGATCCGGCCGAGGAACACCATCCACAGCGCGCCGGCAGACGCGAGCACCAGGAACCCGGCGCACGTCCCGGCCTGGCTGAGCAGCAGCAGCCGCCGGCGCCCGAACTGGTCCGACAGCCGGCCGATCACCGGCGTCGAGAACAGCGAGCACAGCGCGTACACCGACACCAGCGTGGTCGCGACCAGCGGGGTGGCGCCGAACTTCTCGGCGTAGAACGGCAGCAGGGGGTACACGATCGTGAACCCCAGCACATCGACCAGGACCACGAGGAAGATCGGCAGGAGCGGTGACCGCTTCATGCAGCGCCCGAGGATGGCGAAAACCGACGAAAACCGAAATCCCGGCGGGCCGGTTTCATGTACGCTTGCAGCAAATGAGGGGTTCACGCAGCGCGCTGGCGGCCGGGCCCTGCGTCCGCGCGCCCGTGCTCGCTCGATCTCGGACCCGGCCCCGGCCTCGGACCCGGCCTCGGAGATCCATGCACCGGCTCCTGGCAACGACCGCGACGATCGCCTTGCTCGGCGGTTCCCTGGGCTGCTTCGGCTACAACCCGTCCGCCAGGCGCTGGGCCTACGTCGGCGACGCCGTGCTGATCGCGGCCGGTGGCGCGACGATCGCGCTCGAGGTCACCGGCAAGGCCCCGCCATGCATGCCCGACGCGATGAACAACGGCTGCTCCTACCAGTCCTCGATCAGCGGCGCCATGGTCGCCGGCGCCGTGCTCGCCGCCGCAGGCGTGTTCGGCGTGCTGTTCAACGCGACCCGCGACAACGTCAAGACCTCGCGGTAACGGTCAGCGGTCCGTGCCGGACCACGACCATGGCTCTCGCCGCCAGATGCCGCAGTGCTCCGTGCGCAGAACAGGATCTACGAACGCTCGCACCGCGGCGACGAGATCATCGAGACCGGTCCACGGCAGCCGGTGTTCCGCGGCGAGATCCCCGTAGGGCTTCCGCCAGGCGTCGGGTGGTGGTGGAAGCAAGCCCGGCACAGCATGGGTCGCCCGAGCCTGAAACGTCTTGTGGATCGCCTCGGCGACGCGACGGCCGGTAAGTGGATCCGGAACTGTGGCCAGAAGGGCCATGTCGGGCAGATCTCGCACTCGCGAATTCGGTGACGACCGCGGGAGCGTGTAGGCATGCAACTTCTCCGCGAGGTGGGTCTCGACAGGAAGTAGCTGCAACGTGGGTGGCGCGATGCCCGCGAACCCGAGGTAGTCCTCGTCCACGATCGGAGTCGACTCGCCCAGCATGTGCCCGCCGAACACGATGTCGAGGCCAAAGGGAGCGCCGTAGAGCTTTCCGGCGAGCTTGGCCTCGACGCGGAAGCGCTTGCCGCCATACAGCACACCGTCGCCGGTCACCTCAGGGGTGTCCCTGGAAGGCTGGATCTCGAACGTCAGGAAGTCGCCGTGATCCTCCTGTCCCAGCGCCTGTAGCCTTTCGAGGAGCGCGGCTTCCGAGCCGAAGAGGATCAAGTCGACGTCCTTCGTTGTCCGGGCGCGTTCGAGCCGCAGTTCAAGTGCGAGCCCGCCCTTGAGCACGACGCTCTGCCCGAGCTTGTGCGCGATGCGCGCCAGGAGCCGCTGAAATACCAGGCGCTGACGGCGGCGAGTCACCTGGAGGCCGGTCGCCTTGCGCCGCAACTGGTTCTCGAGCGCTTGCTTGAAATCAGCGGCGGATGAGTAGCGTCGCGTCATGAGTGAGATCGCAATCGCCATAACCCTACGGCGGGGGCCTGCAAGACTTCATCTGCTGGGATGAGGCCACGTTCCGCCGCCTGCCTGGATGCTTGTGCGACCAGTTCTGGCGCTACGGATGCGTGCAAGCAGTCCGACAAGGTGCGTCGGACTGACGTCGCGGGCACTGGACCTATCCAGACGCGGTCTCTGTCGGAGATGTCGGCGTGGTAGACGACGACGTCTTCCGGAGCGTGGATGGCCCGCCTCGCCCAACTGGTGGGCAGGGTGAGGTGGGCCCGCACCGGGAGCGCATCCGATAGATCGTGAAGAAACAGCGCGGTCTCATGCGAGAACACCCCCTCGTTGCGGCTCCACAACCAGATGGCGACGAGGTCTTCGTGTTCGCCGGCCGGAAAGTCGGCGATCCGATACAGCGCGCGCTGAACGCGCTCGACGCGACCACTCGCCACGTACTTGGCAAGCAGCTGCTGCGAGCAGTTGACGCTGGATGCCTGGCGGGCGCTGAACAACCCCTCCTGCTTCACGGCCAGCCTGAAGAGGGCCTGCCAGGGGGAATCCTGGGCTGCGCGTGCCATCGGATGAAGTGTAACTAGCTGGAGCCGAGGTCCAAGTTTTTGGATACGCGAAGATGAACTCCTGGTTGATCTTTTTCGTCGATCTGAGTAAAAAGATAAACTTCAGGTTGATCTTTCTTAGTTCTACTCTGAAAAAGATCAACTCCAGGTTGATCTTTTCTAGTTCTACTCTGAAAAAGATCAACTCCAGGTTGATCTTTTCTGGGATGCTTGCGTCACCATGACAGCGTCAACCCTCCGACGCTAGCGATCTCGCCGCTCCCCGTAGCTGTTCCGTAACTAATTGTAAATGTTAAGTAAATGTCGGGGAACAGGCTTCCTGAACCTCAAGAAAGGCCCAGGTTCTGCGGGCTTGACGCACAAAGCCCATCGAGCCTCGGCCTTCTCGAGCATGCATCGCATCCGGCGCTACGACACAACTCGATCGCAACGGTCAGGTCTGTGCGCTGCTCGCCGGGCGCTTCACCCGCAGCGACGCGATCACGTCATCGAACAGCAGGTCAGCCCGGCGTCGATCTGGTCGAAAGAGCGCTCGAGCGCCGCATGCAGCCCGGTCGGCTCGGCCTCGAGCAACCGGATCAGCGCGGCCGTGTAGAGCTGGCTGCGAGACACCTTGCGCTGCTTGGCCAGGCGCTCGACACGGCGAAACACGTCGTCGGGGATCGAGACCGCGGTCTTCACGGCCGCGAGTATGGCACGGCCGCCAGGCCGGCCGCGGTCCGCGGCGTCAGCTCGCGCACTCGCCTTCGCCGTCGACGACCTCGAACGCGCGGGTCTCGCCGAGGTCGATGAAGTCGTCCGCGATGGCGTTGGCGTCGGACAGCTCGCCGAGGCCGGCGATCAGGGCGCGCAGCTGCTCGATCGGCACGCCGGTCCAGAACGCGTGGCTGGTCCCGCCGCCGGCGATGTAGAAGTCGAGCAGGCGCTCGAGGGTAACGGCGGCACGGCGGGCGGGGACCTTGCCGAGCAGGCGGCCGAAGTCGGCGCCGTCGGCGCGGATCCCGCCGCCGACGTAGACCAGGTACTGCGGGGCGGGGCGGCCGGCGACCTTGCGCATGCCGCCCTGGAAGCCGATGCCGGCGATGTAGTGCTGGCCGCAGCCGTTGGGGCAGCCCGAGACCTTGACGTCGAGGCCGCGCGCGGCGGCGATCAGATCGGGCCGGCGGTCGAGCAGCCCGGTGAGCTGGGCGCCCAGGCCGCGCGACGCGGTGACCGCGATCTTGCAGCTCGACGCGCCCGGACAGCTGACCACGTCGGCGACGGTGTTGGCGTCCTTGCGCGCCAGGCCGACCCGGACGAGCTCGCGGTGCAGCGCGGGCAGCCGGGCGTCGGGGACGTAGCGCAGGACGAGGTTCTGCTCGTTGGTGGCGCGCAGCTCGCCCTCGCCGTACTGGACGGCCAGGGTGGCGAGCCCGCGGAGCTGCGCGGCGGTGACGTCGCCGAGCACGAGGCGGATCACGACCGACGAGAACCCGTGCTGCTTCTGGGGCCGGACGTTGTGCGCGGCCCACTCGGCGTAGCCCGGCTCGAGGCTGGCGACCTGGGCGAGCAGCGGCCGGCGCTGCGGCGCCGCGGGCTGGGGCGGCAGCGCGAGCGGGACGCCGCCCTCGCCGCGGATCTTGTCGCGCTCGGCGCGGTACTCGGCGAGGAACGCCGGGACGCCGATCTTGTCGATCGCCCACTTGAGCCGCGCCTTGGCGCGGTTGTGGCGGTTGCCGATCCGGTGGAACACGCGGACCACGGCGTCGGCGGCCTCGAGGATCTCGCCGGCCGGCACGAAGTCCTCGACGGTGAGCGCGCTGCGCCGCAGGGTCGACAGCCCGCCGCCGGCGACCAGCTGGAAGCCGCGCACGGCCGTGCCGTCGGGCGCGGTGCGGGTCCGGGCGAGGAACCCGAGGTCGTTGATGAACGCCTGCGAGCAGTCGGTGCCGCAGCAGCCGCCGATCGACGGCTTGAGCTTGCGCGGCAGGGTCGACGAGTACGGCCCGCGCAGCAGGTGGCGCGCCAGGGCCTCGACGTACGGCGTCGGGTCGAACGGCTCGTCGCGGGCGACGCCGGCGAACGGACAGCACGTCCAGTTGCGCACCGAGTTGCCGCACGCCTCCTTGGTCGTGATGCCGGACGCGGCGAGCCGGGCCAGCGCGGCGTCGGTGTCGGCCATCGGCACGAAGTGGTACTGGACGTTCTGCCGCGTCGTGACGTGGCCCTTGCCGCCGCCGTACTTCTCGGCGACGTCGGCGAGCGCCTCGAGCTGCGCCGGGGTGAGCAGCCCGCCGGGCAGCTTGGCGCGGATCATCATCAGGCCGTCCTGGCGCTGGCCGTAGACCCCGTTGAGCAGGCGGAAGCCGCGCCACTCGTCGGGCGAGATCTCGCCGCGCTCGTAGGCCTCGAGGCGCTCGACGAACAGATCGACGTCGGCCTTGCGGGCAAACCCCAGGCGGCCGGGGGCGACGGGAGGAGGGACATCGATGACGCTCATAGCGACCTCGTGAGATGTGGGGCGGGCTGGGCAGGCGAGTCGTGCACGGCCGGGGACCGGGACACCGAGGCGATCGCGCCGGCGAGCGAGACCACCTCGCCGATCACGAGCACGCCGGGCAGGTCGGTGGCGATGTCGTCGCCGCCGGAGCCGACCAGCCCGCCGAGCGTGGTGAGCCGGGTGAAGCCGCCGGGCTGGGACGCGCCGAACAGCAGCGCGGCCGGCGTGGCGTCGGGCCAGCCGCGCGCGATCAACCGGCCGGCGATCGCGCCGCGCGCCTTGACGCCCATCAGGACGACCAGGGTCATCGCGCCCGGTGCGATCCCGTCGAGGATCGGGGCGTAGGCGGACTCGGCGTGGCCGGATACCACGGCGAACCCGGACGCCAGGCCGCGGTGGGTGACCGGGATGCCGGCGAGCAGCGGCGCGGCGATCGCCGAGCTCAGGCCGGGCACGACCTCGTAGGCGATGCCGGCGGCCTCGAGCGCGAGCGCCTCCTCGCCGCCGCGGCCGAGCACGAACGGGTCGCCGGCCTTGAGCCGGACCACGCGCTGGTCGCGCCGCGCGGCGCGGATCATCAGGCGGTGAATGCCGTCCTGGTCGATCGAGTGCCGGCCCGCGCGCTTGCCGACGTAGAACCGCTGGGCCCTGGGCGCGAGCTCGAGGAGATCGGCGTGGACCAGCGCGTCGTTGAGCACCAGGTCGGCATCGCGCAGCCGGCGCAGCGCGCGCAGCGTGAGCAGCTCGGGATCGCCGGGACCGGCGCCGACCAGCGACACGAAGCCGGTCACGACGCGACCTCCCGCTCGATCCCACGGGGGGCTCCGTCCCCACCCCCCGCCTCGCTTCGCTCGTCGAACTCGGGCGGCTCGGCGGCCTGGTCGCCGCGGTAGAGCACGCCGAGCGCGCGCAGCAGCAGCGGCCGGCGCGCGGCGATCGGGGTCCCGGCGCGCTTCCAGCCGGCGCGCGCGGCCCGCGCGACGTCGACCCAGCGCTCGAGGTCGTGGGGCAACAGCGCGTCGAGCGCCTCGCGGACCAGGCCGGCGAGCGCCGGCGCGAGCCCCCCGGTCGAGATCGCGACCACCGCCCGCCCGCGGCGGAGCACGCCGCCGAGGTAGGCGCTGGCCGACGCGACGTCGTCGACCGCGTTGACGAACAGGGCGCGCGCGGTGGCCGCGGCGGCGACCTCGCGGTTGACCTCGGGGGTCGCAGCGGCGACCACCCAGCGTGCGCCGTCGAGATCGCTCGCGGTGAACCCGCGGTGGACCAGCGCGAGCCGGCGGTTGACCTCGGGGCGCGCGCGGATCGCCTCGCCGATCACCGGCGCGATCACCGTGACGTGGGCGCCGGCCTCGAGCAGGCCGTCGAGCTTGCCGGCGGCGACCGGGCCACCGCCGACGACCACGACCGGCAGGCCGTCGAGTCGCAGGAACACCGGGTAGAGCCGCGGGGCGATCGACGCCTCCGGCGCCGGTTCTGACGCCTCGGCCTGGGCCGCGGCGCTCGCGCCATGGACCTCGCTCGCCTCAGGCTGCATCGTGCACCGTGGCGGCGGGCTGGATCACGTGCAGGCCGCACTCCTTCTTGGACCGGCCGCGCCACCGGCCGGCGCGCGCGTCCTCGCCGGGCAGCACCGCCGCGGTGCACGGATGGCAGCCGATCGACGGGTAGCCGCGGTCGTGCAGCGAGTTGTACGGCACGTCGTGCGCGTAGAGGTGGCCCCAGACGTCGTCGTGGGTCCAGGCGACCAGCGGGTTGACCTTGATCAGCCCGAACTTGCGATCGTGCTCGACCACGCGGGCATGGGCGCGCTCGGGCGTCTGGTCGCGCCGGATCGCGGTGATCCAGGCGTCGAACCCGGCGAGCGCGTTGCGCAGCGGGACGACCTTGCGCAGCTCGCAGCAGCGGTCCGGATCGCGCTCCCACAGCCGCGGGCCGTGCTCGTCGGACTGCTGCTCGACCGTGTGGTCGGGGCGGACCGCGCGGATCGTGACGCCGTACCGGCTCTCCAGCTGCCGCCACAGCGCGTAGGTCTCGGAGAACAGCAGGCCGGTGTCGAGCGTGAACAGGTCGATCGGCAGGTCATGGCGCGCGATCAGGTCGACGATCACGCAGCCCTCGGCGCCGAAGCCGGTTGCGAACGTCAGCTTGTTTCCGAGCCGCTGGCTGGCCCAGCGCAGGATCTCGGCGGGGGATCGGCCTTCGAGCTCGCGGGACGCAGCGAGGAGGTCAGCCTGGGTGTGGGCCTGGGTCTGGGTGGGGTCGGTCATACGTCCGCCATAACGGATATCCGGATATACCCTGGGCGGACGAACTGTCAACGATAACGGATGCTACTTGCTCTGCCTCCGGATCTTGAGCATTTCAAATCACTTGTGAACGCGCGCGCGGGACCTAGCGGCGCAGCCGGTTGATGATCTCCTTGGCCTTCTCGCGGTCGGGATCCTTCGGAGGCGCGTACTTGAGGTACAGCTCGTAGTTCTCGATCGCCGCGCGAGTCTTGTGCTTGGCCGCGTAGGCCTTGCCCAGGTACCAGTAATTGGCCGGGTTCTTGGGGTCCTGTCGGACCGCGGTGATCAGGGACGACTCCGCGTCGTCGTACTGACTCTTCTCGACCAGCATGCTGCCGAGCTTGCCGTGTACCTTGGGGTACGGCGGCTCGATCTGGGCTGCGTGGCGGTATGCCGAGATCGCGTCGTCGATCTTGCCCTGCACCCGGAAGATCTCGCCGTACGCGTACCAGAACAGCGAGTCGTTGGGCGTGTACTTCACCGCCTTGCCGAACGCGTCCTCGGCTTCGGGCTGCTTCTTCTGCTGGTTGTAGAGCCGGCCGAGCTCGAAGTACGCGCGGCCGTTCCTGGGGTCGAGCGCGATCGCCCGGTCGAGGAAGGTCTTGGACTCGTCGAGCTCGCTCTGATCGCGCAACGCCATGCCGAGCAGCACGTGGGCCTCGGGGTCGTCGGGTGCGTACTTGAGCGCCGCGCGAAACTCCAGGGCCGCTTTGTTGGAGTCGCCGGTCTGGTGCAGCGCCGAGCCGAGCGACATGTGGTACCGCGCGCTGGCCGGCTCGAGCTGGACCGCCTTGCGCAGCTCCTCGATGCCGTCCTCGGTCTTCTCCATCAGCAGGAGCGCGCGGCCGTGGCGCTCGTGCGCGCCGGCGTCGTCGGTGGTGAGCTGGACGAGCTCGCTGGTCACCTTGAGCGCCTGCGGGCCGTCGTTGAACGCGATCAGCGCGTCGGCGTATAGCGCGTAGCCCCGGGTATCGTCGGCGTTGGACTCGTAGTACGGCCTGGCGACCTCGCACGCGCGCTTGCGCCGGCCGGTCTGGGTCAGGAACTCGACCCACTCCTTCAGGATCTCGAACGCCAGCTTCTTGTTGTCGCTCGCGGTGGCGTACGCCTCGCCGTACGAGCGGTCGGCCTCGTCGTTCTTGCCGGCGGTCGCCTGGTCGCGCGCCTCGACGACGAGCTGCTTGGCGGTCTTCTGCCTGGGATCCCGCTTGACCGCCTTGACGACCGCTTCACCGCCACCGCAGGCCGGCGCAGCGACGAGCAACGCGCCGGCGAGGACGAGTCGGACCATGGCCGTGAACATGCCCACGAAGGTAGCGAAACCGGCGCGCGCACGCCACCTCGCAGCACGCCGCGGTCATTCCGGCGGATGCAGCCGCACCATCGCCGAGCACGGCGTGCGGCGCAGCCGGCGGGCGACCGCGTGACCGACCGCGAGCAGCCACTCCATCACGGATACAGGCTCCACGGACCCAGGCTCGATCCGGGGAGCGGCTGGCGGCGATGCGACGGGCTGCTGGCGCGCCGCGGGGTGTTCCGGCCGGGGCCGCGCCAGGTGATTCCTGAGCTGCTCGTAGTCGGTCACATCGTCGTCGCGGCCGGGCAGGATCGTGTGCGGGGGCATACCACCGTGATGAGCAGCGCGCGTGCCAGCGGCCCGCCGGGCCCAGGCCACGACATCGGCTGCGCGCGCCGGGCGCGGGCGCACGGCGCACGGCGCTACGTGCGGGCGGTGCGAGGGATCAGCGCGAGCGCGATCGCGCCGACGATCAGCGCGTTGGCGATCAGCGTGGTGGCGCCGAGCGGCTCACCCGAGATCGCCGCGCCGATCAGCACCGCGAGGATCGGATTGACGTACGCGTAGCTGGTCGCGACCACCGGCCGGGCGTTGCGGAGCAGCCAGTTGTACGCGGTGAACCCGATCAGCGAGCCGAACACCAGCAGGTAGCCGACCGCGAGCCACGATCCGGCGCCGGCGTGCGCGGGCAGCCGCTCGCCGTCGACCGTGCCGGCGATGATCAGCGCGGCGCCGCCGGTCATCATCTGCATCGCCGATGACAGCGACGCGCCGATCCGCCATTCGCGCGCCTGCCGGCGCGCCAGCACCGAGCCGAGCGCCCAGCACATCGGCGACAGCACGATGAACACGAGGTGGAGCGGCCGGCCCTGCAGCGACGGGCCGCCCATCAGCACGAGCACGCCGACGAACCCGATCGCCAGCGACAGCCAGTCGCGCCAGCGCGGCCGCTCGCCGCCGAGCGCCGCCCACACGCCGGTCCACAGCGGCATCGTCGCGCACACCACCGCGGCACCGCCCGACGACACCGACAGCTCTGCGAGCACGACGAAGCCGTTGCCGCACAGGAACAGCAGCGCGCCGATCGGCACGACGCGCAGCCACTGCGCCGCGCTCGGCCACGCGGCGCCGCGCCGGCGGGCGATCGCGAGCATCACCAGCCCGGCGATCGTGTACCGCCCGCCCGACATCAGCAGCGGCGGCAGCTCGGCGACCGCGAACCGGATCGCCAGGTAGGTCGAGCTCCAGATCACGTACACCGCGGCGAGGCTGATGATCAGCCTGGGCTTGATCGAGAGGGGACTGATCATCCCGTCGGCCGGCGGCCGGCCCGGCAGAGCCGGGCCATTCACCCCTCCGCGCGCCGCGCCGCGCGGCCGTGCACCTCCGGGCTCTCCGCCCCCCTGCAGCGCCG
>JBGQCL010000413.1:0-10866 GCA_041495365.1 Kofleriaceae bacterium | reverse complement strand
TCGCGCTGCGCGACCGGGTCGGGGAGCTGGTCGCGCACGCGCTGGGCGAGCTCGACCACCCGGTAGACCCGCGCCCACTCGGCGGGCGTGATCGTCCCGCTCACCAGCCGGGCCTGGACCGATTCGAGGAACGAGTAGTCCTCGGGCTTCTGGACGTCCGGTCGCAGATCGGCCAGCGACGGCTGGGACGCCGCGCCCATGCCGAGCGCGATCCGCAGCACCGCGCGGAACCCCTGGACCGGGTCGGGCGCGGCCTCGCGCGCGCTCTGGAGCGCCTGCCGGCGGTCGGCATCGAGCTGGTCGCGCTGCGCGTCGACCAGGTCGCGGTGGGCGTCGGACAGGATGCGATAGACCGTATCCCACTCGCGCGGCACCGCGCCCGGCGCCGGCTTCTCGGCCGTGGCCAGCACGTAGCCGAGCTGGCCGGCGTTCATGTGGAAGTACGCCTCGAGCGCGAGGATCGCGTCGTAATAGCCACCGATGTCGGTGATCGCCGGCAGGATCGCGTGGGGCAGGCCGCTGAACGGAATCGGTCCGGTGGTCGGTCCGACCGCGGTCACCAGGTTTGCCGCGAACGCGGTCGGATCGGCCGGATTCAACCGGTAGTTCGGGTTGTTCCATCGCCGCCGGCCGGCCTGCTCGAGGATGCGATCGATCTCGCCCCACTCCGCGTCGATCCGGATCTTGACTCCCATCATCGCGCGGAAGTCGGCCTCGGACAGAAACAGCTTGTCATGGACGTAGGCCATCACGTCCGCCCGGAGCAGTTGATAGTAGAGATCGGCGAGGCTGTTGACGCCGGACAGGCCGTCGCGCTGGAAGTCCGGCGCGCCGCCGAGGGCCTTGGCCAGGTTCGCGGAGAAGTCGCGCAGGTTGGCCGGGCTCAGCTTCCAGGTCGGGTCGTGAAGCCGTGTCTGGCCGGCTTTCTCCAGGATGGCATTGATCGTGGCCCAGTCGCCGGCATCGGCGGCGCGCCGGCGCACCAGCTGCATCATCGCGTGGAGATCCGAGAAGTCCATGAACAGGCTCGCGGCGGCGAAGTCCACGCGCTGCTTGAGCTCGAGGACAAGCGGATAGGTCACGTCCTTGCCGCCATACTGCGGCAACGGATCACCGGGACGCGGAACGCCGAGCGCGATCCTGAGCATCGCGAGGAATGCCTCCTCGCGAGTGCCCCTGGCATGTTCCCGGGCCTCGCGGAGCCCCACGATCTCCTTCCGGGCGTAGACGCTCGACAGCCGCGCAAGCTTTGCGCGGCCGACCACGAGCTCGCGATCGGTCCGGTAGATCTGCTCCCGGCCCAGGCTGTCCTTGCCAGCGCGCAGCGCGGTTCCCTGCGGCAGTCGCGCCTGATCGACACCAGTGGCGAGCTTGACCAGCACGTGCACGCGGTCGCCGACTGCCGACGTGCGCGACATCTGCAGAAGCTGCGTGTAGTAAAACGTGAGATGTCGAGCAGTGAGGGTGTTGACGAGGTCGCGCGGGTGGCGGAGCAAGCGCAGGAATGCGAGGAGCAGCGCGACATGCGGGCGATCCATCCGGACCGCGCTCTGCCCCGGCGGCCCCGAGTCGTCGACCAGCGCCGCGAGGGACTCGAGGTCGTCGCGGCCGAGCAAGCCGGTCCAGTCTCCGGCGAGCCGATCCTCCGCGTCGTAGAACCGGAGCTGCCTGGTGTACGCGTGCACGAGCCTCAGGAGGTCGCGGGCCGAGCGCTCATCGACGACCACGTACGCCGGGTCGAGCGCGGCCTGAGCGCGACCGGCCTGGCTCGTTCCGTCGCGTTCGCTGCTCGGAGGATCCGGAAAGTCTCGGGCCAAGGCCACCACCTGCTTCCTGCGATCGAGTCAGGTCCCTGCACCCGACGTTGTCTGTCTTCTTCGCGTCGCCTCCCGCGGGCGTCAAGTTCCCTGGACGGAAACCGGACGGCGGTCTTCTCCGTTGCCGGTGTCGCGCTCGATCTGCCGCCCGGCCTGCTGCTGGAGCTTGGCGACCAGCTGGTAGACATCCGCAAACGGCAAGAGCCCGATACCTTTGAGGATCAGGTTGGCTTCGTCGATGGTGACAGTGAAATTGATTTCCTTCATGGCGGGATTGGAGTCCGGACACGGTATCAAGCGAACGCCCGAAATCTCCAGCGCGAAATCGCTTGATCTCTCTCCGATTCACGGATAGCGTGCACTCGATCGGATCGGGAACGGATGGCCGACATGGCTCGGGTTGCGTCGGTTGCGTCGGTTGCATTGGGGGGGGTGGTCGCAATGTCAAGCCTTTGTGAAGGGGCAGATAGGCATGCTCGACGTCGCGCTCAACTTCTTGACGGCAGAGCTGAATGCCTACCTCGTCGCCCGAGGCGCCAGGAAGTCCACCGACGAGATCGGCAAGGCCGAGGTCGGCAAGCTGGTGGACGACGCCGGGAAGTGGGTGATCAGCGATGACCACATCGGGGTCTCCCTGATCCACATCGAGGAAGACCGGGTGATGAAGTCCCAGCTTCCAGAGGCAATCCTTACTCGCGGCCGGCACGTGATTCTCGAGCCCGCGCTCAAGCTCAACCTCCACATTGTGTTTGCAGCCAAGTTTCAAAAGTACGACGAGGGGCTGCGCTCACTGTCTCTGGTCCTGACGTACTTTCAGTCTCACCCGATCTTCACTCCGGACACCTACTCCGGACTCGACCCCCGGATCGAGCGGCTGACGGTCGAGCTCCAGCCGCTGGGCTACGAGCAGCTCAACCAGATCTGGACATTCATCGGCGCCAAGCAGCTGCCGTCCGCGATCTACAAGGTCCGCATGGTGGCCCTGCAGGATCTGGAGCCCACCGCCGTCGTGCCTCCGGTGTCCGAGATCCAGACGGCGGTCACCGCGAGATGATGACCCGGTTCAAACAGCTGTTTTCCCTGGAGGTCTGGCACGACTACTACGGCGGCGTCTGCCCGGACGTGGGCTTCGTCGTCCCCGACGATGTCGCGGCGACCCTGCGCGGCGCCGGGATGTTCGCCAAGGCCGTCGGCGGAACACTCCACGTGGTCTTCCGTAGCGACGACGCCGGTGCTCCGGTCCAGCCCGTGGCCGGCAAGACCCTGCGGTTCGGCCTGGTCATCCGCGATCCGTCCTTCGCGAACATCACCGATGGCTTCGATCCGTCGTCCGGGGCGCTCCACTACCGGAATGGCCAGGTGGCCACCGCGCTCGACGATCCGCCGGCCCACGTCGTGCTCCGCGACGTCGATCCGGCGCTGTGGCGAGACGGGGTGCTCGGTCTGGTCGACATCGCCATCGATCCGGGGTTCTACACCAGCGCCGCGAGCTTCCAGATCCGGTTCAAGGCCCGGCTGGACACCTGGCGGTACTACGTGGTGGTCAAGGGGTTCTCCAACGGCGACGTCGACCAGCTGGCGGTCCAGCCCCACGCGTCGGGCGCACCGGCACCGGGTGACGTGACGTTCGAGAAGGTGGCGCCGGCCCAGCTCACCGCCGAGGAGAAGTCCCGGTCCGACGTGCTCGCCACCGACGGCGCCAAGGTGCTGCTGTTCCGTTCGGCGACCGGCATCCCGCGCAGGAAGACCGGAGGCAAGCAGATGCAGCTCATGCGCAACACCGAGGCTGTCATCGAGCGGTTGCCCCAGCCGGGCAAGCGCCGCGGGACCGCCGATCTGATCGTCCAGCTGTCGAAATCGAAGCCCTAGAGGTCTGAACCATGGCAACCTACCGCGCTCCCGACGTCTACATAGAAGAGATCTCGACGTTCCCACCTTCGGTCGCCGAGGTCGGTACCGCGATCCCGGCGTTCATCGGCTACACCGAGAAGGCGACGCGGACCGTCACCGCCGACCTCAAGGGCGAGCCGACCAAGATCTACTCGCTGAAGGAGTTCGAAGCCTACTTCGGATTCCCGAAGGCCGAGGACATCAAGGTGAGTGTCGATGTCGACGGCGATGGCAAGCCGATCGCAAGCAGCGTGACGCCGCCCGACGTCAGCTACTTGATGTACTACGCCGTGAAGCTGTACTTCGATAATGGTGGCAACCAGTGCTACATCGTCTCGGCCGGTGACTACACCGGCGCGATCGACAAGGCCAAGCTGATCGACGGGCTCGCCGCGACCGGCCTCGAGGACGAGCCCACGCTGCTGGTCATGCCCGAGGCCGCCAAGCTCGGGTACGCGGACTACAAGGACCTGTGCGGGGCGATGCTGCAGCAGTGCTCGATGCTGCAGGACCGCTTCGCGATCCTCGACGTCTGGAAGGGCAGCGAGAAGGACGACGCCAGCGTCACGACCGTATCCGGGACCACGGCCAACGTCATCCAGGCCAATCGCGACGCCTGGGCCGGCGACCTCAAGTACGGGGCCGCGTACTATCCATTCGTCACCACGACGATGAACCACTACGTCAAGGATGACGAGGGTAACGTCAAGGTGACCACCAACACGCCGGCCCCAGCCGGCGGTGCCGGCGGTGGCGGTGCCGGCGGTGCCGGTGCCGGCGGTGCTCCCGTCGCGGAGGACCTGGGCAAGATCAGGGGCAGCAAGCCGGCGGTGTACAACTTCGTCAAGACCAAGCTCAAGGACTGGTTCATCGACATGCCGCCGAGCGGCGCGATCGCCGGTGTCTACGCCGCGATCGACGGAGCGCGCGGCGTGTGGAAGGCGCCGGCGAACGTCGCCCTGCTCGGCGTGCTGGCACCGGTCGTCAAGATCAACCGCCTCAAGCAGGAGCCGCTGAACATCGACCCCAACACCGGCAAGTCGATCAACGCGATCCGCGCGTTCGCCGGCAAGGGCACGGTGGTGTGGGGCGCGCGGACGCTGCTCGGCCAGGACAACGAGTGGCGTTACATCTCGGTGCGCCGGTTCTTCAACATGGTCGAGGAGTCGGTCAAGAAGTCGACCTACTGGGCCGTGTTCGAGTCCAACGATGCCAACACCTGGGTCAAGGTGCGCGGCATGATCGAGAACTACCTGATCGAAAAGTGGCGCGAGGGCGCGCTCGCCGGCGCCACCCCCAAGGATGCGTTCTTCGTCAAGTGCGGTCTGGGCACGACGATGAGCGCCCAGGACATCCTCGAAGGCCGGATGAACGTCGAGATCGGCATGGCGGTGGTCCGTCCCGCCGAGTTCATCGTCCTCAAGTTCTCTCACAAGCTGCAGACGTCGTGAGCCGGTCCATCGAACATCACGCGATCACTCGATTCCCCGCCTGAGGAGCGTCGACCGCCATGCCTACACAATATCCGATTCCCGTATTCCACTTCACCGTCCAGTGGGGCGGCGACCGCGTCGGGTTCTCCGAGGTCTCCGGCCTCACCCAGGAGAACCAGGCGATCGAGTACCGCGACGGATCATTCCCCGAGTACTCGTCGATCAAGATGCCGGGCCTGCGCAAGTTCTCGAACGTGACCCTCAAGCGTGGCATCGTCAAGGGCGACAACCAGTTCTTCAAGTGGCTGAGCACGGTCAAGCTCAACACCGTCGAGCGCCGCGACCTGATCGTCAACTTGCTCAACGAGGAGCACCAGCCGGTGATGGTGTGGAAGGTGATGCGCGCGTTTCCGGTCAAGGTCGAGGGCCCGGGGCTCAAGGCGTCCGGCAACGAGGTCGCGATCGAGTCGATCGAGCTCGCCCACGAAGGCCTCGAGCTGCAGAACGAGTGATGCCGTCCTACTATCCGCCCGTCGGCTTCCACTTCAAGGTCGAGTTCGTCGACCTGCCGCCGAACGAGAACGACGTCCGGTTCACCGAGGTCGGCGGGCTGTCTTACGAGCTCGTCACCGAGGAGCTCGCCGAGGGCGGAGAGCAGCGCTTCGTGCAGAAGTATCCACTCCGCACGAAGTACCCCGAGCTCACGCTCAAGCGCGGACTGCTCGTGAGCTCGAAGGTCATCAGCTGGGTCCGGCGTTGCATCGAGGACTTCCAGATCGAGCCGCAGAAGATCGACGTCAAGCTGCTCAACGACGAGCACCAGCCCCTGCTGACCTGGCACGTCGTCGGTGCCTACCCCACCAAGTGGGCGGTCAGCGATCTCAACGCCACCAACAACGCGGTCGTGATCGAGACACTCCAGCTCTACTATCAATACTTCACCATGGACCCGTCGTGACCCATGCCCATCTTCGTCGATGAAGTCGTGATCTCCGTGGACGTCGACAACGCCGCGGCAGGGGGCGCGCGGCCGGCTGCGGGGGCGGGATCCGACGACAAGCAGGCGCTGGTCGCCGAGTGCGTCGAGCGCGTCCTCGAGATCCTGGCGCAGAAGCAGGAGCGCTGAGCGGTGGCCGGGACCGGCAACGACAGCGGCGCGCTCGAGCGCCTGGTGATCCGAGCCTACGAGCATGCCGACTATTCCGGAGACGCGATCGACGAGTTCGAGGCCTACGTCAACCCCAGCGAGATCACGCTGGCCTACGAGATCGAGTACGACCAGGCGCAGGGCGCCGGCACGACGAACAGCCGGATGAGCTTCAAGCGGGTCAAGCCGGGTGACCTGTCGCTCACGCTGTTCCTCGACGGTACCGGCGCCAACGGCCGGCCGTGCGACGTGCAGGACAAGATCGAGCAGTTCCAGACCGTGACCGGCTACAACGGCAACATCCACCGGCCGAACTACCTCAAGATCGGCTGGGGCAAGCTGACGATCAAGCGCTGCGTGCTCAAGAGCGCGAGCATCGCCTACAAGCTGTTCAAGGCCAGCGGCGTCCCGCTGCGCGCGGTGATCACCGCGAGCTTCAGCGACAACTCCGACGACCAGACCCGCGTCGCGATGGCGCAGGATGAGTCGCCCGACCTCACACACTTCCGCGTGGTCAAGGCCGGCGACAGCCTGCCATCGCTGTGCACCGAGGTCTACGGCGATCCACACCTCTACCTGCGGGTCGCCCAGGCCAACCAGCTCGACGACTTCCGCAGCCTCGTCCCCGGCATGCGGCTGCGGTTCCCACCGCTGGAGAGCTGACGATGTCCGACGAACGCACGCTCCCGATCCCGGCCTCGCACCGCGAGGTCACCGTGAAGGTCGACGGCGAGGAGGTGGCGCGCGAGCATCAGCTGCTGGCGATGAGCGTGCTCAAGTCGGTCAACCGGATCTCGTCGGCGCGCCTCGTCTACCAGGACGGCTCGGCGGCGACCGGCGACTTTCCGCTGAGCAACGCCGACAGCTTCGTCCCGGGCAAGGAGATCGAGATCCTCGCCGGCGCGAGCGACGACAAGACCTCGCTGTTCCATGGCGTGATCGTGCGGCAGTCGATCAAGGTGCGCGATCAGCGCCCGACCCAGCTCGTCGTCGAGTGCCGCCACAAGGCCCACAAGCTCACCGTCGGGCGCAAGGCCGCGTACTACCTCGACAAGACCGACAGCGATATCCTGTCGTCGCTGCTGAGCGGCGCGGGCGTCGATGCCGACGTCGAGGCCACGCAGGTCAGCCACAAGCAGCAGGTCCAGCTCGCGGCGTCGGACTGGGATTTCCTCCTCGCGCGCGCAGAGGCCAACGGCAAGCTGGTATTCACCAACGACGCCAAGGTCGCGGTCAAGGCGCCGAGCTTCAGCGGCTCGGCGGTGTGCACGCTGCAGTTCGGCGCCACGCTGCTCGAGCTCGACGCCCAGATCGACGCGCGCCTGCAGTTCAGCGCGGTCAAGGCCATGACCTGGGACCCGGCGCAGCAGGCCGTGGTCGAGAAGTCGGCGGCGGACCCCGGGGTCAGCGGCCCGGGCAACCTGACCAGCGACGATCTGTCGGCGGTCGCGGGGCTCGACAGCTACGATCTACGGCACGGGTCGCTGACCGAGGACGAGGCGCAGGCGTGGGCCGACGCCGCGTGGCTCAAGTCGAAGATGAGCAAGGTCAGCGGTGTGGCCAAGTGCGAGGGAATCGGCACGGTCAACCCCGGGGACCTGGTGACGATGGCCGGGGTCGGCGACCGCTACAACGGCGATGTGCTGGTCACCGGCGTTCGCCACGAGTTCGATCTCGTCCAGGGCTGGAAGACCCACGTCCAGTTCGGCGGCACCGACGCGTGGGCTGCGGAGCAACGCGACGGATCCGCGCCGCGAGCCGGTGCGCTGGTGCCGGCGGCGAGCGGCCTCGCGATCGGCAAGGTGGTCTCCAACGAGGACGGCGACGGCGAGCACCGCGTGCGGGTCCGGCTGCCGCTCGTCGGGATGGAGGACGACGGCATCTGGGCCCGGGTCGCCAACCTCGACGCCGGCGATCAGCGCGGCTTCTTCTTCCGCCCCGAGGTCGACGACGAGGTCGTGGTCGGCTTCCTCGACGACGACCCGCGGCGCGCGGTGATCCTCGGCATGCTGCACAGCAGCGCCAAGGCCGCGCCGCTGACCGGCTCGAACGACAACCACGAGAAGGTCTATCAGAGCCGGTCCAAGATGCGGCTGTACTTCAACGACGACAAGAAGGTCATGGTGTTCGACACGCCCGCCGGCAACAAGATCACGCTCAGCGAGGACGACAAGGCGGTCAAGATCGAGGATCAGAACGGCAACAAGATCGAGATGACCGACTCGGGCATCAAGATCGAGGCCGCGAAGGCGCTGCAGCTCAAGGCCGGGACCGAGATCAAGCTCGAGTCCGGGACGTCGTTCGATGTCAAGGGCGGCACCGAGCTCAAGATGGAAGGGTCGAGCGGCGTCGAGGTCACGAGCTCGGCGGTGACCAAGATCAAGGGCAGTCTCATCCAGCTCAACTGAGGACCAGCGATGCCACCCGCAGCACGCGTCACCGACACGACCACCCACGGCGGGACCATCACCGGTCCCGGGGTCTCGACCGTGCTGATCGCCAATCTGCCGGCGGCGGTGGTCGGCGACATGCATGTCTGCTCGCTGCCGCCCGACAGTCATCCGCTCACGGTGAGCGCGTTCCCGTCGGGCAGCACGTCGGTCTTGATCCAGGGGCTCCCGGCGCTGCGCACCTCGGACACCTGTCTGTGCGGGGCCGCGGCGGCGGTCGGCGAACCCACGGTGTTGATCGGCTGACGCCGAGGAGCCACGCATGGCGGCAAACGCACCCAGAGACACCTACAGCTCGTTCCTCGGCACCGGGTGGAGCTTCCCGCCGGAGTTCACCGACGGCGGCCGCGACGTCGTGATGCTGTCCGACGAGGACGACATCCGCGCGAGCCTCACGATCCTGTTCGGCACGGTGCGTGGCGAGCGGTTCATGATCCCGCGCTACGGGCTGGATCCGCAGGAGCTGTTGTTCGAGTCGTTCTCGACGACGATGCGCGCCTTCCTCAAGGACCGGATCGGGACGGCGATCCTGATCCAGGAACCGCGGATCCGCGTCCTGGCGCTCGAGGTCGTGATGGCCGATCTCGATGCCGGCGTACTCCAGATCTCGCTGGACTACGAGGTCCGCGCGACCAACTCCAGATACAACCTGGTCTATCCGTTCTACCGTCACGACAGCAGCGAGCTGCTCGGGACGATCTCGGGCAGCCGTCCGCCGGGCTAGCACATGCCGCCGCTGCCGCATCGTGTCCGCCGGCTGTCGTTCCACGTGCGAGCGACCTCGTCCGGGGAGGCCCTGGCGCTGCGCGCGGCGCTGCACCGCCAGATCGACACGGTGACCGCCGCGATGGCGCGCGCGCTCGACGCAGTCGGTGCCGGCGATGCGATCGTCCACCTCCCGAGGCTCGAGCTCCGTGCGCGGATCGCGTCGGTGGACGAGGTCGGCGATGCCCTCGCGCAGCGCATCGAGCACGCGCTGCGCCGCGAGCTGAGCGCGCTGCGGACCGGCACATCGCTCGATGCGCCGGTGGTGGTGGTCGCGGAGATCGGGGGAGCAGCGGACCGCCGGGCCCGATCGTCGCCCCTCGCCACGCTGCACGACGGTGGTGATCGCGAGGACCATGACCGCGTTGCGGAGCGGCTGCGCGGCGCGCCGCATCGAGCCGCCGGGGGCGAGCTGGCGGAGCCAGGCCATCCCCGGGAGCTGCTGGTTCACTATCTCGAGACCGGCGCGCTGCCATGGCCGCTCGCGAACCTGAGTACGACGGCTGCGCTGTCGGCGCTGCGCGAGGTCGCCCGGGCCGACCTGCTCCGGGTCGTGGACCAGCTGACGCGACAGCCGGGCTCGCTGCGCGCCCAGGTCGCGCTGTGGTTTCGATCGCTGCAGCTCGTGCCGGATGAGGAATGGCCGCATGTGGCGCGCGCCGCCTCGCGGTCCTCCGATGAGCCGGGTGCGCGACTGACCGAGATCGTCGCGGCGCTGGCGGGCGAGCCGGCGGGGTGGTTGTCCCGCCATGCGCGGCTGCAGCTCGCCGCGGCGGCGATCGTGCGCACGCGGCAGACGACCGCCGCCGCCGATCCCGCCGAGCTCGCTGCCGTCGTGCACGGCGCGCTGACCGGAGCGATCGCCGGGCGCGCGGGCGGGGACGCATCGCACGGCAATGACGCCGCGGTCGATTCGCCATCTGCCGGCGCGAGGATTCGTACCTCACAGTCCGCAACCGGAACGAACATGTCCGTTGCAGCCGCGGCGGATCCCGTACGCGCGGCCGCGGCCCTGGCCGCGCGGTTGCCCGAGCCCGCCGCGACCGCGTTTCGCGACTGGCTCGCCCCGGCGGATCGCCACGTCGCCGGCGCGGCACAACCCGCTGCGGTGCCACCCGCCGCGGCGCAGGTTGCCGCCGCCCCTGGCACGACGGCCGCCGGGGCGCGGTCGAGCGCTGCGCGGCACCCCGAGTTGCCTTCCAGCGAGCCCCGAGGTGCGGATCTGGCGCCATCTCCGGCGCCGCTGCGCGCCGCGTGGCCCGGCGCCGAGGCGGCAGCTGTCGCGTCTCGCGCCGAGCGTACCGAGCATGCGCTCGACGTCGCGTCTCGCGCCGAGCGTACCGAGCATGCGCTCGACGTCGCGT
>JBGQCL010000412.1:0-10908 GCA_041495365.1 Kofleriaceae bacterium | reverse complement strand
GGATCGCCGCGCAGTTGACCGGCACGAACGGGCCCTTGCCGCGCCGCGACAGGTCGTGCAGCGCGCGCGCGATCACCTACTTGCCGGTGCCGGTCTCGCCGCGCAGCAGCACGGTCGAGCTGGTCGGCGCGACCTGCTCGACCTTGTCGAGCACCTCGCGCAGCGGCCCGCTGTCGCCGATGATGTTGCCGAAGTCGAACGCGCCGTGCAGCTGGTGGTTCAGGTACCCGGTGTACTCGGCGAGCTGGGCGGCGAGCCGCTTGTTCTCGCGCTGCAGGTGGTAGCGCTCGATCGCGTACTGCAGCACGCCGCGGACCTCCTTGGCGTCCCACGGCTTGGTGATGTAGCGATAGACCTGGCCCAGGTTGATCGCCTCGATCAGCACGTCGACGTCGGTGAACGCGGTCAGGATGATGCCGACCGCGTCGGGCTGGCGCAGCCGGACCTCGCGCAGCAGCTCGACGCCGGTCATCCGCGGCATCCGCTGATCGGTCACCACGACCGCGACCTCCTTGTCCTGGAGGATCTGCAGCGCCTCGGCGCCGCCGCTCGCGGTCACGATGTCGAACGCCTTGCGGAAGTTGAAGCGGAACGCGTCGAGGTTGTCCTGTTCGTCGTCGACGACGAGGATCGGATAGCGCTTGACGTCGAGCGACACGGCCGTTCAACGTGTACCACGATTGCGTCGCGGCGAGCCACGTCGAGGACCGCGCCGGCCGGCGGCTGCGTCGTGCAGCCGCACCGGCCGGCGCGGCGATGTTCAAACGGCAGGGCCGCGGCGTACTCGCCGGGTCATCGCCTGCGCGACGTTGCGCACAGTGCGACCAACCCCAGGCTGACCACCACGGCCGCCCCCCAAAGCAGCATCAGCATTGCCGTGTCAAGATAAATCCGAACGGCCGATCGTCAAGTTGTCGCAGGGTACTCCCGACGGAGAGCGTGGATCTGCGACAAGCGTGCGGCCGGTGCGGTGAGACCCGGGACAGCCGGTCCGCGGGGCGGGCAGTCCGATGTAGGAAACTTGGCTACCACATCCAGGCTCATTTACCGTTCGAGCATGGCAACGTCCCGCCGCGCGCGGCGCGAGAGGCTCGAACGAGGCGTCGAACGAGGGTCCCAGCGACCGGCACGCAAACCGATGGCGATGGCCCGCCGCGTGTCGCTGTTCGAGCGTGAGGTCACCGTGCGGCTCGCGCCGGTCGCCCTCGAGCTGCTGCACGGCGCGGCGCGCGTGCTCACCGAGGGCGAGCTCGCCGGGGACGGCTACACCGGCTCGACGATGCTCACCATCGACCTCGCGCGCACCGCCGACCGGATCAGCGACGCGCCCGACCCGGCGACCGCGCAGCGCGCCGCGGCGCTGTACGCCGGCGACGAGCGCTGCCGCGACCACGCCCGGCGGATCGCGGTCAAGGAAGCGCGCCGGATCGCCGGCTGCGACCTGGCCGCGCACAGCGTCGACCTGGAGAGCCGGGCCCGCGGCCGCGAGCTCCACCTCAGCCTCAACGTCGAGGCCCAGCGCGAGCGGCGCGCCCAGCCCCCGCCCGGCGCCGCGCGCTGACCGTTGACTCACCCCGGCCCAGCCCCGAGGAGATCCCGAGGAGACCATGATCGAGCTGTACTCCATCCGCGACGTGTCTCGCATCCTCGCCGTCCAGGACTCGCGCCTGCGCTACTGGATGCAGACCGGCTTCGTCGGCCCCACCGTGCGCAAGGGCGGCCGGTTCTACTACACGTTCCCCGACCTGGTCGCGGTCAAGGCTGCCAAGGACCTGCTCGCGACCGGCATGCCGCTGCAGCGCGTGCGCAAGAACGTCGAGGCGCTGAGGCGCGCCCTGCCCGGCGACGTCCACCCGACGACCCGGCTGCGGGTGTGCTGCGACGGCGAGACCGTGGTCGCGCTCGCCGACGACGTCGCGTTCCAGCCGATGTCCGGCCAGGTCGTGATGGCGTTCAGCCTGCCGAGCTTCGGCGAGCACGTCACCACGGCGCTGGCGATGCCGCGCGCCGCCGCGCCCGAGCCCGCGCCGCCCGGCGTGCCGGCCGCCATCCAGGACGGTCCGACCGAGGCCAACGGCGGCAGCACCGCCTACCGGCACTTCGTCGAGGCGTGCGCCGCCGAGGACCGCGGCGACTCGGACACCGCCGAGCACCTGTTCCGGCTCGCGATCGAGCTCGAGCCGCGGATGGCCGCCGCGCTGACCAACCTCGGCAACCTGATGTACCGCCAGGGCGAGCTCCACGAGGCGCGGCGGCTCTACGAGCGCGCCCTGGAGCACGACCCGGCCCAGCCCGAGGCGCGCTACAACCTCGCCAACCTGCTCGAGGACCTCGGCGAGACCGAGCTCGCGATCGCCGAGCTGCGCCGGGTGTGCGCCGCGGCGCCCGAGTTCGCCGACGCGCACTACAACCTCGGCATCATGCTCGCCCAGGTCGGCGGCACGACCCAGGCCCGGCAGTGCCTGGAGCGCTACCTGGAGCTCGACGCGACCAGCGACTGGGCCCACCACGCGCGCAGCTACCTCGACCAGATCGCGGTGTGACGACGAGCCCGGCGGGCCGCGCGGTCAGCCCTGCGACGGTGCGCGGGAGCCAACCGCCGGGTCGCCGCGGTCGATGGCGTAGCGCGGCAGCGGATCCTTGCCCGGACCCTGGCGCCAGCGCGCATCGGCCTCCCACGCGCCGCTGACCTCGCGCCGGCAGCGCGCCTCGACGGTGACCTTGTCCGGCGTGACGATCAGCAGGTTGTACTCCAGCGGATAGCCGGGGACCCACTCGTGGGTTGGCGCGCCGAACGTGCCGGCGGCGACGATCTCGATCCGCCGGCCGTCCTCGGTGCGGTCGTAGCGGTAGACCTCGGAGTCGGCCCGGTGGACGTGGCCGTGCAGCACGAGCCGGAACCCGTGCACCGCGAGCTGCTGGAGGAACCCGGCGTCGCGGATCCGCGAGTCCTCGCCACCGTGCAGCGGGTGGTGGAACACGGCGATCCGCAGCTGGCCGGCGATCGGCTTGCCGACCTCGAGCAGCGCGTTGGCGAGCGCCTCGGGGTGGATGCTCGCGCGATCGCGGAAGTGGTGGTCGATCTCCCACGCCGAGTTGAGGCCGACGATGCAGATCTCGGCGCCGGCGAGCTGGTGGACCGTCGCCTGGTGCTCGTAGGCCAGCGGGTACTCGGTGCCCTTGGTCGCGCGGTACAGATCGGCGAACGGCCGGAACCGCTGGTGGTAGCCCTCCTGATCGCGAACCTCGATGATCCCGCCCTCGTGGTCGATGTAGCTGCCCGGCGCTAGCGTGCCGGTGTAGCGCGACCTGCGACACGGCCGGTAGGCGTCCTCGGACACCGGCCAGCTGACATCGTGGTTGCCGGGCACCAGCACGACCTGCTCGGGCGACAGCGCGAACCCCGCCATCACCAGATCGAGGAACCGCCGCGCCGCATCGTACTCCACGGGATCGGCGCGGTTGACCAGATCGCCCGAGACGATCAGCGCGTCGAGCCGATCGAGTCCCTGGCCGTGGAGGTCCGCCGCGAGCTGGGTGTACGAGACGATCGCCTGATCCCTGGCCCCGAAGTGCAGATCCGAGAGGTGCAGCAGCCGGCGGGGCGGCGGCTCGAGCGCGGGGCGCAGGGCGACGCCCGCCGGGGCCTGGCCGGCGCCGGGGCCGGCGGGGCTGACCGCGCCGGCGCCGCTCGACACCGGCCACTCCGGCCCGTCGCCCGGGTGGAACCGCACGCGGCCGTGGCCGGTCTCCTTCACGAGGTCGTCCCAGCGCAGCCCGCGCAGGTAGAGCCGGAGCGCGAGATCCTCGATGACCACGCGCTCGGCGACGCAGTCGTGGTGGAGCAGCCCGTCGAGCTCCGGGTGGTTCTGGAAGCACCGGCCGAGGTTCGCCGGCAGGCTGTCGAACGCGGCGCCGAGCGCGGGCCAGCGCACGCGCGCGTCGCGGATCGCGGCCGAGCCATCGCTGCTGTGCGCGAGCATCCACAGCAGGCACAGGCCGGCGCCCGGCGTGGGGAGCGCGGCGTCGAACCTGGCGAGCGCGAGGATCGGCGCGCGGAAGTGCACCGCGAGCTCGTCGTGGAGCGCCGCGATCACGTCGTCCGGACCGATCCCGATCTTGACCACCGACGGCCGGGCCTCGAACACCCGCGACTGCAGGGCCGCGACGTTGCACAGGTACTGGGCGAGGAAGAAGCTGCCCGCCGCGGCCTCGACAAACTCGTCGCGGCGCCGGAACCGGATGTTCGCCGCCGCCTCGCCGGATCCGATCAGCTCGGCGATCCGGCTGTTCGATCCGCGATCGCGCGCGACGTCGACCCGGATCACCCGGAGCCGGCCGACCAGGTCCGGCATCCACTGGACCAGCGAGTGACCGCCGGGGTTGTTGCCGATCAGCGTGATCTTGGCGTGGCGGACCGACTGATCGGCGAGCACCTTCATCGCCGAGCCGAGCTCGCGCCGGTAGCGCCCGTTCGCGATCCGGTGGACGTCCTCGATGAACAGCCAGGTGTCGTGGCCCGCGCCGAGCAGGCGGTCGAGCATGCGGCCGAACTCGGCGAGCGGCGGCATCCGGTGCCCGTGCCACCAGATCTGATCGCCGAGCGGCACCGCGAGGTCGTCCATCACCTTGCGGATCGCCGTCGACTTGCCGGCCTTCGACGGGCCCTCGACGATCAGCCCGGTGCCCATCGTGCGCAGCGCGAGCCGGATCTCGGCGAACTGCGGCGGCTCGACGAACGTGAACGCGGGCGGTCCGTCGATGCGAAAGATCTCGTTGATGCTGTGACCGATCACGGGTTCGCCGCGGCCGGTCCGGAACGATCGGCTCGGAGTTGAATCGTCCGACCGCACGGCCCTAGGCTGGATAGCCGGCTCGATAGCCGGCTCGACAACCTGCTCGACGACCGACGCGGTGACGGTTTCCCAGAGGCCATGGATGACGTCGAACAGTGCAGTACTTCGGTTCGGCCTGGTCATGGTCCTTTCAGCGCAGCGCCTGCATGCGAGGCCCGCCGACGAGCGAGCTCGATCAGCGCCGCGAGGAACAACTGGAGCTTGTCCACGCCAGGCAAAAATCGCAAGCCCAAGCTTCGGACATTGCGATCTCACCGAGTGCCTGACACACCGCGATCTGCGACGTCCAGCAACGCGGCGGATCTCTCCCAATGTACGACCCACGCAATCGCGTTTTCTCGTCGAGCAACGCGCAACATGTGAGCGAGCCGCCGTGTGCGTCCGGGATTGCTGCGGCGCGGATCGCGCCGACCGTGCGGTCGTGCGCGGGCGCGCGATCCACGGTGTTCCTCATCGGTAACCGGTGTACGCAACGACTCCAGACCATATGCGGCGCTCGACCACGCCCCGGATCGCGCGGCGCAGCGGATCGCTGCCCGCGACGCACGATCGCGCCGATCACCGGAGACCCCAGGCTGCGCCCGGGTAGGCGATGCGCGGCGGACCACTGTGCCATGGGCGCGCTGACCCCGCGGCACCGGCGACCGTGTCGCGAACGCTCACTGTCCGGATCGCGGACATCGTCGTCGAGCGGACGCCGACCGTCGAGCCGCGGCGCGTCGTGCCGCGCCGCCACGACGGCTCAGCCGATCGTGTGGCGGATCACGAGGTAGGCGTAGGCGTAGGGTGCGATGAACAGCACCGCGTCGACCCGGTCGAGCAGGCCGCCGTGGCCGGGGAGCAGCGCGCCGGAGTCCTTGACGCCGACCGAGCGCTTGAGCAGCGACTCGGTGAGATCGCCTAGCTGACCGAGGATGCCGCCGGGGATCGCGAGCAGCGCGACGTCGAGCCAGCCCAGCCAGTGCGCCGAGATCAGCTTGAGCGCGACGACGCCGACCAGCGAGCCGGCGAGCCCGCCCCACGCGCCGGCCCACGTCTTCTTGGGGCTGACCGCTTCGTAGAGCCGGGCCTTGCCGAGGAAGCGGCCGGCGAAGTAGGCGCCGGTGTCGGCGACCCAGGCGACGATCAGGACGATCAGCACCGCGTCGCCGCCTTCGCCGGGATGGAACCGCTCGATCAGCTTGAGCTTGGCGAGGTAGGTGAGCAGGTACCCGGCGTAGACGATCCCGGCCACGGTGGCGGCGTAGCGAGCTGCGACCGTCGGGATGTCGCGGAACCGGAACAGGAAGTACAGCCCGGGAGCGACCACGGCGAGCGCCAGTGGCACCGCCGACCCGGCGCCCGCGGCCCCGAGCAGCGCGGCGGGCGGCGCACCGTACCCGGCGAGCGCGGCCGGATCGAGCCAGTAGAACGCGGCGGTGGCGACCCCGCCCAGCACCAGCGCGGCGCGGCGATCCTCGGCCGGGAGCAGCATCGCAAACGCCTCGTGCATCGCGATCAGCGAGGCGCCGAAGATCACCAGCCAGGTCGGCTCCGGCCGGTGGTAATAGAACAGCGCCAGCAGGAGCGGGATGGCGACCACCGCAACGAGGAACCGCTGAGCGAGGTTGCCGAGGGCCACGAAGAGATGGAGCTAACCGCAGCATGCGATCTCCGTCAAGCCCACCCCCGCAGGCCGCCGCCCGCGCAGTCCACCGCCGCGCCGGCGCGACCGCGCAGCGACCGCGGCGTCACCCGGACTCGACGTCCGAGTCGAGCTGGCCGGACCCGCTCCCAGGGATGCCGCCGAACCGGCGCTCGCGGGCGGCGTACTGGTCCAGACATGCGTAGAGGTGCTCCCGGCGAAACTCCGGCCACAGCACGTCCACGAACACCAGCTCGGCGTAGGCGATCTCCCACAGCAGGAAGTTCGAGATCCGCTGCTCGCCGCTCGACCGGATCAGCAGATCGAGCGGCGGCAGCCGCGCGGTCGGCAGGTAGCGGCCGAACCGCTCGATGTCCACCTCGTCGGGTGACAGCGCGCCTCTGATCGCGTCGCGCACCGCCGCGCGGACCGCCCGCGCGATCGACTCCCGGCCGCCGTACGACAGCGCGAGCGTGAGCGTCATGCCGTGATTTGCGGCGGACACCGCCCGGAGCTCGTCGAGCGGCTCCCGGACCATCGCCGGCAGCCGCTCGACATCGCCGATCGCCTCGAGCCGGATCGCGTTGTCGAGAATCTCGGCGCGCTCGCCGACCAAGTAGTCGCGGAGCAGCTGCATCAGCCCGCCGACCTCGTCGACCGGGCGCTGCCAGTTCTGCGATGAGAACGCGTACAGCGTCAACGCCTCGATGCCGAGCTCGCGCGCCGCGCGGGTGACGTCGCGGACCGAGTCGGCACCGACGCGATGGCCCTCGATCCGCGGCAGCCCACGACGCTCGGCCCACCGGCCATTGCCGTCCATGATGATGCCGACGTGACGCGGCAGCTTGCGGGGCTCGGTGGACATCGTGTTTCGCGGATCGCGTGCACCGCGAAGCACCGCGAGTAGCACGCTCGGAGCGAGCGTTGCAACCACACCTTTGATCCCGTACGCTCGGTAGAAGCCATGGGGATCTTTTCCAGACTCGGGACGCTGATCAAGTCCAACATCAACGATCTCATCACGAAGGCTGAGGATCCCGAGAAGATGCTGACCCAGGTGCTGCTCGAGATGCAGCAGCAGCTGGTCGAGGCCAAGAAGGCCGTCGCGGTCGCGATCGCCGACGAGAAAAAACTGCAAAAGCAGTACACCGCCGAGTCCGACAAGGCCAAGGAGTGGGAGCGCAAGGCGATGGTCGCGGTGCGCGCCGGTGACGACAACCTCGCGCGTCAGGCGCTCGCCCGTAAGCAAGAACACGAATCGATCGCGTCGCAGTTCCAGCAGCAGTGGCTCGCCCAGAAGCAGGCGGTCGAGAAGCTCAAGGATGCCCTGCGCCTGCTCAACAACAAGATCGAGGAAGCCAAGCGCAAGAAGAACATCCTGATCGCTCGCAAGAAGCGCGCGGAGGCCCAGCAGCAGATCGCGAACACGATGCAGGGCCTCGGCGATACCAGCGCGTTCGACACCTTCGACCGCATGGCCGAGCGGATCCAGCTGATGGAGGCCGAGGCCGAAGCGGGCGCCGAGCTCGCCGGGGAGCTGTCCGGCGACACCCTGGAGTCGAAGTTCCTCCAGCTCGAGTAGGGCGGCGGCCACAGCGAGGACGACGCGCTGTCCGAGCTCAAGGCCAAGATGGGCATGCTGGAGGCCCCCAAGGGCGAGTCGGCCAAGCAGCTCGGCGCCGGCGCCGCGGCGGCCAAGGGCCCCGAGGTCGGCGCAGCGCCCGCGACCGCCAGCATCGGCGGGCTGACCGCCGAGGACCTCAAGGAGCTCGAGGACCTCGACCTGTCGGAGCTCGACACCAAGGAAGCCAAGAAGGCCTAGGAGCCCGCAGGGCGTAGCGCGCAGGAGAACGCCCGCACGCGAACTCGCCGGGGGCTGCTGCGCGGATGGGTGTCGGGGCCGCGCCCGCCGAACAACCACCGCGCGTGCGCGGACGACGCCCGACCCCATCCGCTCGCGGTCGCCCCGGCGATTCGCGTTGACGTCCGGCGCTGGCGCCCGGCGGTCGCACCGGTGGGTGCCCGGTCGGCCGTGGTTCGTTCTCGACGAAGATCGGCAGGATCGGGCTGTGTCGGAACGGCGCGCCCTCGTGTGAATGAAACGCCACAGCGGGGGATCGCGCCCCGGCCGTCGCGCGTGCGATCGCCGCGGCAACCGAGCAGAAGGCCAGCGGTTTCGGGGCCCGGTGCGGAGTGCGACTCCGGCGGCCATGCGCCGCGCCGTCGCGCACCACCGGATCGTGACTTGCAGGCGCCTGGCCCCATGCGCCTCGTCGCCGGTGTGCTCTCCCTCGCCCTGTTCGCCCCGTTCGCGCACGCCGAGGACACCGCGACCCCGCCGGCGCCGGCCCCGACGCCGGTCCCTGCGCCGGCGGCGCCGAGCTCCAGCGATGGCGCGCGGACCCGGGTGCCGTTCCGCGTCGTGCGGGTCATGCCCGAGACCCGACAAGCGCTGCTGTTCGACCGCAGCCGCAACACCCATGTCCTGGCCGAGGTCGGCGGCAAGCTCGACGGCTACACCATCGAGGACATCGACGACGAGACCGTCAGCCTGCGCCGCGACAACCAGCAGGTCGTGCTCGCCGCCCCGCCGCACGGCGCCGGTCGCGCCCGCGAGCTCCCGCCGGTGCGCGTCCGGTCCGCGCTGGCGGCCGCCCCGGTGTCCGACGCTGTGCCGGCCCCGGGGGGTCCGCCGGCCCCGGGGGGTCCGCCGGCCCCGATCGACCCGTACGACGATGCGCCACGCCCGGCCAATGGCCTCGCCGCGCAGGCCCCGGCACCGCCGGCACCCGAGGATGGACTGCCCCCCGAGCCCGGCATCCGCGTCGTACATGCGCCCGGCTCCGCGGCGCCGCTGGCGAGCGCACCGGTGATCGTCCCGGGAGACGGCGGAGTCCGCGTCGCCGTGGCGCCCGACGTCGGTCCCGGCGCCGATCCCCGCTCCCGGCCGTCCGCTGCGCCGAGCGTGGCCGGGCCGGTGGCGAGCCTCGCGCCGTCGAGCGCATCCCCGGTGGGCCCAGGCGCGATCCGCGTCGTGTCGGCTGCGCCAAGCGCTGCGCCGCCGGCGCCGAGCATCTCACCCGCGGTGCCGGGCGCCGCACCCTCCGGCCCGGGCGCCGCACCCTCCGGCCCGGGCGCCGCACCCTCCGGCCCGGGCGCCGCACCCTCCGGCCCGGGCGCCCCGACCACCGAGCCGGTGGCCTCGGGCCCTGCTTTCGCACCCCCGACCACCCAGGCGGTGGCCCCCGGTTCGACACCGGCGGCCCCGGGTGCGCCCGCAGCCGCTTCCAGCGCCGGCGGCCCCGACCGGCCGAGCGGCGAGATCGCCCCGCCGGTCGCGACCGTGCCGCGAGGACCGGCCGCCGCGACCGCCGCGGTGGCACCGGCGGATCCGAGGCCGGCGGAGATCCGCGAGGTCCGCGCCGCGGACGCCGCGCGGGCTCCCGACAAGCAGACCGCCGACGCCCGCGCGCTGGCCGACATCCTGACCGCGGACCACTCGACGCGCAGCCCGCGAGCTGCGGTCGAGCTGCCTGCTCCCACCCATGGCGCCGAGGTGCGCCCCGCGGTGCCGCCCGCGGCCGCGCCCGGCGATGCGATCGCGATCTCGCGCAGGGACCTCGACGGCGCGCTGGCCGACTTCGCCCGGCTCACCGCCGGCGTCCGCGGCAGCTTCTCGGCGACCGGCGTCGTGATCGACAGCGTCGGCGACGGGACGATCTTCCAGCGCGCGGGCCTGCGCGCCGGGGACGTCGTCACCAGCGTCGACGGCGTCCGGCTGCGCACGCTCGACGACGCCGCCAGCCTGTACGCCCGCGCGTCGACCGCCAGGGCGATCACCGCGCAGGTCGTCCGCGCCGGCAAGCCGGTCACGCTCCACGTGGTGATCCCGTAGGCGCAGGCGTCGCAGGATCGCCGCCACGCCGGTGCACCTCGGCCGGTACGCACCGGCGCCGCGGCGATGCACCCGCGATCGGAGTGGTTTACGATGGCCCGTGGCCGCGATCCGGCTGGAGCTCCAGCTGTCCCATCAGAGCGACTGGATCAAGATCTTCGATCCGCGCGACTGGACGATCTTCGTGCCGACCGGCGATGCCGTCGAGCACGGCACGTCGGTGCGGATCGATCTCGACGTCGGCGGCTGGCGGGTCGCGCTGCGCGGCATCGTGGTCGGCCGCCGCGACGCGCCCGCCGGCGTGCCCGCCGGCGTGGTCGTGGCGCTCGGCGGCACCGAGCGCGACAAGATCAACTACCTGAACGGCTTCGTGCGCGGCGGACTGATCAACCTGCGGGAGAAGCGCCGGCTGCCGATCAAGCTCGCCGTCACCTACGGCGCCGTCGAGGGGCCGGCGAGCACCTTCACCAAGGACATCAACGAGGAGGGCGTGTTCCTGTTCACCGAGCGCCCGCTCCCCGAGACCTCGCAGG
>JBGQCL010000411.1:0-10913 GCA_041495365.1 Kofleriaceae bacterium | reverse complement strand
GGACCCGGCGATGGCCGCGGTCCTGCCGACCGTTGCGCAGGGCGACGACTCGTACGCCTGGGCGCTCGGCGTGCAGCCCCACGTGTCGATCATGCAGCTCGCGATGCACGGCGTGTCGCAGGTCGAGCCGCCCTACGCGATGGACGACATCATCTGGCCCGGCACGTTCACCGTCGATGCCGGCGCGCTCACCCTGGTCACCCTGTTCACCCGCTGAGGATCCGCTGCAGGTCGCGCACGCGGGCCCCTCGGTGACGCGCACCTCCGGCGCGATCGACGGGGACGCCTGGTGAGTTCGCCCGTATAGTGTCCGCGTGCTCCGGCTGGTCTCGGTCTCGCTCCTGGTGCTTGCCGCGCTTGCCGCGCTTGGGGCGCCTGGCGCCCCGGCCGCGGCGGCGCCGGTGCACGGCCTGGTCTACGCCGACCTGAACCACGACGGCCTGCCGACCGCCGGCGAGCCAGGGGTCGCCGGCGCGGTGGTCGCGTTCGGCGTCCAGCAGTTCGTGGTCACCGACGCGCACGGCCAGTTCACGCTCGACCTGGCGCCCGGCACGCAGGGCATCGCCTGGGTCCGGGTGCCCGACGGCTTCGCTCCGGGCCCGGTGTGGACCCACGTCGGCGGCGCCCGGCCTGGCCCGGAGATCGATCTCGGCCTGCGCCGGCTGCCCGCGCCCCACCGCGGACCGATCACGTTCGTGGTCGCCGCCGACACCCACCTCGCGCAGGACCAGCCGTTCTTCAACGACCTCGGCCAGGTCGCGGCCGACGCGACCGCGCTCGATCCGCCGCCGGCGTTCTTCACGATCCTCGGCGACATCACCCAGGGCAACCAGCTCGAGCACTTCATGCTGGTCGATCGCGCGCTGTCCGGGCTGAACGCGCCCTACGTCCCGGTGCCCGGCAACCACGACTGGTACGACGGCGGCGCCACCTGGTTCTCGCACTACGGCCCCGACAACTACAGCTTCGACATCGCCACCACCCACTTCGTGGTGTGGAACATGGCGATGTCCGAGCAGCAGATCCGCGACTACCTCGGCGCCGAGCTGTCGCACGTCGCGCCGGGCATGTCGATCGTCGCCATGACCCACGCGCCGCCCAGCGAGGGCGTGACCGACGCGCTGCGCTCGCTCGGCGTCGACTACGTGCTGACCGGCCACACCCACTCCAACCGGGTGGTCGACCACGACGGGGTGATCGAGCTCAACTCCGAGCCGCTGCTGATGGGCGGCCTCGACTTCACGCCGGGCGGCTACCGCGTGATGACGATCGATCGCGGCGCGCTCACGACCTACCACCGCACCGTGGTCGAGCGTCCGCTGCTCGAGGTCGTGGCGCCGGCGGCCGGCCAGTGCGTGCCGCTGACCGGCGGCCAGGTCGTCGCCGCCGCCGAGGCCGACGCCGGCGATCCGGCGGTGACCGCGCGGATCGACTGCGGCGCGCCGTTCGCGCTGCACGCCGCCGGCGGCTGGAGCTGGCAGGCCGACCTGCCGATCATGATGCCCGGCGCGCACACGCTGACCGTCACCGCCCACGCCGGCCGGGCGACGTCGTCGGTCGGCTTCGAGGTCTGCACGCCGGATGCGCCACCCGCGGCCGGGCCGGACTGGCCGCAGGTCGGCGGCGCGGCGGACCACACCGGCGCCCGCGCGCGCGAGCTGCCTCCGCCGCTGGCCGCGCGCTGGGTCACCCCGGTCGGCGGCCACGTGCTGCAGGCGACCCCGGCGATCGCGGGCGGCGCCGTCTACGTCACCGCGACCGATCAGGCCGACGGCGGGACCGGCGGCGTCGTCGCGATCGATCTCGCGACCGGCGCGATCCGCTGGCGCACCCCCACGCCGGTGCAGGTCCGCGGCGGCGTCGCGGCAACCGGCACCACGATCGCCGCGGCGCAGCTCGACGGCACCGTGCTCGGGCTCGACACCGCGACCGGCGCGATCCGCTGGCGCACCGAGCTCGGCACCGGCCTGGTCCCCGGGGCCGCGGCGATCTTCGCCCCGCCCGCGACCGACGGCGGCGATTTTCTGATCGGCAACCAGAACCGGCTCGCCGCGCTGACCGCGGCGGAGGGCGGCATGGCGTGGGTGGTCGACCCGGTGCCGCAGGGCGTCGACAGCCAGGCGCTGTCCGCGATCGCGGTCGGCGACGGCACCGCGTTCGGCGTGTTCAACCGCGCGTTCGGCGGCATCAGCGCGTGGGATCGCCTGACCGGCAACCTGGTGTGGCGGTTCGAGGGCCCGCTCACCATCGCGATCAACGCCTCGCCGGTCGTCGCCGGCGGCCTGGTCTACGTCGTCAACGGCCTCGACGAGGTGTTCGCGCTCGACACCACCACCGGCGCGCTGCGCTGGCAGCTCAAGCTCGACCCGGCCGGGTTCGACTGGGGCAACGCCACGGTCGGCACGCCGGCCGTCGCCGACGGCGTGCTCGTCGTGCCGACGCTGTACCGCGACCTGGTCGGGCTCGACGCCACCACCGGGTTCGAGCTGTGGCGGTTCGCCGGCGCGCCGAGCCAGGTCCGCGCGACCCACTACCGCGGCACCCGCGAGGCCGGCTTCGAATCGTCGCCGGCGATCACCGGCGACATCGTGTGGGCGGCCGACACCTCCGGCCAGCTCGTCGCGCTCGACCTCCACACCGGCGCGCGGCTGTGGCGGACCCAGCTCGGCACCCCGGCGCTCGGCGGCCTCGCCGTCTCGGGCGACTGGCTCGTGGTCGCGACCTACGACGGCTCGGTGCGGGCGTTCACCGCGGCGTCCCGCGATCCGGTCGTGCCGGCGCCGATCAGCTGCACCCCGGCGTCGGGCGGCTGCTGCGACGCCGGCCGGGAGACTCCGGCGGGCGCGCTCGTGCTGGCGCTGATCGCGCTGGTGGCGGTGCGGCGGCGGCGCGCCTGACCGCGATCAGAACCGGATGAAGGTCGTCCCGCTCAGGGTGTACGCGCCGCCGCGGACCGGCCCCTCGACCACGCCCCCGAAGCTCATGCCGTTGAGCGTCGTGCCGTGGGCGTCGATCGCGCCGCCGCTACGCTGGTCCTCGAGCGCGGGCCCCGAGGAGGTGTTCACGACCTGGTTTCCGCCCGGCGAGTCGGCGGTCCCGAGGTCGATCGCGTCCCCGCCGAGCACCAGCACCAGCCCGTGGCGCGCCCCGGAGACCCGGCTCCCGCGCAGGCGGAGCTGGCCCCGGTCCGCTGTCCAGTACGAGAGCCCGGTGTCACCGGCATCGATCTGCACGGTGTCGAGGACGACGTTGACCGTTGTGAGATCGCCGGGCAGAGCGAAGCCCGGCTCGGCCGCGATCCCGAAGGCCGTGGCGCCCTCGATCGAGCTACGGGTGAGCGTGACCGTGCCGCCATTCACCCGGATGCCGTCGGAGAGTCGGTTGATCTCGTCGGGGCCCAGCGTCGAGTCGGTCACCGTCAGCTGCGCGCCGCCCGCGACGATCACGCGCTGGGTCGCGCGCAGCCTCGTGTTCGCGATCGTCACCGTGCGCGTCCCGAAGTTGGTGTCCTCGTCGCCGGCGCGGATCGCCTCGAAGCCGGAGATGTCCGAATCCGACAGACTCAGCACGCCGCTGTCCACGACGATGGCGAGCTCGGCCTTGTCGGCGCTCACGTTGCGCGCCTGGACGGTTCCCGCGTGCACGGCAATCGCGCTCCCCGGGCCTTGCGGGTAGCGGTAGCCGTCCACGAGCGCCTCGCCGTTGCCCGAGACGCCGATGCCGGTCCCGATCCCGATCACCTCGATATTCGCAGCGGTGACCCGGCCGCCCGTCACGGAGATCGCATTGCCGGAGCGCACCGCGCCGGAGACGTCGTGGACCGCGACGTCGGTGAGCACGAGCTTGCCGAAACTCGCCGAGATCGTCGCGTCCTCGACGGTCAGCTGCTCGACCGTGACCGCGGTGAACGGATCCTGGCTCACCTCTGGATCCAGGCCCAGGCCGGTGCCGCGCAGGATCGTGCCGGCCCGGCTGGTGCCCTGGATGGTCACCCCGCCCTCGACGAAGAACGGCTGGCTGCAGGTGTGGATCCCGTCGAGCAGCTGGACCACATCGCCGCGGCCCGCCGCCCCGACGCTGCACAGCGCGGCCGGCGCGTGGCGCGTGCCGCGCGCACCGGCCTGCCCGCCCGGGCCGATCACGGTCGGCGTGACGGTCACCGCGGCGCTCGACCGGGCCGTGCCGCCGGCGTTGCCGAGCGTCAGATCCAGCGCGCCGAGCGCGTGGCCATGCGGGATGCGCACGGGCAGCCGGAGCTCGGTCGCGGTCCCGGCGCTCGCCGGAACGTGGACATCGAGGTCGCCGACCTGCGCGGCGGTGACGCGGTCCAGTCCCTGGCCCTCGATCACCAGGGTGCCGGTGCCGCCCTGCCGGATGTCCCGATCGGTGGCACCGTCGAGCGTCACGCTCGAGATCACCGGCGCGGTGGGCAGCGGCGATGGGAGTCGCGCCGGCCCGGTGGCCAGCGCGGCGATGAACAGCTGCTGCGTCGTGACCCGCACGCCGCCGAAGTCGACCTCGCGGACGCCGTCCGGGGCCTCGAGCAGCGAGCCGACCATCGCGATGCGATCGCGCGGCGCCAGCGCGATGTCCACCAGCGCCGGCTCGACATGGGTCGCCCAGCGATAGCGGTTGTCGACGTCGTACGACACCAGGACGTTGCCGGCGCCCGTGCCGCACTGGAACTCGGGCTGGACGTCGACCTCGCCGGAGCACTTCGCCAGCAGGTAGCTCGCGCCCGCGGCGTCGACGAGGAGGTTGTCCGGCTGCCCGAACCCCGCGACGGGGATCGACCGAGCGTGCGAGAGCGCGCCGTCGGGCGCCAACCGGAGCGCGAACGGCTGGCTGTGCGGCGGGGTCTCCGGCATCGGTTCTCCCAGCATCAGGATCCGCTGGTCGTCGACCACGGTCGGCGCGCCGGGGAAGCTGCCCGCCAGGTAGAGATCGCCGCCCGGCGCCACCGCCACGCTGGTGACGACCGACCGCTCGCGAGAGAACATCGAGCGGACCAACCGGACCTGACCGTCGGGATCGAAGCCAGCCACCACGCCATTGTCCAGCGGCTGGCCGCCGAGCGTGGTCCCGGATGCTGCCGCCCCGGCGATCACCGGCCCATGCTGGGGATCGAGCGCGAGCGCGTGCTGGGACGCGAGGTCGAGCTCCGGGTAGCTGGTGGCCCAGCGCCGCGTTCCATCGGTGTCGAACCGGATCAGGAACGTGCCCGCGGTGAACGCCTGGCCGTCGATCGTCGCCGCTGCCCCGAGCGCGCCGTACGCGTAGATCGCGTCGACGCCGCCGGCGTCCGGCCCGACCGCGAGGCCCTTCACGAAATCACCGCCCGTGCTGCCCAGCGGCGCGACCCAGCGCGGCGCGCCATCGTCGCCATCGAGAGCGAGCACGAAGCCGTCGTCGGGCCCCGGGTTGACGAGCATCCGATCTCCGATCTGCAGGTCGCCCTCGAACCTGCCCGCAACCACGACGTCGCCCGCCGAGGTGGCGGCGATCGCGCTGGCCGCGGCGAACGTGAAGCCGGTGCCGGTGCCCGGGCCCGGGCCGGTGAACGAGCGCCCCCAGATCGGCGTGCCGTCGGCGGTCAGCTTCAGCACGAGCAGCGCCGTGCCGGTCGCCGGCTTCGCGACATGCACGCTGCCCAGCGTGACCTCGCCGGTCTGCGTGGCGGCGACCAGGATGTTGCCGGTCCCGTCGACCGTGATCGCTGCCTTCCAGCCTGCCCCGGGGGTCGACACGACCCACGCGAACTCACCGCCCGCCGGATCGCTCGGGAACGTGCCCGGGTCGCCGCCATCGCTCCCCGAGCCCGACCCCGAGCCCGACCCGGACCCCGACCCCGACCCCGAGCCGCTGCCATCTCCCGGCATTCCGCCCGGGCCATCGCCGCCGCCGGGCGTCGCGGGTCGCGGGCCATCGCCGCATCCCGCCGCCAGCAGGCTGATCATCCACATCGATCCGAGCCAGTTCCGAATATGCACGCAGCACGATACGGCACGGACGACGCGCTCGGCGACGCGAACGCCGGCAATTTCCGTCGAGCCGCTGCGACACTACCGCGACAAAGACACGTGTACCGGTACATCCGGCCGGCGCGGCCAGACCGCGGCGGCGAGCATGACCGCGAGCGCGAGCAGGTAGCCGGCGATCAGCGCGCGCGCGCGCGCGGCGGCTCGAACCGCCAGCGGATCGCGTGGCGCCCCGCGCCGACGTACACCGCGCGCATCACGTAGTTCGCGCGCAGCGGCAGCGCCGGCTCGCCGTCGACCTCGATCGTCCAGCCCGGGACCCGCCACAGCCCGTAGGGCGCGCGGCGAGCACGACCAGCGCCGCGACGCGCAGCCCCATCATGCGCCCGGCGTCAGCCCGGTCAGCTGCTCCGACAGCGCGCGCAGCGTGCGCCGCGCCTGGGCGTCGTACGCCTGCGCGTCGGCCCGCCGCTCGCGCGTCATGTCGAAGTACCGCCCGCTGACCCCGTCGACCGCCGGATCCGCCACCAGCCACAGCGTCGCCTGCACCCCGTCCTCGAGCGCGCTGATCGGCGACGCCACGATCTTCGTCGGCATGTACGTCGCCGGGTGCAGCGCGTTGCTGGTCACCCCGGTTCCCGCCAGCTCCTCGGCCAGATCGATCGAGAACAGGATCTGCGCCAGCTTGCTCTGGCAGTACGCGCGCACCCCGGAGTAGCCGCGCTCGAGCATCACGTCGTCGAAGTCGATCGCCTGCTGCCCCGCCGAGCTGACGTGCACGATCCGCGCGGGCGCCGATGCGCGGATCCGCGGCAGCAGCAGCCGCGTCAGCAGGAACGTCGCCAGGTAGTTCACCGCGAACCGCAGCTCGTGGCCATCCCGGCTGGTCAGCCGACCGCCCTCGGGCACCCGCGTCCCGATCCCGGCGTTGTTGACCAGCCCGTCGAGCCGCGGCTCGTTCGCCAGCACCTCGGCCGCCAGCGCCCGGACCTCGGCGAGCGACGCCAGGTCCGCCCGGTACCCGCGCGGCTTCGCCCCGGGCGCCGCCACCCGCAGCTCGTCCAGCGTGCGCTCGATCCGCCCGGCATCGCGGCCGTGCACCAGCACCGTCGCCCCGCGCTGCACGAGCTCGACGGCCAGCCCCTTGCCATGGCCATCGGTCGCGCCGGTGATCAGGATCGTCTGCTGGTCGAGCGGGGTCATGCCCGAGCGTACCGCGATCGCCGCGTCAGCGTGCCATGCCCGGCAGCGGCGGCCGGTTGGGCCGGGTATCCGCGCCCGCGATCGACTCGCGCACGGCGATTGCCGGAGGATGTACAGATCGCGATCGATCTCGTGGACGTCCCAGTCCGGGATCTCCATGCACGTGCCGGTCTGCGACCGCCAGCGACCGGGGATCACGTCCCGCGTGGGACTGGCCGGCGACGGAACCGGGCCAGCCGCCGGGTTCGCGCACGCGAGCAAGCACAGCGCCGTGAATGTGATCGATAGGAGGTGCACGCTCACCCGGACAGATGCCCGCTGCCGCCCGGAGCTTCACGGACACGCGGACGCCCGGCGCGAGGATACGCGGTCACGAACTGCTTCGCGAATTCGACGTCCTGCGGCTCGAGGTACGGGTAGTCGTCCAGGATGTCCTTCACGGGGGCGCCCCGTCGGGCCATCTCGCCGATCTGGCGGACCGCGAGCCGGCTCCGGGGGAACACCGGCTCGCCGCCGAGGATGTCGTCCCGAACCACGAGCTTGTTCTTCCACTTCGCAAACCGCTCGATGCGCGACTCGACCTCGTGCACCGCGGAGGCGAGCTTGAGCTCCAGGTACGCGCCGAGCTCGATGCTCTTCGGAGGGGTCTGCTCGGCCAGCGCATCGGCGATGAGCCGGTACAGCCGCTTGCGATCCTCCACACCCAGATCGACCCCGGCCGCAGCGATCGCGAGCAGGTACACGACCTCGGCCAGCGCGAACCGCGGCGGGCCGTTCCGGCGATCGAACACGCCGTACTCGACATCCTTGCGGACGCGGCGCTCGTCGAGACCGAACAGCGCGACGACTTCCGATGGGGTCAGTTCCTGCATAATTCTTCCCTGTACAGGGAAGACTATAGCGCCAAGCTGGTAGCAGCGCTACCAACCCGGCAACTTACCAGCCCTCGGCCGCCCTACGAGCTGACCGCGGCCGCTCAGGCATCGCCCGCCCCGTGGTCCCAGTAGGTCACCGCGCCGCGGTGGTGGGTCGCGAACCGCACGCCGCCGTCCTGCGAGACCACGACGGCGACCGAGCGCGGCACGGCGGCGCAGAACCGGTACGCCGAGCGATGCCGCGTGCCGACCAGATCGACCAGCTCGGTGACGTGGCGGTCGGCCTCCAGATCGAGCCCGCGGCGGACCTCGGTGACCTGGGGCAGCGCGCCCGCGATCTCGGCGCCGAACCCGAGGATCTCGAACCGCTTGGTGAGCACGACCGCGCCGTCGACGCTGGCGAGCGACGCGATCAGGTGGCTCATCTCGAACAGCGCCTCGTCGAGCTCGGCGATCCGGGGGGAGAAGTCGCTGCGATAGAGCTCCAGGCCCCCGGGCTGACCCGACGCCGCGGCGCGCTCGGCGACCGCCTTCAGGATCGTCTGCACGACGGCCTGGAACCGCCGGCGCGCCGGGCCGTCGTGCAGGGCGTACTTGGTCTGCAGGATGCGCTCCGCCGCGCAATCCGGCGGGCCGACGACGAGCAACCCGCCGTGGTGGGCCCCTCGGATCAGCGACATGACCCGCTTGAGCATCTGCTGCGTGACGTACCGCGACAGCTGGGTGGCGGCGTCCGGCGCAAGCCGCGCGCCGGCGGTCGCGCCGTGCTCGGCCATCGCCGACTGCCGGGCGTCGGCGAACACCGCCGGCAGCCACTCCGACTGGAACACGTCGAGCGCGAAGTCCGACAGCCGCCCGCCGCGCAGCTCCGCCACCAGCTGGCTGCCGCACGCCACGACGAGGTTGCCCGGACGCACGATGCGGACCACGAGGCGCGCCGGCACCGGCGGCTCCGCGGCACGGCCGCCCTGCGCGGCTTGCAGCCAGCGCGGCCCGCTCTGGACGATGCCCCACGTCACCACCGCGCCGGCCGCCTCGTCGACGCCGATCAGCGTGCGGTGCGCGTCCGCGGCCGGCGACAGCCGCCGGAGCTCGTGCTCGTCGAAGCCGCGCGGCGCGGCGAACCGCAGCGGCAGCAGCGCGCCCGGCGGCCCCGCGTCGCCCTCGATCTCGTGCGGCGGGATCACCAGGATGCGGCATGCAACCGGCCGGGACTCGTCGTGGAGGAACGACGCGTGATAGGCCGCGTCGAGGATCGCCTCCAGCGCCGCCGGCACCGGCCGCGCGCCCGCCGGCCAGCACTCGCGCACGCGCTGCGCCAGCTGCCTGGGGTAGCTGCGCTCCGGCTCGGTCATCCCGGCATCGTGGGCGGCCGGCGCTGCCGGCGCAAGGCCCGCCTCGACGCACGACTCACAGCGTGAAGATCGCGGCGCCCCAGGTGAAGCCCGAGCCGAACACCGACGACAGGATCCGGTCACCGCGCTGGACCTTGCCGTGCTGGCGCCAGTGGTCGATGGTGAGCGGCACGGTGGCGGCGGTGGTGTTGCCGTAGAGCTCGATCGTGTTGAGCACCTTGTCGCGCGGGATGTTGGCGACCTCGGCGACCTTCTCGTTGATCCGGAGGTTGGCCTGGTGGGGGACGAACCACTGGATGTCGTCCCAGGTCATGCCGGTCTTCGCGAGCGCCGCCTGGGTCGACATCACCATGCCGCGGATCGCATTGATGTAGACCCGCTTGCCCTCCATGAACGGATAGATCATCCGGTTCTGCTCGCGATCGCGCGCGTCGTAGTCGATGTACGGCAGGCGCGCGATGTCGAAGATCTTGAGGCAGAGGTCCATCGCGCCGGTGCCGTCGGCGTACGCCGCGGTGTAGACCACGCCCTCGCGCGGATCGTCGGACTCGGTCGGACCGAGCACCATGGCGCCGGCGCCGTCGCCGAACAGCACGGTGACGTCGCGGCCGCGGGTCGAGAAGTCGAGCGAGTGACTGTGGAGCTCGGCACCGACCAGGAGGATGCGGCGGTAGGTGCCGCTGCGGATGAACGCGTCGGCCATCTGCAGGCCGTAGATGAACGCCGAGCACTGCTGGCGGATGTCGAAGCACGGGCAGTTGCCGCGCTCCGCGATCCCGAGCTTGCGCTGGAGCACGACGCCGGTGCCGGGAAAGTGGAAGTCCGGCGACAGCGTGCCCAGGATGATGCAGTCGATCTCGGTGGCGTCGAGCCCCGCGTCGGCGAGCGCGCGCCGCGCGGCGTGCAGCGCGAGATCGCTGGTCGCCGTCGTGCCGTCGTTGGGGACGAACCGGCGCGCCTGGACGCCCGTGCGCTTCTGGATCCAGTCGTCGTCGGTCTCGATCTGCTGCGTGGGCTGCCGGACGTGGCGATCGTTCAGGAAGGGGAGCTCGTGGTTGTCGACGACGCGCTCCGGGACGTAGCTCCCCAGCCCGAGGATCTTCGTGCGAATCATATGACCTGGATATGACATGATGACCCTTGACGACAAGGCTCGCAGGCAGATCTGGCGCGTCGTTTTCGAATACGGCAGGGTCGGCTCGTGGGTGCATCTCGATCGAGGCGGCTTCGGGTCGCGCGGCGCGTGGCGATCCTCGGCGTCGCGCTGGCGACCGCGGCACGGGCCGCACCGGCGGCGCCGCTCCAGGCGCAGCGCGGCTGGCCGATCTACGCGCGGCTCTGCCTGCCGTGCCACGGCGTGCGCGGCGACGGTCATGGCCCCGCGGCACCCTATGTATGGCCGGCACCCCGTGCGTTCACGCGCGGCGAGATGAAGTGGCGCTCGGCGCCGGTCGGGCAGCCGGCCAGCGACGACGATGTGCGCGCGACGATCCTGCTCGGCG
>JBGQCL010000410.1:0-10925 GCA_041495365.1 Kofleriaceae bacterium | reverse complement strand
CGCGGCACGACTTAACGCCCATAGGTTATCGTAGCAATCGTACAACGCGACGGCTCTTGCAAGCAAAGCGTTTTGTACCCTGACGTGTTCGTGGCCGGAGGTGTCCTTGACGAGCTGCATGAGTTTCTGATCGAGAGCGCCGCGTTGATCCTCGAGCCGGCGACCGTAGAGGACAGTGTCGCGTAGCGTAATGAGCACCTGTTGAAGCACGGATGTCGCGTACTTGCCCGTTGCACGTACGAATTCGAGGAACTCGCCCGAAGTGATCGCCTCCGAGATGTTGTCGACGCTCATCTTGGTGAAGTTGTTGGACAACAGACCGAGAAGCATCAACTCTCCGATGTGGTCGCGGCGGTAACTCATTTCGTCGAGCGGTTCGCCTTCTATTGCCTGGCGAGCAGCGCGAGCGTGCCTGTGCACGAAACTGTAGCCGCCGGACGCCTTGTGCCAACTCAGACAAGACCGCAAGTTCGACATGGTCTCATGTAGCACATTGGCTGCTATCGCTTCACGTTTGATCGCTGTATGCTTTGCGATCGTCGCGCGGAGGACATCAACGACATCACGGAAATCGTCGAATTGATGAATCCAGTTGAAGGTGGGTCTCTCGTTCTCGCCCTTTAACGCCGATTTCATTTCGGCGGAGCGACCGACTTCGGCGAGAAACGAGAAGATTGCGTCCGCATCCTCGACCAGCTTGCTCGAATAGTTCCCGATGGCCGCAGCGGCCGAGGAACTAACTGTACCGGCGACCACCTCGTTGCGCAGCAGCTCCTGTAGTGCGCGCCGATCCTCCCGCGCATCCCAAACAGAACGGCGCACGAGGGTAACGATCCTTGGAAATCCCGACCGCTGAGCGGCTTTGTAGGCGCAGCGGTACTCTTGCCGCGTGATCGAGAGCTTGTTCGCAGCGTCGAACCAGCCGCCTACGCGCGCACCCATGAAGAGCACGAAGTAGTCGGCCTGCTCGATGTTGCAGAGGCAGTTGTCGTACGAGTTTGATTCTGGCGCGATCGCGAAGTCGTTGAACTCGGAGGCGAGAACCTCGAAGCCGATCTCTTCGAGCCAGTACTTCGCTGCCGAACGAAGATCCTTGAAGTCGAAGATCGTTGACGAAAGAAACACCTTGGGCCGTCGCGCTATGCTCGTCATTGCCTACTAATGACGATGCACGAATTCGATGAAGATCGCGAGCGTGATCGCCCTCACAGGCGTCCCCCGGAAGGGGGCCGATCGAGCTGTCTCACGACTCGGCCGGCGCGCCGCCACGGCTGTGGAGAGTTCGTCGAGCTTGCGGAGCATGGCCGGGGCGCGCTCCCGGTGCCATGCTCGGGTTCCAACGCCGCAATGCGGGGCTGTGACGGCGGGCACCCGCTGTTACAGGTATGGGCTCGCGAGCTCGGTTGGATCGCGAATCGGCGGTTCTCGCGAGCGAGTGGGAGGGAGTTAAATCCGGGAGAAGATCTCATCGTCACTCGATGGAGATCGCGAGCCCCTTCACGAACTTCTCCTCACGTCGATCCAGGTCGCGTAACCGTTGTGCAATGAAGTCACTGTAGTCGCCGCGAGAATAGGCCGCGAATGCCTCAGAACTAATGGCATGACTCGCGAGGAGCTCGGGTGTAGGGTCCGTCGCCAGCGCCTCACGGAGTTCACCGATGTCGCCGGGAGAATAGATCACGCGGTTCCCCGGGCTTCCGTATGCGGCGCCGCTGACGGATTCGCGCGGTACGAGTTGCGCTAACGCGTTGACGCCCTCCTCGTGCAGGAGGTCGAATGCTTTCAAGGCGGAGCCGTCCACTGCTCGCGGAGCTGCTTCGGCAAGCCGAAGCGCGAGCGCTTTTGCACGAGCAGCTCGAAAGTCAAATCGAGGCGGAAGCGGCCTGCGTTTGAAAGCGTTGCGCCCAGGCCAGCTAATTTCAGAACCACGCGCGTCCTCGCGAATCAGATCGATAACGATCTGCAAGCGGCCGGCACTCATGCTAGCAAACAGCTCGTTGTAGGTGGTGAGCCATAGCCACGTCCGAAGGCGCTCGCGACTCGTCCGTGAGAGGCGCCGCTCAACGCGCATGGCTTCGGCGAGAACCACGACCTGCAAGCCATAAGGCACCATCCATGGTCGGCGTATGTTGCACTCGTCATTCAGAAAACTGGCTGCTCGCTCGATAGACCGAAAGACCTCGGGCAGGACAGTCGCAATCTCGTTACTCAGTTGGTCTACTCGATTGGTCTCATAGACATCAAAGCCGAGCGCGGCCTTGCATGCCTTGACGATGAGATCGTCGTCCAGATCGGCCCAGCCAGCCTTAGCCAATCGTTCAGATCTGAGTGTGTCGATTTGCTGCAGCAAGTCGAAGTCCTTCGACCATGCAAGGGCGTTGAGCATGTGCAGCTCGCTCATGACTGTGCCCTGACTGTTGATTCGCTGCAGGGTTCTTGTTGCCAATCCAAGATCTTCAGTCGCGATCGGAATAATTGGAATCTTGTATTCGCGAAATGCGCGAGCAATCTGATCTGAACGTTCGATCCATGTTTTCGAACGTTTTGGAGGGAGTTGACGTTGGAACTTCAGAAGCTCAACGCTGTCAAGGACGATGCTCAATGGAAGATGCTCGGTACCTTGCGCCTCATCTGCGAGTACAAACTCCTTCGCGTCGAGATCGTAGTAGACATCTAGTGCATTTATATTCGTATCGCCTGCTTGAGCACTCTTCGTGGAACGAAAGAGAGCGCCAAATAACGTCGTTAGTCGCTGAACGCCATCCAAGATATATTGCTTTACAGCTTCCGGGTCTTTCCTCTTGGCGATTGAATGACGTCCAAGCTTAGAATACGTCGCAATGCGTCGCTGAGTGCGCCACACCATAATGGTGCCAATCGGAATTCCGTCGCGAATGCTGCGCAACAGCTCGAGACGTTGCTCTGGGCTCCATACGAAAGGACGCTGAAACCGAGGTACTCGGAGCAGGCCACGCTGAACCTCTTCGAGAAGCTGTTCCAAGTATTGGATCTGCGGCTCGTTAACGAAGCTTGGGACGTTGGACGAAGGCATGTGTTGCTACCTGATCAAGGCAATTACAGTTTCCACTGCGTGGTTAAGTTCGACCCACGACCCATCGCGAAGAAGTTCGGTGTCTGTAACTTGCGTTCCCGGAGGGTTGAAAAGGTCGCCGATATCGCGTCCGAAACCATCATTGAGAGAGTTGGCGATAGCGGGTTGGAGTCCGTCGTAGAGTCCGCCATTCGTGTCACCGGCAGTAACTCTGTCGGCGTCTCCAGACATGCCATGTTTCATGTTGTAGTGCCATCTTTGTGCGTCCGCCAATCCAACGAAAGCATTGTAGCAATCGAGAGCGAAACGCCGTCGCCGTCGAGATCCGTAAACCCAGCCATGAAGTACTCGGCGTGGAATGTAGCTTTCAATGAAACGACGGGAAAGCATGTGATATGGAATCGAGGCCGCGATGCAACTGTTCACAAGGCTCGCAGCTTGGTTGCTGGGTGTTGCGGGTTGCAAGGCGTCGCTGTCGAAAACCAGCCAATAGTGGAAGCGTGCATCGACTGGCAACCCGTCGACCAATCGCTTCATGGAACCGAGGCCGCCGCCGTGATCGAAGGTTAGGTGGCCGGCTCTTTCCGCCTGCTCAAGGAACTGCCGTTGCTGTGGAGTGCAGGCGCAGAGTAGAAAAGCGCGGTCGGTAACGCGGTCCTCCAGGTAAATGCGGAACTGCTGAGACAAGAAGGTGACAGCAATGGCGAGAGGTAGCAACACAGATTGCGTCTGCCAGTTCGGGGCGCCCCGCGGGATTACCCGAGCCTCGTAGCGGGCGGGCTCCTCAACCTCCATCAGCGCGGCCGCCGCAAATGCGAGCGCACATTCGTCCCTGACCTGCTGGCTTTGCGAGTCAAGCCAGCGGACCAAGTCAGGAGCCTGTTCGTCGTCAACCATTACACGATGGCGACCAGTCGCTCCGTGATAGAGGAGTGTGATAAGGGGGAGCGTGTTTGCCGCGTCCGCGAAGCAGTGTGCGTCAATGACCACGCGCATTAGTCGCCGCTCGCGGCTCTTCGCGCGCTTACGATTGCCCTCGAGAGTTCGAGTTCCTCGAGGAATACCCCCGGAGGCCACGCATCTCCAATTGGGCGCGCTGCCGAATCAAACTCCACAAGTGTCGCCTGGCTGTGACCTTCGCTTGTCTCGCGTACCCAGTAGACGGCAAGCGAATCTGGGCTGAGCTCGCCCTTGACGATGGCTAGTTGCATCGCCAAGAGGAAGTTGCGCGAGTGTGTTTCGAGAATGGTTCGGCTCTCGTTGCGGCTTCTCACAAGACTTGCGAAAAGCGAAGCGAGCTCCACCTCCGCAGCAGGATGCAAGTGAAGTTCAGGATGCTCAATGGCGAGGAGTGGTTGCTTTCCAATCAAGTCAAGACGCGCCTGCAGAGCGAGGACGAGGACGGGCAGAACTTGGGTCAGCCCCTCCCCGGTGTCTGCAAGATCGATCTGCGCATGTGGTGCATCACGGGGTGAGACGACGACACGAAACCATTCGGCTTCCGCAATAACGTCTAGAGTGTGGCCCGTCGCAGATGCGAACCAGTCGGAAACACTCGGCAGCAGTGGTCCGTCAGTGAGCTTGTCGTACGCAAGGACTCGCGCGACGTTTGCTCCACTGGCGTCAAGACGGCGCGGACGGGTGAGATACGGTTGACGTCTGGTTTCGACAGACCGCAGTGGCGCGAGCCAATGAACCGCTCGTGCGAAGCGACGCAATTGATTGGATATGTGTTGCAGCGAACGATACACGTCGCGATGCGCGGCTGCCGCAGCGAAGGGCACCATGCCGTCGAAGCGGAGGACGGTTTCGTGGGACTGTTCCCCGATTTCGATGTCGTACGTCTTACCGAGACCACGACCCTCAGTGGTGGGTTCCCAGATGCCACGTATCGTGCGCTGGGGGGTCGACGTGAACTCGAATGACTCGACGACCTGCTCGCGTACCGACTCGGCGTCGAAGATTGACGCCTCGTAGGACTCGTGCCCGGTTTTTCTGTCGGCCCATGACAGCCCCATCGTGAGCTTTGTGCTGCTCGTCAGGCGTGAGCGAACGTCCGCAAACGATCCGCCACGCAGGATGGGGGAGTCGAGGGCAAGCGGGCCGGCAGCGTCGGGGCTGCACGACGCTGCGAGCAGGGGGAGGGCTCGCAGCAGGGAACTCTTGCCGGCGCTATTGTAGCCGTAGAAGAGGGTGAGGGGGCGCAGCCGGATCTCGATCCGCTCAGCGAAGGAGCGGTAGTTGGACACCGAGAACGACTCGACGCGCATAGGTGCGTGGAGCTTAACCCAAGGTGCCCAGTCGGCGGAGTTTTCGGACGGCACCTGGCCTACCAGGCGACGTCCGCAGGAGGGACGCACTGGTGTCGCCGGAAAGCCGAGTTGGCGTCCTGGCGCTCGCGGTCGTCCTGGCGCTCGCGGTCGTCCTGGCACTCGCGATCGACGCGCGGCCCAGCGAACGCCCGCCGTGTGCTCGCGGTCGGCCTGGCGCACGGCCCGGCGTGCGACACGCACGCGATCGGCGCGCGGCCGGCGGACGGCCCGGCGGTGCGCGCCCGGTCGGCCCGGCGTGCGACATGCACGCGATCGGCGCACGGCCGGCGGACGGCCCGGCGGTGCGCGCCCGGTCGGTCTGACGCGGCCCGGCCGGCGCGGTCGGCGCTCGCGCTCGGTTGGCTCGCTCGCGGTCAGCGCGGGCGGCTCAGCGGATCCAGCGCACGGAAAAGTTCGGCCCAAGAGGCGAGGCACCCCGACGAGGATCCGCAGTCGCGAGTCGTGGCACAGATGTGCCACGACGAACGGGACACAGCCGGCTCAGCCCGGACATAGCCGGAGCGGTGGGCGGCGCAACCCCTGAGAACCGTTGCAAAGCCGCGATACCCAAGGTAGGGTCAGCGGGTCCTCATGGGGTTCGAGTCCCCCTTCGCGCACGATTTAACTAGCTGTCACTTCTAGGAAATCCTTCAGAGGCCCCGGTTCTGCTGCCACGTGGCTGCCACGCGCGGCGAGCATCTTGAGAACGCGCGAGTCGGGATCCATCTCGCCGTGGGCGGCCTCCAGAATCACCCCCGGGATCTCGCGGCGGTGATTCTCGGCGACGTGCACGTAGAGCATCGTCTCGTCGATCCGCTTGTGGCCCATCCAGGTCTGCAGCCGCCACGGGTTCACGCCGAACAGCGCGGCGTGGGTTCCGTAGCAGTGGCGTAGGGTGTGCCAGTAGCGGACCGGGAGCCCGGCACGCCGGCAGATGCGTGCGATCCACCAGTTCGCCTCGCCATCGGACTTCTGCGAGCCGTCGAAGTTGCGCACCACGAAGCCCTCCCGGATCGTCGACATCCGCTTGAGCGCGTCGTACAGCGTGCTCGTCATCGGCACCGTGCGCCGCGTTCGACCCTTCGGCGTCGTTGTCTCGCCGTTGCAGGTCTGCTGCCGCACCGTGATCGTCCGAGCGATCATGTCGACGTCCTCGCGCCAGCGCAGGGCCTTGACCTCGCCGACGCGGAGCCCGGCCTCACCGGCCAGGCACACCGCGGCGTACCAGTCTTCGCCCTCGGCCTTCGCCGCAGCGAGGAGACGCGCGTACTGCGCGAAGTCCCACGCCTCGATCTCGGGCCGCTCGCACTTGAACATCCCGATCCGCGGCGCCTTGTCGATCACTTCGCAGTCGACCGCGTACTTGAGCGGCTTGGACAGCACCGCCAGGATGTTGTTGATGCGCTTCTCGCTGAGCTCGGCGTCGAGCAGATCGGCGCGGAGTTGGGCGATCTCGGACACGGTGATCTCGTCGAGCCGGAGCTTTCCGAACCGTGGCTCGAGGTGGAGACGGTAGATGATCAGCTTGGAGCGGACCTCGGTCGGCTTGTTCTTGCGACCGACGACCCACTCGCGCCAGAACCGCCCGTTGAACCACTCGTCGAACGTCGGCACCTCCTTCTTGGCCGGCTCCGCTGGCGGCTTCGCTCCGCTGGCGGCTTCGGCGAACGCTTGCTTGATCGCGCGTTGCTCAGCCTCTTGCGCCCCGATCTTGGTCGCCGCGAGGTCGTGGTACGGACCGGGAACACCCGGCGTACCGTAGAGTCGCGGCTTCTTTCCATCGGGGGTCTTCACGGTGGTCCGGAAGAACCAGCCACCTGTTCTGGGGTCGCGTCGTGTAGGCATCGTTAGTGCCCTTCCTTCGCGCCCTGCGATGACCACGAGGCGAACCATCGCATGATCGCGACCCGGCTGAAACGGATCTGCTTGCCCAGTCGCCGGTGTGGGATCTCGTTGCGCGCGACGAGCTCGTAGACCGTGTTGCGGCCGACCCGCAGGAGCTGCATCGCGCCCGCGACGTCGAGGACGTCATCCATCGCGGCAGGCTCGTCGGTACGCGGGTCTTTCTCGGCAGGTGCGGCTGGGTCGTACGATCCAGCTGGCGAGACGTGCGGTCCGGCCGGTGATGCTCGCCGGAGCCCCAGGCTGTGCCCGACGTCGCGGTTGGGCGGCCCGATCTCGTGCTTGCTTCTGGAAGTCATGGGACGTCTCAGGCGGCCCGATCGGTCACGGGCTCTGCGAGCCAGGGCAGCACGGCCCAGGTGAGCATCGGTTCGGTCGGATCAACGATGCTCCACCCGAGTTCGCCGAGCCGGGCGAGGCCAAAGCGGATGCTTGGCGAGATGGGGTGGGCATGACCGAGCACGTCGCCGGCCCGGACCCGCGTCTTGCGGCGGCGGCAGAACCGATCGGTCGGCATCGCGAGCACATGCTCGAGGTTGGCGTACTGCGTGGACCAGCCCCCGGCGTGATCGATGCAGACCGTGGGCCCGCTCCTCGTGGTGCCGGCGTACGTGATGACACCGTCACGCGCGGCGAGCACCGGGACCATGCCCGGCGACGAACAGCGATCGGGATAGCCGAGGTCGACGCCATCGTGCGCCGAGCTGTCGGCGGGCCCGACGACGCACGGAGCAGCACCGTCGAGCCGGGGCAGCGGCCAGACCCATGGGCGATGCGAGACAAACGCGCCGGTGCTCTCCGGCGCATGGAGAATGCGCGTGGTGGCGATGTTCCGCATGTGACTCCTTGCCGAGCAGTGGCGCTGCAGCGAGCCGAACGCTCCGCCGCGCGCGGATCTCGAAGTTCAGGGTGTCTTTCCGACCGGTGGAGCCTGCGGGATCTGGATCAGATGGAACCGGGGGCCTGCGGAGACCCGGGTCTGCGTGCCCGGTGGAAGCGCGCTGCGCAGTCGGTTGATCAGGAAGTCGAGCAGCTGCTCGCGCGGCATCGCAGCGAGCTGCGACAGGAGGCCGGTGAACTGCTCGCGCGGCATGCCCACGAGCTGGGACAGGATGCGCCCCAGCGGAGATGTCGGCTCCTGGGTCACCCGGGTCGCCGTCGGCTGGGAGGTCGTCGGGACCAGTGAATGCCCGACCTGCGCCTCGAGCGCGGTGAGGATCGCGCGGCACGCGGCAGCGCCGGCGGCGCGTGCCTCGGGGGTCACGCCCGGGGCGACGGCCGCGCGGATCGTGGCGACCAGTTCGTGGAGCAGCGCCGTCTTGTCCGCGAGGGGTGGCGTGCCTGCGCCTTCGGGGTTGCGCTGCGTCGGCTGCGCAACTTCGGGGCTCGAGGTCTCCTCGATGGAAGGGCCTTCCGTGGTGCTCTGGGTGTGCTCGGTGTCGGTCATGGAAGTTCCTTGGGGAGTGGATGGAGGTGCGGACTACGAGCGATCGCCGGGCCACGCGCGGATGGGCCCGCGCACGGCGAGCATGCGAGGCGCGCGCGGCGTGCCGGCGTTGCGCGCGACCAGCGCGCTTGCGGGCTCGGGGTCAGGCAGGTAGTCCCAGCTCGCCATCAGCGGCTGCGGATCGATCCGGTCATCGGGGCTGCCGCGGCGGAGCTCGAAGTGCAGATGCATGATCCGCTGGCCGTCGAGCGGGTCCGCGCCGATGATGCCGATCGGGATGCCGGCGGTGATCGCTTGCTTGGCGGTGACGAGCAGGGACGAAAGGTGCGTGTAGTACGTGCTGAGCTTGCGGGGCGCGTGATCGATGATCACCGTCCAGCCGCGCGGGGTGTTCGCGGCGAACGACACCACACCGTCGGAGGCGGCCAGGGCCGTGCGGCCGTCCGGCATGACGAAGTGGGGCGTTCCGTGCGGCGTGCCGGCGGGCCACGCGTCGCCCGGTTGCCGGCGATACATGAGGTCGACACCGCCGTGGGTGATGGAGGCTCCCGCCGGTGTGCGGCGCAGCGACCAGAAGCCGTCGCTGATCTCGGGCTTGCGTCCGCGCCACACGCCGATGGGCCAGACCCATCGGCCGGGGAGCGGGACGTCGTCACGGGACGTCTGGGCGCCATCTCGCCGTTGGCGGGTCCAGTAGTACAGCCCAACGGCAGCCGCACCGCCACCGAGGAGCCAGGGAAGCACGCGCATGGCTAGGGTTCCTCCTGGGCGAGCGCAGCAAACGCACGCGTGCCTGCGGTTCGATGTTCGTGGTTCGACATGTGGAGCCTCTTCGAGATGAGTGCGCCGTCAGAACGGGACGGCCTCGATCAGGTCGTCGTCGGGTTGGCCGAGCAAGTTGTCGCGCGGACGCAGCCGGGCGATCAGCCGCGCCTCCTCGGCGATCGCGCGATCGGCAGGCAGCACGCGGACCGCGACGATGACCCGATCGCGGTCGTACGTGAGACCCGGATCGTGGCTCTGGCTGCCGGTGTACTGCCCGGCCCAGAACTTCTTGGCGCGGCGCCAGGTCTGAAAGTGCCGCGTCAGGGTCTGGTACAGGCGGCCGGCATGGCTCTCCCCGACGTAGACGGTCACCGCCGCGCCATCGCGCTGGATCTCGCGGATGATGTAGACGCCGGATTTGCCGTCGAGCGCGCGCACCCAGTCCGGATACGGCTCGCCGGTGGATCCGACGGGCCGGTACTTCAGCGCCGCATTGCGGGCCTCGGCATCGCGCGCCGCGTCCGTGGACGCCGGCGAGCCCGTACCGGGACGGCCGCCGCGGCGGCGGGGTCGCAGTCCCAGATAGAGGATCGCCGCGGTGACGCTGCCGGCGGCGAGCCAGGCGAAAGCATGGCGCGCCATGTCCTACGCCCCCTCGACCGGATCGCGGTGGTCGCGGTGGCGGAGCAGCAGCCACAGCGCGGCGATCCCGCCGGCACCCAGGAGGAGCGGGCCGCCGAGTCCGTCGAAGAACCCTTTGCCGGCCTCGCGTCCGAGGTCGCTGACCGCGTGCGCGACGGTGCCGGCGGCGTCGGCGATGTGTCCTCCGAGGTCGGTCAGGAAGTCGACCACGCGCTCGGGCAGGCCCTCCTCCGGAACGTCGAGCGTAATCTGGCTCCGCGCCGGCTGCTGGTGATAGCGGTCGAGGGCAGCGGCCAGGGATCGCGTTGCGCGCCAGAATCCGTCGTTCTTGGGATAGATGTCGCTGGCCTTGCCCGACTTCGCGGTGTCCTCGACCTCGGCGGTCGCCGCCAACCACCGTGCGCGCTCGGCGATGAGCCCCAGCGGATCGGCGATGCGCCCCAGGACATTGCCGCGGCGCCAGGCGTCCTCCAGCCGGGTCCAGGCGTCGTTCCAGTAGGCGGTGATCTGGACGACGTCTGCGTTCGTCGTCCGGGGAACCTGCATGGGTTCGCCGGCGGTGCCGTCGGGCGGCGTGCGCTCGTCGCCGCCGCGCACCTTCGCCAGCTGATCGCGCAGCCCCGTCCACACCTGGTCGAAGGTGCGCTCCTTGATGTTGTAGGTACGCCCGTTGCGGTGGCGGGCCGGCCCCTCCCCCACCGCGAAGTCCAGCTCGAGCGGCAGGTCGTCGACGATCGACAGGGTCACGGACATCGCGGCGGTGGTGGACCAGAACTCGTGGTTCTTGGGGTAGACGGCGCGCGGG
>JBGQCL010000409.1:0-10930 GCA_041495365.1 Kofleriaceae bacterium | reverse complement strand
GGCGCTCGACGTAGAACGGCAGGCAGGCTTCGATGGACGGGACGATCTCAGCTTCCCGGCGGACAAGCTGTTCGCACGCGCGGCCGAGCTGTTCCCCGGGCTTGCCGGCACCGAGCTCATCGCCGGCGCCTGCCACAGCCCACCGACGACACCCGAGTTCCGGCGATGGCTCGGCGGACAGCTCACCGCGTTCTTCGCAGCGGACAACGCGCGCGCAGAGCAGCCCGCCCGCCCGGCGGCGTAGATCGCTCGACCGGCGCGGCGCGCCGCGCGGTCACGGCGCCGGCGGGCCGAACGGTGGGACAGCGCGATCGGGCACAGGCGATCGACGTACCGGGCGAGATCCGCCGGCCGCGCGATCTCGGTGTACGGGAGCTCGGCCACGGCATTTCCACGAGCGTCGCACGGATCGCCCGTGATCACAGGATCATGGTGTGGTCACCGTAGAGCAGGAAGTTGCCCCAGTCCGGTCTTCGGCTGTCATACAGCGCGCGCCGGGCCGCGTGGACCGCGTCACCGAGCGTGCAGCCGCTGGCGATCTGACCGTGCACGATCGACGCGAACTCGCGCGCGCTGGCGTCGTCGACCGCATAGAACGTGCCGACGAACGCGCGTACGCCCGCGCGCAGGAACGCCTCGGCGAGCGAGCGGCCGGCGCCGGGCACCCGCGACGGCGACGGTGACGGCGCGACGACTATGTCGCGCAGGCGCCCTGATTCACACGCGCTGAGGAACACGAACTGGGGAGAGATCGGCGGCAGCGCGGCGGCCGAAAGGATCCCGTCGGCCAGCGCGAGCCCTCCGCGATCGGCGTCGGCGTCATCGAACCTGGCGTGGCCCGCGTAATGAAGGATGTCGTAGTGGCCGCGCTCCAGGCGGGAGGTGACCGCGGCGACGGTCGCCTGGTCGTGAACCAGGCACTCGACGACGACGTCGGCGCGCCCGCCCAGCGACCGCGCCACCGCGCTCGCTTCGGGCACGGCGTTCGGCAGATCGCGCAGCGGGTCCGCGACGATCAGCACGCGCAGCCGCGCGCGCTCGACCTGCTCGGCCGGCGTGCGATACGCGCCGCGCAGCGCGATCTGTCGCACGACGCTGCGGATCCGCGGCGGCGCGTCGTCCCGATCCTCCATCAACATCTCCCACGGCAGGCCCGATGCCCGGTCGTCGCCAAGCACCACGAGGGGCCGGTCCGCGTGGTGCTCCAGCAGGTCGCGGATCTCCGAGGACAGCAGATCACGCCACAGCGTGCGGGCGATCTGCCGCGATCCCTCGAAGTCCTGGACCCGGTGCTGCAGCTCGGCCCAGGTCTCCGGCGAGAGCTCGACCTCGTGGAGCGGCGCGACCGGCCGGATCGCCTCGGGCACGTAGAGCGTCACGCGCACGCGGGCCTGGCCCGCCGGATCGGGCTCGATATCGACGTGCAGCACGGGACCACCGGCGTGCGCCCTCGCAAGCACTCCCGCCCGCAGCTCCACCGCCTCGGTGCCGAGCGCCTCGCGGAGCTGATCGTAGCGCGCGCGATCGATCTCGCAGAACACGAGCTTCACCGGCTGGTGCTTGCGACCCCGGCGAAAACCCCGGACCATGGCGCGCACGGAGTCGGCGATCGACAGCCCGAGCGTGGTCCCGAAAGCCGGACATGCGACCGATTCGAGCCCGACCCGGTCGGCCTCGCGAGCGACCTCGCAGGCGAGCTGCTCGACCGTCGCCGCGTCGATCGACCGGCCGCTCGGCGCCAGCTCGAGCTGCGCGACCAGCACGTACGAGCCCGGGAGCTCCCCGGCTCCGACCGGCTCCAGCGCGACCCTCGGCGGGGTGGACGGCGGCCCGCCGAGCTGCCGCTCCATGCACGGCTTGAGCGCCGCGTAGGCGCCGACGCGGGGGACGCCGGGGGTGACCGCGACCGCGTAGCCGTCCACCTTCGGGACCGTGGCGATGTCGCCGAGGTAGAGCGCGATCTGGAGCTCGCCCTCGGGCCGCTGCGAGACCCGGCGCAGGCCCTCGAACACCAGGTGCACGATCTCCGTGCGATCCGTGGCGCAGAGCAGGCGGCGGTTCTGCTCGACATCGAGCCCGTTCGGCCACGCCGCGGCGTCGCCGTCCACGAACCGCTTCCAGCGCGCCAGCACGAGGTCGGCGAGATCCTCGATGTCCGCGTAGCGGCCCGAGTCGAGCTGCAGCACGACCTCGGGGGACGCGCCGGCGCACGTCAGCTCGCAGCGCGCCGCCTCGACCCGACCGGCGAGCTCGGCCACCGGCGCACCGGCGTGATGCGCTCGCGTGAGCTCGGGCGGCAGCTCACCGCGGAGCAGCATCCGCGCGACCAGGCCGGCGGCACCACCGAGTCCCCCGACGACGTACAGCGCTCGATCCCGCCGCAGCGTGCGCCACGCCTCCTCGAGCAGACCCGGCCACGGGCCGAGGTATCCACCGTCGCCTTGCGCCACCGCAGGCCGCGCCCTGCCGCCGAGCAGGATCCGGCCGGTGCAGCGCTCCGCCATCACCTCGCGCATCGCGAGGTGCCACAGCAGCGAGCGCAGCTCGGGAAACCGCTCGGCTCCCGGCGGGGCGTTGACCTCGACCGGATCGAACTCGATCCCCAGCGGATCGAGCCCGTCGCGCGCCCCGCCGTCGAGGAAGCACACCAGCTGCGCGCTGCCCCGGGTGCCGAGCCCGCCGTACGAGCGATGGAGGTCGACGAGGTGGCGCGCGTAGCCGACGTCGCGCCGGAAGTCGCCGCCGTACGCGATCCGCGCGCCCGACCGCAGGGTCGCGAGCACGATCGAGTACACCGCGTCGTCGAGGTGATCCTGGATCAGCCCCGCGCCGACCCGACCGTCGGCGAGCCGCGGCAGGTCCTCGGCCACCGACAGCGAGAACGCCAGCGTCGTGCCGGTCAGCGGCGGCTCGGGGTCCTGGGCGAGCAGCACGCGCCCGAGCAGCGTGGTCGGCGTCGCGATCCGGACCGCCGGGTGGGCCGTGCGCAACACCGTGGCCTCTCCGTCGGTGAGCGGCGGATCCGGGTGGACCACCAGGCGGCGTCCGGCCCTGCCGATCTGGACCAGATCGAGCAGCTCCGGTCGGCGCGGCAGCACGTCGGAATCGGCCGGCAGCCCGGCGAGCGCCAGGGCGGCCGCTGCGCTCGCGCGAAAGTGGTGGGCGTGCAGCCACGCCTGGACGCAGCGAACCACGACCTCGAGCTCCCGCCCCGGGTGCCAGTTCATCGTCCGGTGATTGCCGCTGTACGCCGAGGCGGCGAGCTCGCCGTCCACCGTGGCGAGCAGCGTCACGATCGGGGCGCGGGACTGCTTGGCCGCCAGCAGCTCGCCGGCGCACTCCGGGCTCTCGGAGTAGCGATCGGTGCGGATCAGCAGCACCACGCTGTTGCCATTGGCGATCTGGAGCTGTCGAGCGAGCTTGTCCCCCGTCGCGATCGGGCTGGTGTCGTGCCAGACATCGATCGCGGCGATCTGCCGGAACCGCTCCGCGAGCCTGCGCGACAGCTCCAGCCCATCGCTGCGCGCGTAGCTGAGCAGGACGCGGGGGCGCGGCGGGCCGGCCGCGTGCCGGCTCGCCAGCAGCGCCCGGCCGGCGGCGATGCAGACCTCGATCGCGAGCTCCTGGCGCCGCGGTGCGCCATCGTCGCCGTCGAGGTCGCCGTCGAGCACGATCGGCTCGATCACGGAGCTCGCGCCGAGCTCGGCGTGCCAGGCGCCGCCGACCACGATCGGCAGGAACACCTCGCCGTGGGGCGGTGCGCCCCAGCGCCCCAGCGCGCGCCGCCGGACGGTGTCCCGGTCGGTCGGGCTGGCGAACGCCGCGGCGTCGAGCACCGCGATCACGAGCCGGACCGCGGCCCGGGGCTCGTCGCCGCGCTCCAGCGCGTCGAGCAGCCCGGGCAGGCTGCGGCCGAACTCCACCGCGATCTCGATCCCCGGCCGCTGGATCGCATCGTCGCGCAGCGGGCGGTGCAGCAGCTCGTACAGCTCGCGCGCGATCGCCGCACAGCGCGGATCGACCTGCGCGCTGTCGAACCAGCACAGGTGCACCTTGAACGACGGAATGAACGCGGAGGTCCCCGGACCGACCGCGCTCGCGAGTGGTGAGTTGTGCCGCAGCATCGTGCTACGCGGTAGGCGACCGGCCGCCGCCGATCCGACAGCCGATCGACCTGGCATCGGACGGCAATGCCGAATTCCTGTCGTGCCCGGCGTTACACGGTCGCCAATCCAGCTGTCCCTCGACTCTGGCGCGAGGCGTATCTGGAGGTGGATCCGGCCATGCACGACCCGACGTTCGTCGACGATCCCGTCGATCTTTCAGCAATCCAGGCAACGATCCAGGCAGCGATTCAGGTCCATGGTCACGCGGCCTCTGGACCCCACCGTGGCAGAGGACCGCGCCCCGGACCGCGTGTTGGTGGATGGAGTGGCAGATGGCGCATGTAACCGGCTTCGCACACGACGTGTTCGTGAGCTACTCGACGGTCGACAACGACGTGCTCGTCGCCGACGACCGCGGGTGGGTCGATGTACTCCTCGACAAGCTGCGCCGCGAGCTCAAGCCGCGGCTCGGCGGTCGCGACCTCAAGATGTTCGTCGACCACGAGGTCATGCGATCCAGCCTGCCGATCACCTCGCAGCTGATCGACGCGGTGCGCAGCTCCGCGACACTCCTGGTGGTGATGTCGCCCAGCTACCTGCGCTCGCCGTGGTGCGACCGCGAGCGGCGCGCGTTTCTCGACTTGGTGAAGGACCGGGCCGCGGGGTCGATGATCGTCGTGCGGGCGCGCCCGGTCGAGCGCGACCGACAGCCCGAAGAGTTTCGCGACCTGCGCGGCATCGACTTCTTCGCCTCGGTGGAGGGCGTTGCCGCCCACCGCCTGCTCGGCAGCCCCGATCCCAACGAGCGATCGTTCATCGAGCGCATCGTGACGCTCAGCGGCGAGCTTGCCGAGCGGCTCGATCGCGCCGAGCAGCCGGGCCGTGCGCCCGTCGTGCCGAGGGCCGGCAAGCGGGTGTTCGTCGCCGAGGCCACCGACGACCTCGAGGACCGCGAGTCCGAGCTCCGCAGGTACCTCGACCAGGCCGGGCTCGAGGTCCTGCCGTCGCCACAGTCGCGCTACCCGACCACCGACCTCGCCGCCTACGAGGCCGCCGTGCTCCGCGAGCTCGACGGCTGCTGTCTGTTCGCGCAGGTGCTCAGCACCGTGCACGGCCGGGACCTGCCGTTCGCGCCCGGGCACCGGCTGCCCGCGCTGCAGCACGCGCTCGCGCGCCGCGCCGGCAAGCCCGTGCTGCAGTGGCGCGACCGCGCGCAGCCGATCGACACCGTCCGCGACCTGGACCACAAGGGCCTGCTCGACGCGGCGCAGGCCTGCGGCATCGAGGAGTTCAAGCGCGCCGTGGCCGAGGCCGCGCTGCGCCCGCCGCCCGAGCCGCCGCGGCCTCTCCCACCCCAGGTCACGATCTTCGTCAACGCCGACGCCCGCGATCACAACCTGGCCCTCGCGATCAGCAACGCGCTGGCCGACCTCGGCGCCGATTGCTACCGGATGCCGGCGACCGGATCGCCCACCGACATCCGCATCGCGCTCGAGAACAACCTGCGCGACTGCGACGGCCTGGTCCTGGTCTACGGCGAGACCGAGTTCTACTGGGTCCAGGACCAGATCCGCCACGCCCGCAGGCTCAACTGCATGCGCAATCCTCCGGCGCCGATGGCGGTGTTCGAAGGTCCGCCGCCCGAGAGGCCTGACATCCCCGTGACGATCAGACACCTGGGCGTGGTCAATTGCCGTCAGGGCATCAATCCCCAGGAACTGCAACGGTTCGTCGAGCAGTTGCGAAGGTGAAGGAGGGCCCATGGAGACCAAGGCGCTGGAGCTGAGTGATACTCCCTATCCGGGGTTACGGCCGTTCCGGTCGGACGAATCCGACATCTTCTTCGGCCGCGAACGCCAGACCGACGACCTCTTGTCGCGGCTCGCCGAGCATCGCTTCCTGGCCGTCGTCGGCCCGTCGGGATGTGGCAAGTCCTCGCTGGTCGCCGCCGGCATGATGCCCGGCCTGGCGACCGGGTTCATGGCGACCGCCGGCGCCCACTGGCGGATCGCCAAGCTCAGGCCCGGCGAGCGGCCGCTGGCCAACCTGGCCAGCGCGCTGGTCGAAGCCCGCATCCTCGACGACGAGCGCGCCGCGCAGCCCGACGCGCCGGTGTTCGTCGAGGCCGCGCTGCGGCGCGGGCCGCTCGGCCTGGTCGAGATCGTGCGCGGCTCGGCGCTCGCGTCCGACGCGAACCTGCTCGTGCTCGTCGATCAGTTCGAGGAGCTATTCCGGTTCTCCGCGGGCGTGCAGCGCGACGAGGCCGAGGCGTTCGTCGCGCTGCTGCTCGGCTCCGCCGCCGCGCCGCGCGAGCGGATCTACGTCGCGATCACCATGCGCTCGGACTTCCTCGGCGAGTGCGCGCCGTACCACGGCCTGCCCGAGGCGATCAACGACGGCCTGTACCTGACGCCGCGGCTGACCCGCGACGAGTGCGCCGCCTGCATCACCGGCCCGGCCCGCGTGTTCGACGCCGACGTCGAGCCCGCCCTGGTGAACCGGCTGCTCAACGACTTCGGCCCCGATCCGGACCAGCTCCCGCTGCTGCAGCATGCCCTGTTGCGGATGTGGGATCGCCACGACGCGGACCGCCGGTCCGGCGCGAAGACGATGCTCGGCATCGCCGACTACGACGCGATCGGCGGGCTGGCCCGCTCGCTGTCCGATCACGCCGACGAGGCGTTCGCCGAGCTCGACCCCGACCATCAGCGCATCGCCAAGCTGATGTTCCAGCGCCTGAGCGACAGCGAGACCGCCCGCCGCGACCGCCGCGCGCCGGCCCACGTGTGCGAGATCGCCGAGCTCGCCGGCGCGACTCTCGACGACGTCCGCCGGGTCGCCGACGTGTTCCGCCGCCGCGATCGCTGCTTCCTGATGCCGCGCGAGGGGATCGAGCTGACGCCCGACGCGATCCTCGACGTCAGCCACGAGAGCCTGCTGCGCCAGTGGGAACGGGCGGTCGGCTGGATCGAGGAAGAGGCCGAGGCGGTCGCCACCTACCACCGGCTGCGCGACGCCGCGCACGCCTGGCGGGACGGCGACGCGTCGATCGCCGGAGCGAGCCTCGATCGAGCGGTTGCCTGGCGCAGCCACGCCACGGCCATGTGGGCGCGCCGCTATGGAACGGATCCTGACTTCCAGGCCGTGTGCGAATTCGTCACCGCCGGTGAGCGCGCGCGCGACGCAAAGCGCAAGCAGGACAAGAAGGCACGCTCGGTGCGTTTGCGACGATTGACCGCCACGGTCACGCTCGGCGCACTCGCCACCGCCAGCGCGATGGCCTGGGTCGTGTGGCCGGTGCTCTACGTCTGGGAGCACACGTCCTACTACGCATCGATCGGACGCAACCACGGAGCGCCGATCGGCCTCGGGAAGCTCACCGGCGAGCAGGTTCATCGCCGACCGCTGTCGTACCGCGTCATCACCGCCGGTCGGCTCGGCCACGTCAAGCGCGTGGATGCGGTGAACAGCCGCGATGAGCCCACCGAGGTCGATCCGGAGTACAAGGGCACCGAGCGCGGCCGTCATCTCACCACGTCGCACTGGATCTACGAGTACGACGCGGCCGGCCGGGTCGCTGCCGAGGACCAATACACGAGGTTCGACGAGCTGGTGCAGGGCAAGATCTACGTATCGCGCGATACCGGAGATGTCCGCCGCGCCATGTTCATCGACGCGAACGGAACGCCGGTTCCGGTGCGCGGCCGCACGACGGAGTCGACCTACTACTGGGCAGAGGCGATCCGCTACACACATACACCGGGCGGACTTGTCGAGACCACCAGCTATCTCGACCCGTCCGGCGAGCCGGTCCCCGGCGGCGATCGAGCGTTCGCATCGCAGCGGATCTACGACGACCGCGGCGACGAGTTCGAGCTCCAGTCGCTCGACGCCGCGGGCCGGCTGATGAACGATGGTACCGGCAATGCGATCTTGACCATCGAGAACGACGGGTTCGGCAACTCTCTCGAAGCGCGCGCCCTCGACCCGCAGCATCGACCAACCCGGGTCGACAGCGGATGGGCGCTGCGCCGGGCCAGGTTCGACGCGGCCGGCAACGAGATCGAGGAAGCGCTCTTCAACGAGAATGACCAGCCCATCGTCACCAAGGACGGGTGGCACAAGCAGCGTCTGGTACGCGATGATCGCGGCGGCGTCGTCGAGACGCACTACTTCGATCAGGACGGCAAACCGACCGTCGGCGCCGACCAGTGCTACGGAAGCAAGCAGCAGCATGACGCGATGGATCACCTGGTGCGATGGACATGCGTGGACGCGGCGGGAATGCCGAGGAAGACTCGCTACGGGATCGTCACGTGGACGTGGCGATACGACCAGCGCGGCCGAGTCCTGGAGCAAACCAGCCTCGACGCGGATGGCCACCCGACGGCCGGGGCCGATGCCGTTGCCACCAGTCTCTACGCGTACGACAGGGACGGCAGGAAGATCGAGGTCGCCAACCTCGGCGCGGATGGCAAGCCGGTGATGGACAGCAACGGCTGCGCCAGGTCGCTCACCACCTACGACGGCGCGAACCGCATCGAATGGACACGCTTCCTGGGCGTCGAGGGGCAACCGGTCACGGTCAAGAATGGATACACGAGCGTGCAGCGCAAGCGTGACATCTGGTGGAACATCACCGAGGAGCACTATTACGACGACGATGGCGATCCGGTGATCACGAGCGACGGATCCGCCGGTTGGAGGGGCAGCTTCGACACCCGAGGGCGAGAGATCGAGAGGATCTTCCTGGGCAAGTCCGGCGAGGCGGTGCTCGGCAAGGATGGCTATGCCGGCTGGCTGGCGGAGTATGACGATCTGGGCCGGAAGACCGCCGTCCATTACCTCGATCTTTCGATGAAGCCGGTGGCGAACGTCGGCGACGGCGTTGCCGGCTGGAAGGCGCGCTTCGATGACTGGGGCAACCGGGTCGAGGTCGCGTACTTCGGCCTGGATGGCAAGCCCGCCAGCTCGGTGCACGGCGAGGCTGGTTGGCGCGCGGAGTACGATCGTAATGGCAATCAGACGAAGTGCCAGTACGTCGACGTCAAGGGTGCTCCAACCCTCCGCGCCTGGAGCGACGGCGCAAGCTTCACCGGCCAGGGTTATGCGCTGGTCAGGCGCACGTTCGACGCCCATGGTGAGCTCATCGGAGAAGCCTATTTCGGCGTCGATGACGAACACGTTGCGCGCCCCGGCAGCTGGTCCCATGCGACGTACGCGTACGATGACCTCGGTCGGCTGGCAAAGCTGTCCTACTTCGGGGCCAAGAACGAGCCGGTGAAGCTCGATGGATATCACACCGTGAGCAGAAAGCACGACGAGCACGGCAACGCGGTGGAGACCCGATATCTCGACCTCGACGACAAGACCCTAGCTCTTTCCAATAGCGGATACGCACGCCGGATGAGCGTATACGACCAGAATCATCGCATCATCGAGGCCACGACGTTCGGCATTCATGACGAGCTGGTCACGCAGGGCGACGACGATCACCGCGGTGTCATCACGTGGGACAGCCACGGCCGTCAAACGCGCTACGAGATGTGGAACCTCGAGACACCGCCGCACAAGGTCGGCGCGATCGAGTACCGCTATGACCGCTGGGGGAACCTCGTCGAAGAGCGGCACCTCGATGCCGACGAGCAGCCGCGCGTGACACGGAACCAGCGCTGCCCGATCCTGCAGCGGCGGTTCAGCGACCGGCAGGAGCTGCTGGAGGTGAGCTGCCCGGGTCCCGGCGGCACCCTGCTGCGCGCGCTCGGCAACGGTGCAGCTCGCGTCGTGTACAGCTATGGCCGGCCGGGAGAGCGGATCCGGGAGGCCTACTACGACGAGCGCGGCCGGCCGTTCACGACGAAAGACCACTTTGCCGGCATCAAGTACAAGATGGATCTGCTGGGTCGCGTCTCCGAGAGGACCTACCTCGACGCGCGAGGCAATCAGGTCTTCACTGCATACGGTTTTGCGCGCGCCGTTTATAGTTATGACGCGCGCGGCAATCAGATCGAAGCAGCTTTCTTCCTGGCCAACGATAGCCCCACGGTCCCGGTCGCGAAGGAGGAGAGTGAGTTCGATGCGCTCGGCCGCAAGGTGCTGGACCGCTACCTCGGCCCGGGTGGCAAGCCCGCGGCGCTGAGCGGGCGCGGCCAGCACGTGGCGCTCTACGACTACGACGATTATGGCAACGTGAAAGCCCTGCATTACCGCGACGCGCGAGGGCAACCGACGCGCGGCTATGCCCGGGAGTTCGACCGGAGCTGGCAGCTGTGCTACCGCTGGGTCGCACACTACGACCTGAACGGACAGAGGATCGGGAACGGAGAATGCCAGCAGCGGCCCCCGGAGGATGACCACCGTGCGCATGACCGGATCCGGACCGCCGCACGCGACGCGATCGACCTGCGATGACAAGGCAGGCGGCTCCGGCGCGACGCGGACCGGCCACGTAGCCAGCTCCGGCGAGCTCCGGCCTGTCGATCGCAGCCATGCTTCAGCAGCGCCGTCGGTGGCGGCGCGCCGCCTACGTCTCGCGCGAGGCGAAGCAGACGACGTTGCCGGCCGGGTCGCGGACGATGATCTCGCGGGCGCCGTAGAACGTGGTGCGCTCGGGGACGACCAGCGGCCAGTCCTTGAGCGCCTGGCGGATCGGGGCGAGCTGGTCGACCTCGATGAACAGCGCGGCGCGGAAGCCGTCGGGGTCGAGGCCGGCGATGTCGGCGGCGACCGAGGCGCGGCTCTGCAGCATCAGCTCGACCGCGCCGCGCTTGAGGATCACGAAGCCGAGCTTGCCGTCGTGGGGGACGTCGACGGTCTGGGTGAAG
>JBGQCL010000408.1:0-11013 GCA_041495365.1 Kofleriaceae bacterium | reverse complement strand
CGGCGCGCCCCGGCTTCGAGACCCTGTTCGCGGGCGAGGTCACCGCGGATCTCTTGCAGCTCCACCCCGCGGAGCCGTGACGTCGCCGTCCTGATCGGCGTGCGCCCGCGCTCGTGGCGTGCGCTGCGCCACACGCAGACCGCCGCACGTCGGATCCCGCCACCCACCCGCAGATCACGCGCTGCGCGCGACCGCCCCGTGCTGTAGTCGGCGCATGGCACGCTCGAACTGGCTGATCGTCCTGGCCGCGTCCGCCTGCGGGGGCGGTGGTTCCCCCGATCGGGGCGCGTCGGTCCTGGAGCTCCACGCCGGGCCGTCGCGCGCCGGCGCGTACGTCGACGCCGCGTTCACTGCGGCCGCCGCCGCGACGCTCCACCTCGACACGACGTTCACCGCGAAGTACTCCGGCGCCGCGTTCGCGCAGGCGCTCTACCTCGATCGCGGCGGCCCGGCACGGACGGATCTCGTGATCGCCGCCACCGAGGCGAACGAGGTCACCGCGTTCGATCCGGCCGGCGCGGTGGTGTGGCGGGTCGAGCTCGGCGCGCCGCAGCCGATGCCGAATCCCGCCGAGGCCGCGGACTGCGGCGACATCAACCCGCTCGGTATCACCGGCACGCCGGTGATCGACCTCGAGAGCGGCACGCTGTTCCTCGACGCGATGATCCGCGAAACCAACGCCGCGCATCACCGGATCTTCGCGCTCGCGACCGACACCGGCGCGATCCGCCCGGGCTGGCCGGTCGACGTCGCGACCGCGCTGGCCCGCGCCGCGACGCCGTTCGTCGCCGCGGCCGAGAACCAGCGCGGCGGCCTCACGGTCGTCGGCGGCCAGGTCTACGTCCCGTACGGCGGCCACGGCGGCGACTGCGGCCACTACCGGGGCTGGGTGGTCGCCGTGCCGGTCGGCCAGCCGGGCGCGCTGACCGCGTTCGCGACCGGCTCGGTCCAGGCCGGGGCGTGGACGCCGGGCGGCGTGACCAGCGACGGGACCAGCGTGTTCGCGGTGTTCGGCAACGGCAACTCCGGCTCGACCTGGGCGCACAGCGAGGCCGTCCTGCGGTTCGGCCCGGGCGCGGCGTTCTCGAACAATGCCCGCGACTACTGGGCGCCGACCAACTGGCAGCAGCTCGACCAGACCGACCTGGACCTCGCCGGGCCGGCCATGCCGCTCGATCTGCCCGGCGCCACGCCGTCGGCGCTGGTCGTCGCGTTCGGCAAGGACGGCAACGTCTACCTGCTCGCGCGCGACCACCTCGGCGGGATCGCCGCCCCGCTCGCGCAGCTCCACGCCGCCAGCGCCGAGATCCTCAACACCCCGGCGATGTACCGCACCGCGAACGGCACCTACCTCGCGTTCCGCGGCCACGGCGCGACCGGCTGTCCCGGCCTGACCGGCGCGTCCAGCCTGATCGCGGTCAAGATCGCCCCCGGCAACCCGCCGCAGCTGTCGCTCGCGTGGTGCGCCGGCACCGGCAGCGCCGGCTCCCCGATCGTCACCACCACCGACGGCACGAGCAACCCGATCGTGTGGGTGGGCGGCGCCGAGGGCGATCAGCGCCTGCACGGCTACGACGGCGACACCGGCGCGGTCGTGTTCGCGGGCGGCGGCCCCGGCGACGCGATGGCGTCGACCAGCCGGTTCATCACGCCGATGGTCGCCAAGGGCCGGATCTTCGTCGCGGCCGACGGCCAGCTCTACGCGTTCACCACGCGCTGACCGCGACGGGCCGCTGCCGTGCGCGGGCGCGCGGTCCGGCGCTCCCGGCAAATCGCCCGGACCGCGCCGGGCTCCGCGATCGCGGCGATAGGATGCGCCCATGCCCAAGCTCCGCCTGCCGATCCTCCTCCTGGCCTGCAGCGTTGCCATCGTGTTCGCCGAGCCCGCGGACGCGCCTCGCCATACCCAGGCCCCCGACGCGATCCTGCTCACCATCTTCCTGCACCACGATCAGTCCAAGACGCTCGACGAGATCAACAAGCTCGAGGACGAGCAGGGCCTGTACAAGGTGTTCCCGCCGCCCGGCACCGCGGTGGTGAGCTGGCACGTCGTGATGGGCATCGGACAGATCGTCACCCTCGAGGTCCCCGCCGCCAAGCTCCGCGAGGTCAACCGCGTGCTGGAGAAGTCGGCGTGGAAGGCATTCCGCACCGACTTCTATCCGACCTACGATTACTATCCGGTCGTCCGCGAGAAGCTCGCGAACAAGGCGCGGCTGGCGCTGTAGTCGCCCGGGCGAGCGGACAATGCCCGCCTCACTCCTCGAACGGCTCGACGGTGACCCGCTCGCCGATCAGGAACGCGTCCGCGACCAGCTTGAGCGGAGCGAGGTCGACATCGACGGCCCGCAGCCGGACCAGCGCGGCGAACCGCTCGTACAGCCGGGGATACTCGTGCAGCGCGGAGGCGACGACCGGCGCGCCATCGATCTCCAGCTGCCCACCGCCACCGCGCAGCGCGAGCTGCCCCGCGTCGGTGTCGATGGCGATGTCCCACTGCTCGTGTCCGGACTGGCGAAAATCGAGCGCCACGTCGATCGTCGCGCCGGCGCCGTCGGCCAGCCCCAGCTCCGCGGCGATCGGTGTGTGCTGGTTGCTCGGCACGTGCAGCACCGCGCGGGTCACGAACAGCCGGCGCGACAGGAGCTTCGTGACGATCGAGAGCGCGTTGATGCCGGGATCGAACACGCCGAGCCCGCCCGGCTGCCAGATCCACGGCTGACCGGGATGCCACTTCCGGACGTCTTCCTTCCAGGTCACGGCGCCCCGGCGCACCGCCTTGCCCGCGATCCACTCGCATGTCTGCGGCACCGCCGGCGCCTCGCGCGAGTGCCAGGTCGCGAACAGCGTCAGGTGGTGGTCGCGCGCGCGGGCGGCCAGCTCCTCGACCTCGGCGACGGTCGCCCCGGGTGGCTTCTCGAGCAGGACGTGCAGCCCGCGATCGAGCGCCTCGCGGGCCAGCGCGTATCGCACCTGCGGCGGCGTGCACAGCGCGACCGCCTGCAGCCCCGGCGTGGCAGCGATCATCTCGCCCAGCGTCCGGTACAGCGGGATGTCCACCGGGCACGTCCTCGAGCTCGTCGCCGCCGCGACCAGCTGGAACTGCGGGTCCGCCACGAGCGACGGGATGTGCTGGTCCCGCGCGATCTTCCCCAGCCCCACGATCCCGATCCGGATCGGCGCGGCGTGGTCGGTGTTCGTCGTCGATGCCATGCGGTTCTCCGCCGGAGGTGGCGCGCCCGCGACTATCTCTGACCCCGGCCCTGCTCGCAAGCCGGACCGCCCTGTCAACCCCGGACGTCCTCGATCCGCGGGTCCCGCGGGTCCCCTCGACGGCAACTGCGTCCGGATCGCCGCTCGGCCCGCGCTGCTGGCCGGCGACCCAGGCCGCGAGCGCGCCGAGCCGAGGGCTCAGCGATGCGCCCGGCGCCGCGGCGGGTGCTTCCCGATGATCGTGGGCGTCGGCGCCGACAAGCAGCCGGAGATCGACGTCGGCTGCGGCATGCTGCAGTGCAAGTCTCTGTAACCGATCGCCGACCGCCGGGTCAGCGCGAACTGACCTGGCGCGGAGCTGGTCACCAGGCCGATGCTGGCCAGCGCATACAGCAGCCGGTGCAACGCAGCCGGTTCCACGCCACCAGGCGCGATCAGCGCGGCCTCGACCTCCAGATTCGCGACGCCGCCCGCCTGGAGGCCTACCCCCAGGCCGAGCGGCAGGGACCAGCCGCATGGCGCGATCGAGGCGTCCCACATCTCCTCCACCGTAACGCCCCGGCTGTAGCGCAGGTTCTTACGGAACGCGGAATTGGTATGCACTGTACTCTGCACCGTGCGCCCAGCGGCACACCTGCGCGCCTGTCGCGCACAGGGCGCAAGGAAACCCGGCGCGATTGCATGTGGACGAGCAATCGTGAGGGGACGATACTGCGCGCCTACCGGAGGTAGACCATGCACACTCATCGTCTCGCGCGGATTCGTCCCTCGGCGTTGTCGGCTGCGATCCTGATCGGACTGGCGACCTGTACGCTCGCGGCCACGCAGGCGCGCGCCGCGACATCGGGCTTCACGATCACGTCGAGCAGCAGTGTCCAGTTCTGGGTGAATGATGCGCCGTGGGCCGATCTGCACTACCAGATCAACGGCGGAGTACAGCTCAACGTGCGGATGGCGGTCAACGGCACCAACAACACGTACAACGTGACCGCGGTGCCCGGCGGTGCGACCGTCCGCTACTTCTTCACGATCGGCAGCTCCACCGGAGGCGCCACCGACACGGCGTGGTCGCAGTTCACGATGACCGGCGCCGGGGGCGGCGGCGGAAGCGGCAACTACGTCGTGGTCTGGGACGACACGTTCGACGGCAGCGGCCAGCCGAGCACCGCGAACTGGAACTACCACGTCGGCAATGGCTTCAATCCGGGCGCCCAAGGGTTCGACGGCTGGGGTAACGGAGAATGGGAGTGGTATCGCCCCGAGCAGTCGACCCGGCAGAACGGGAACCTGGTGATCCGCGCCGACTACTTCTCGACGCCCACGGTGATCGCCGGGCGCAACTGGTTCCAGCGCTCGGGGCGGCTGACGACCAAAGGCAAGCGGTCGTGGACCTTCGGGCGGATCGAGGCCCGGATCGCGATGCCCAATGCGACCGCGACCTGGCCGGCGTTCTGGATGATGGGCGACGCGTGCGACGATACGAGCACCGCCAACTTCAACGCGCCGATCACGCAGTTCGACACGATGGCGTCCAACTGGTCGAGCTGCGGCGAGATCGACATCATGGAGCACCGCAACAGCGAGACGGTGACGTTCCAGAACCTGTTCTGGGACACCCGGACCGGATTGTTTCCGTGGGCCAGCGGGACGACCACCCAGCAGCCGGGTACGTTCGGCGTCGGCGACGTCACCCAGTTCCATCTCTACACGATCGAGTGGGAGCCGACGCAGATCCGCTGGTACATCGACCGCACGACCAATCCCAATCCGGTCCACACGGTGGACATCACCGCGGCCAATCAGGAGGAGTTCCACAAGCCATTCCACCTCATCCTGAACCTCGCGCTCGGGGGACAGTTTCCCGGCACGCAGCCCAACCAGGCGAATTTCCCGCTGTTCATGATGGTGGACTACGTCAGGGTCTGGCAGAAGCAGTGACGCCGTCGATCGATCCGATCAGTCGCGCACCAGCGCTACGACCTTCGGCATCCAGGTCGAGAGCTGGTGGTAGCCATCGCCGAGGAGCAAGACCATGGTCCGCAAAGCGTTTGTCATGCGGCTGCATGCCACGGCGCACGAGGAGTACCGTCGGCGCCACGACGCGATCTGGCCCGAGCTGGCGTCGGCGCTCCGCGACCACGGAGTGCGTTCGTACTCGATCTTTCTCGATGCCGCCCGGAGCGTGCTGTTCGCCTACGTCGAGCTGGAGTCGCTGGAGCGCTGGAACGCGCTGGCCGCCGCCGAGGTCTGCCGGCGCTGGTGGGTGTTCATGCGCGACCTCATGGAGACCCACGCCGACAGCAGCCCCGTGACGGAGGACCTCGTGGGGGTGTTCCACATGTCGACTTGAAACGAGGTTGCGGGGACGCTGGAGGGCGGCCGCGAGAAGTGGAAGTATCGCGCCGAGCGGTGGGTACGCTCGTTCGACAGAAAGCAGGTCATCCCATGGACGCCGTACACTCGCCTGACGACCGGGAGCCGCCGCCTGAAGGGCGAGCGGGTGCGCACGCGGGGGACAGCGCCGCTGCGATGATCCGCGCGCCGCGGTCGCTGGCCCCGCCGCGCGTGATCAATGTCGAGGACCTGCGGCGGCGGGCGAAGCGACGATTGCCCCGGGTGGTCTTCAACTACGTCGACGGTGGCGCCGATGACGAGGTCACGCTGCGCGATAATTGCTCGGCCTTCCAGGACGTGACGTTCCGGCCGCGCCAGGCGGTTGCGATCCCGAGCTACGACCTGGGCGCGCGCGTGCTGGGCTGCGAGCTCGCGTTCCCCGCGCTGCTCGCCCCGATCGGCTACCTCCGCCTGATCCATCCCGCCGGCGAGCTCGCGGCCGCGCGCGCCGCGGGCGCCGCGGGGACGGCGTTCGTGCAGTCCACGATCTCGGGACATGCGCTGGAGCGCACGCGGGCGGCGTCGACCGGCCCGGTCGGATATCAGCTGTACCTGGTCGGCGGCCGGGCGGCCTCCGAGGCTGCGATCGAGCGCGCCCGGCAGGCAGGGTTCTCGGCGCTGTTCGTCACCATCGATACGCCGGTCGCCGGCCTGCGCGAGCGCGATCTCCGGGGCGGCATGAAGGAGCTGCTGAGCGGCAGCTTCGCGGCCAAGCTGCGCTTCCTGCCGCAGTTCTTCACGCGCCCGCGCTGGGTCGCCGGATTCCTGCGCGACGGCGGCGTGCCGAGGCTCGCCAACGTCGTGCCACCCGGCGAGCTGCCGATGCCCCTGGTCGACGTGGCCGGCGCGCTCGCTCGCTCGAGCGTCACATGGCAGGACTTTCGCTGGATCCGCCAGGCCTGGACCGGGCCGCTGGTGGCCAAGGGCGTGCTCACCGGGGATGATGCCCGACGCGCGATCGATCACGGAGCGACGGCCATCGTGGTGTCGAACCACGGTGGCCGCCAGCTCGACGGCGCGTCCGCGACGTTGCGCGCGCTGCCCGAGGTGGTCACCGCGGTGAACGGGCAAGCCGAGGTGCTGCTCGATGGCGGCATCCGCCGCGGCAGCGACATCGTCAAGGCGATCTGCCTGGGCGCCCGCGCCGTGCTGGTGGGGCGGGCGTACGTGTACGGGCTCGCCGCGGCGGGGGAAGCCGGCGTCGCGCGGGCGCTCGAAATCCTGCGCGCCGACGTCGAGCGCACGCTCAAGCTGCTCGGTTGCCCGTCGATCGCGGCGCTCGATGCCTCGTACGTCGAAGCGCGGCCCGGATGGCGACGGACCTAGCCCATCCGCCGGCGGCCTTCGGGTTCCGGACTGCGGTGGCGAGCTGCGGCGGGGCGCGGCCGCACCGGGCAGGTGCTAACGTGTGGTGGTGCCGTCACCGACGACCGACGCGAGTCGACGGACGTTGCAGCATTACGAGCGCAACGCCGAAAGTTTCTGCGAAGGCACGCGCGATCACGACGTGTCGCAGAACATCGAGGCGCTGGTCTCCGCGATCACGGCGCCACCCCCGTTCCGCGTGCTCGATCTCGGGTGCGGCCCGGGCCGCGATCTGAAGGCGTTCCTCGCGCGCGGTCACCTGCCCACCGGGCTCGATGGCTGCGCGCGATTTGCCGAGATGGCGCGGGCGGAGGCGCGCTGCGAGGTGTGGCAGCAAGACTTCCTCGCGCTGGCGCTACCGAGCGCCACGTTCGACGGCGTGTTCGCGAACGCATCGCTGTTTCACGTACCGAGCGCGCAGCTCCCTCGCGTGCTCGGCGAGCTGCGCGAGACGCTCGTTGCCGACGGCGTGCTGTTCTTCTCGAACCCGCGTGGCGACGACCAGGAAGGCTGGTCGGGTGAGCGCTACGGCTGTTACTTCGAGATCGAGCGCTGGCGTGAGCTCTGCATAGCCGCGGGGTTCAGCGAGATCGATTCCTACTATCGGCCGCCGGGCCGCCCGCGCCACCAGCAGCCCTGGCTCGCAATGACGTGGCGCCGCCGGTGATCTCGAAGCAGTTCAAGCTCCAGGGACTGCGGTGGCGACCCATCGGCGATGTGCGACGGCCCGTTGCCCACAACCGCTGCAACCAGCCGCGTTCGAGCAGATCCTGCTCGCGGCGACTGACCAGGAGAGCTGACCATCGCTCGCGGCTCGCGCCTGGCGAGCGCGGCTCGTCGAACTGATGTCGGGCGGGCGCTGGGCGGCCGGCAAGGTCATCGCGGACCGCTGGGCCAGCGCCCCTCATGACACGAGCAGGACGCGGTCCCACGCCGGATCCGCGTCCGTGGTCGCGGCCACGAGCGCGAGGGCGATCCCGGCCGTCCCGGTCAAGAAGCCTGGGTCCGCGTACCAGCGGGGCCTGCCGGCGCGATCCGGACCATACGCGCGAAAGCCGGCGAAGCCGCGCCCGGGCGTTCGCAGGGCGAGCGTCTGTGCGAACCAGGCGCGAGCCGCCGTCGCGAGGCGCGGTTCGCCGGTGGCGCGATGGAGGCGGTGGAAGATGTGCGCGAGACCGGCCGCCCCGTGGCACAGGCCCGCGTCCCGCACGCCGCTGCCGTGCGCGGGCCGGGCAGCGGCACGGAGGGCGATGCGCAGGGCGGCCTCCTCCCACGCGGGCTCGCCCGCCGCGCGACCCGCCGCGAGCAGCGCGCCGGCGATGCCCGGGTCGCCGTAGCACCACGCCAGCCGGGCCGGCTCCCGCGCGACGCCTCGCCCGATCCCCACGGCAAAGCACCCGGGAGAGCCGCCGGGCAACTCCTGCGCGAGGAGCCACGCAACGGCGTCACACGCGAGTGCGCGCGCGGTGCGGGTCACGCGCGCATCCAGCTCCGCGGCGACGATGTGCCCGAGCAACGCGATGACCCCCGGCACGCCGTGCGCGACGCCGAGGTTCCACGTGAGGTGCGGTCGCTCGCGCAGCCCGGCGGGAACCCAGCGGGGATCCGACCGCCACGCGACACCAGGATCGCGTGGCTCGGCCCGCGCGGCCAGGTGCTCGGTCACCTGCGCGAGCAGGCGCTTGGCCCGCGGGCGCGGCAGACGCGCGAGGGCGTACACGCCGAGGCCGACGAGCCCCCCCGTGAGATCGAACGACCTGCCCCATCGAGGTCGCGCGAGGACCCGCTCGATCGCCCGGTCGAACGGCGCGCCGAGATCGTCGTCGCCGTCCGCCCCGGTGTCCACGAGATGGTTCACCACCCAGCCGATGCCCGCGACGCCGGAGTAGAGCGCGAGTCGCGCCGGCGCACGCGCGAGCTGCGCAAGCGCGTGGCCCACAGCGCGCTCGGCGTGTTCAACGTGCCCGGCGCCGGGGAATACGCGCTCGAGCGCCATGTGGACCAGCGCGAGCGCCGCGTGGCCGCGCGACAGCGAGGCGTCGGGCACGCGGGACGGCCGGAGGCGGAGATAGCGTCCGGAGACTTCCGCGAGCGCCGTGCGCGCCTCGCGCGCCAATCGTCCCGTGAGCAGCGGCATCGATGGCAGCGGATCCATTCGGGTCAGGAATCAGGAACCCTGGCGGGCCGTCCGAGCGGCGAACGTACGGCAGTCGGGTCAGAGGCGGCACTTCTCGCCAAGCGGGCAGGCGCTGTCTCCACAGGAGTTGTAGCTCTGCGTGAGGTTGCCGCCGCGAACCTCCGCGAGAACCTCGAGGTCGCTGAGGAGCTTCAGCGTGGTCCTGCGGAGCTTGAGCTTGCTATCCGAAGCCGTGGTCTTCTTCATGCTGCACCTCCGTGGTGTGAGGTGCACTGTGCGGTGCGGAGCATCCTGGATCAAACGAGTCCTGGTACTCTGGCGACTTCCGCCACATTGTGAAGGACGCCTAACGACACGTGTGAGCTCGCGCATCATGCGGCCAGCGCGCCGGGCCGGGACGGGACCGACGATGCGATCCGCGACGCTCTCCTGGCGCACCCCGGTGTCGATCCTGCCGATGTGAGCTCGATGCGTGACGAGTTGCTGCGCATGCTCAAGACAGAAGGTGATCCTCGATGAAGCGGAGCTCAGGGCAGCTCGCGTTCTCGTGGTGGATCGAGCGCGCGGGCTAGCCGCGTAGAGTACGCCGCCATCGTCGTCGGCGGAAACGCAACCACACGCGCGAGCTCGGTATCCGCCAGCGTCGTGAACACCGCCAGTCCCCGGGCCGGGTACACCCACTGCCCCTCCGCGACCTCGACGACGCCATCCCAGTAGGACAGCTTCGCGTCGGGCGCTCCGATCGCCGCACGCAGCGCCTCCCAGCCGCCCGCCGGCCGCGGAGCCTCGATCTCGACCGCAAGCACGTGCTCCCCGTCGTGCCACAGTCGGAGCCGATCACCGGCGATGCCCGTCTCGATCGCGCGCCAGCGTGCCTGCACACGGTCGGAGCCCAGCGCTCCGACCGCGTCGCGCGTTTTCCCCAGCGCATCGATGGCCTTTGCGGCATCGGCGACGGTGCAACTCGGCGGCAAGCTGACGTCGGCGATCCGGCCGTCGGCCATGTTGCGGATTGCAGCTGTGCAGGCAGTGTCGGTCATGGCAGCTCCCGAGGCAGAACCATCGCTAGCAGGATGAGTCTTTACACCAGGCGTCCCACAGGCGGCGGCCGCCATGGTCGCGAGCATGTGCGTGCGGCGGATCATGGGGAACCGCCGATGAGCTCGATCTCCCCGAGGAAGTAGGCCGCGTACATGTTGCTGGCGCCCACCACGCCGACCACCTGCTCGGCCTCAAGCGTGCCGTGCATGAAGCGTGCCGTTTCGAACGCTAGCCTTCGTCGACGACAGGCACAGGCCGCTTCGCCAAACCGCAGGAAGCTCAACGCCCGCGGTCGGGCTTCGCAGCGCTTTACTCAGTCGACGCGAAGGCATGGACGACATTGCCACAACTCTTACTGAAGCGAGCGCCGACGTACGGCGTAGATGGCGTCCTCAATGAGACTCGCTGCTGTGACCCCGTCCGGCTGGACAGCAAGAGCGAGCGAAGCGATATCCTTGCGCGACCCGTGCGCGATGACCGCCTCAATGACCATCTTCAACGACCATCTTCAACGCATCGAGTGACCTCTGGGTCTTGAGCCATCCGATCAAGGATTGGAAGATCTCCGCCCAAGTGACGCCAGTCCTCATAGCCCGTTCGATTTCATTCTCGATCCAATGGCGGCCGTGAACGAGCAAGTCATCAGTGCTGTTCGAGCAGCGCCAGCGCCAGATAGTGATGCAGGTCGCCCCGGCTGCTGCGGCACTGGGCCCCCGGCTATGAATCTCCGTCCTCCTCCTGCTCCTCATCGTCCGTCATCCCGGCCTTCCCCGGCAGCGACCGGCGCGCCAGCCAGTCCGAGAGCGAGCCGTGGGCCATCGAGAGGAGCTTCGCCGCCCGCGTGACGCTCTCGTCGCAGAGAT
>JBGQCL010000407.1:0-11059 GCA_041495365.1 Kofleriaceae bacterium | reverse complement strand
GAGACCTCGCAGGTCCACATGCTGCTCACCCTGCCCGACCGCCCCCAGCCGCTGTCGCTGATCGGCAAGGTCTCGCACACGATCGTCGCCGCGGACGACGAGCCGCCGGGCATGGGCATCGTGTTCGACCTCGACGACGCGGCGCGCGACCAGCTCATCGAGATCGTCCGCGAGCTCGAGGCGCAGCTCCACGCCGGCAAGCTCCCGACGAGCACCGTCGAGTGACGGCCGGCTCGCCGGAGGCCCGTGCGCGCGAGGCCGCCGGCACGGTGGATGCCCAGGTCCGCGCAGAGCTGGCAGGTGCAACGCCGCACGATGCGCGGGGGTGTGCAGGTCGCCGTCGCTGTCACGGGGGCAAGAAGCCCCTCGGGATCGCCAGAGGTGCCGGATCCAGGGGTTTGGAGCCTTGAATCGGGTGCGCCAGCGTCCGGTAGACGTCGACGTGGCCCTTGCCGTTGACGGCCGTCGTTGAGCTTGACGGGGCCGTGGACGTTGAGCCCATCGTCGACCTCCACGTGGACCATCGGTCGCGATTCTTCGACGAGGGTTCGGAGGCCACCACAAGGTCTACGTACAAGGTCGAGGGTAGAGTCGATGTCCAGCGTCGCCGTTCAGGTCGACGTCTTGCGACAACGTCAACGGTCAACGTCAACGTCTTCGCAAGGATGTTCCCGGCCTCTTCATCGTCACAGCTCCACGCCGGTAGCTCTCCGCGGGCGGCGTAATGCTGCAGGCAGCCCAGCGGGCGAGATCGGCATCACTCACGTGTAGGTCAGCCAGATCATTGCCCGATCGGCCGATGAGTGGCACCGTGTCGGGTGGTGCGTCGTCCGCGAACCATCCCGCACGCCCCGGTGACGTGGCGCGATGGCGTCCATCTCACCGGGACGCCGATCTGGTGCGACGCGCGCCGGCGCCGCGACGTGTGCTTCCTGTCGTCGGCGGATCGCGTCGGGCGCACCGGCCACGGCCAGCTGATCGGCACCGCGATCACGCTCGCGCTGGCCGACGCGTCCGGCCCCGGCCACCTCGCGGTGCCGCTGCGCCAGCGCTTCACCCTGGGCACGGTCCGGCTCGAGCTGATCCCGTCGGGCCACGGGTTCGGCGCCGCCGCGCTCCACGCCGACGTCGCCGGCAAGACCGTGCTGTACGCCGGGGCGGTGCGGACCAGCACCGGCGGCGTCGGCGATGCCGCCGAGCTGCGCGCCTGCGATGCGGTCGTCGTCGCCGCGCCGTACGGCGAGCCGCGCCACCAGTTCCCACCGCTCGCCGCCGCGATCGCCGCCGCGGTCGACTGGACGCGCGCCCAGCTCGCCGCGGGCCGCCGGCCGGTGCTGGTGGTCGACAGCGTGCTCGACGGGCTGGAGGTCGCGAGCCGGCTCGCCGCCGAGGCCATCCCGATCGCCGGCGGCCGCGCGCTGCGCGAGGCGGCGCACCGCATCGCCGAGCTCGTGCCGCCGCCGCAGCTCGTCGACGGCGAGGTCGCGATCGGCCGGACGATCCCACGGGGAGTCCTGTCCCCCGTCCCGCTCCGCTCGCCCCCCCGGGGAGCTCTGCCCCCCGCCCTGTCGGCGGAGCCGGCGGCCGGCGCCGAGCTGGTCGCGCCGTCGCACCTGGCGGTGGGCAGCCAGAGCTTCCCGCGCCCGGCGGCCGACGCGACGAGCGGCGTCCCCCCGATCGCCGCGCCGGGACGCGAGCCCCGCGCGATCGTCTGGCTCGACGCCGACCGCGCGCAGCTCGCCCGGGCGCTCGGCGATCGCCCGGCCGCGACGGCGCTGGTCTCGGCGCGCGCGATCGAGGGCACCGCCGGCTGCGACGCCGGCTTCGCGTGGGCGTCCGCCGCCGACCGCGCGCAGCTGCTGGCCTGGATCGAGGCCACCGGCGCGCGCGACGTGTTCGTCACCGGCGCGTGCGCCGACGCGATCGTCGGCGCGCTGGGCGCGCGGGCGCGCGTGATCGGCCCGCCGCATCAGATGCCGCTGTTCCCGCGCGAGGCGACGTCGTGAACCGCCCGGCCGGCCGCGAATGCGTGGACGCGCGCCCTGCCCCGCGCTGGATCGATTCCCCGGAAGCGTCCGGCCACCCGGCTCGGCTCGCGGTCGCTGCCACGCAGGCGCGTGCGGCTCCGAGGTGGGTCGATCCCGCGCAAGCGTCCGGCGCCGTGGCCGGGACCGGGCACCCGCGCCGCGATCGCCTTTGCCCGGCCGCGCCGGGACGGCCGTGACCCGCGCGCGCGTCGCGGTGGTCAACCGGCGCGACGGCGGGTGGTGGTGGCGGCTGCCGGTGGTCGCGCTGCTGTGGCTCGCGCTCGCGGTGCCGATCGCGGCGGCCGGCGTCGCCGCGGTGACCCTGCGGCGCTGGGCGCACGACCTGCCCGAGGTCCCCGACCTCGCGGCGTGGCAGGCCGGCGCACCGCAGACCTCGCTCGTGCTCGCGGCCGACGGCGCGCACCTCGCCGAGCTGCCGTTCCGCGACGGCAAGGTGATCGGCCACCGCACGCTGGTCGCGCTCGACCGCCTGCCGGCGCACCTGGTCCGCGCGGTGCTCGCCGCCGAGGACGTGCGGTTCTTCACCCACCGCGGCGTCGACTACCCCGCGATCGCGCGCGCCGCGCGGATCAACTACCAGGTCGGCCGCGTGGTCGAGGGCGCCTCGACGATCACCCAGCAGGTCGCCCGCAACCTGCTGCCGCGCGAGATCGGCAGCGAGCGCAGCGTGCGCCGCAAGGTCCGCGAGGCGCTGCTGGCGCGCGCGATCGAGCGGCGGTGGACCAAGCGCGACGTCCTCGAGACCTACCTCGACTTCGTGTTCCTCGGCGAGGGCGCCTACGGCATGGCCGCCGCGGCCCGCGCCTACTTCGATCGCGACGTCTCGCAGCTCGACCTGCCCCAGGCCGCGCTGCTCGCCGGGCTGATCCAGGCGCCCGGCCGGCTCGATCCGTTCCACCACCCCGCCGCGGCGCGCGCGCGGCGCGACGAGGTACTCGCCCGGATGGCGCGCGCGCACCTGATCGACGCCGCCGCGCAGGCGCGGGCCGCCGCGGCCCCGCTCGCGCTCGCCCGGCCGCACCCGAGCTACGGCCGCCGCGCGCCGTGGTACACCGAGCAGGTCCGCCGCCTGATCGCCGGCGCGCTGCCGCGCGAGCTCGCCCGCGGCGGCCTGGCGATCGACACCGCCGCGCTGCCCGCGCTCGGCGCCGAGCTCGCCGCCGACGCCGCCGCGCACGCCGAGCGCTGGGGCGGCCCCGAGGTCGCCGCGCTGGTCTGGGACCACCGCACCGGGTACGTCGAGGCGATCGTCGGTGGGCGAGCGTGGGGCGCCGATCGGTTCGATCGCGCGCTGCAGAGCTGCCGCCAGCCCGGCTCGGCGTGGAAGCCGGTCGTCTACGGCGCCGCGCTGGCCGCCGGGGCGATCACGCCGGGCACCGCGCTGCGCGACGCACCGATCGCCGAGTACGACGAGGCCACCGGCGCGCACTGGAAGCCGCGCTCCGGCCACCGGTTCCGCGGCATCGTGCTGGCGCAGGACGCGTTCGCCGCCTCGCTCAACGCCCCGGCGATCGACGTGTTCGACCGCGTCGGCGCCGCCGCGGTGATCGCGCTCGCCCGCCGGCTCGGCATCACGACCGCGCTGTCCGAGCTCCGGCCGATGGCGCTCGGCGCGTCGTGCGTCCGACCGATCGAGCTCGCCCGGGCCTACGCGGCGATCGCGCGGCGCGGCTGGGCGATCGCCCCGCACTTCGCGATCCGGGTCCGCCGCGGCGACGCCGCGCTGTTCGACACCGCGGTGCCCGAGGATCCCTGGATCGATCCGGCGCGCCGGTTCGACCGGATCGCGGCGACCGCAGGCGCCGATCCCGCGGAGCGAGTCGGCGCGCCCGGCGGCCGGCAGGGCGGCCGGCTGATCGACGAGCAGGTCGCCTTCCAGCTCGCCGACATGATGAGCGCCGTGGTCGCGCGCGGCACCGCGGCCGCCGCCGCGGCGCTGGGCCGGCCCGCCGCGGGCAAGACCGGCACCACCAACGACAACACCGACGCCTGGTTCCTCGGCTTCACCGGCCGCGTGCTCGGCGCGGTGTGGGTCGGGTTCGATGATCCTGCGCACAAGCTCGGTCCGGAAGGTGACGGCGCCCACGCCGCGCTGCCGCTGTGGATGCGGGCGGTGCGCGCCGCCGAGGGCAGCCGGCCGCCCGCGGCGGTGCCCGGGGCTCCGCCGGGCGGCATGGATCGGGTCGCGATCGACCGCGAGACCGGCCTGCTCGCCGCGCCGGGAGCCGGCGGCCTCCCGCTGTGGTTCCGGCCCGGGACCGCGCCGACCGAGGTCGCGGGGCAACCTGGGACATCGCCGACGGATTTCGGCCGGAGCTCCCGCGAATTCTGAGCGCGCGTCGAAGGCGGCAGCCGCGCGCCACAGTGCTATGCTGCGCGCGATGTTCGGCATGGGCGGAACCGAGATCCTGGTGATCTTGATCGTCGCGCTCCTGTTTCTGGGGCCCGACAAGCTCCCCGAGGCTGCCAAGAAGATCAGCAAGGGCATTCGGGACATCAAGAAGCAGTCGCGCGCGCTGCAGCAGACGATCGAGGACGACGAGAACATCGGCGGCGCGCTGCGCGACCTGCGGAGCGCCCTGCGCGGCGAGGACCCGCTGCCTGCGCCCAAGCCCAAGGTGCCCAAGCAGATCGAGGCGGCCACGCCGGATCCGGTCGCCCCGGCGGTCGCGCTGACCGCCGCCGCCGAGCTCCCGGCCGGCGCGGCCACGGCAGCGACAGGCGAGGTCGCGCCCGCCCCCACCAAGGACCCGGGCGACGCCGACGCAGAGGTCGCCTCTGCGTTCGCGTTCGAGAGTGGCCACATGGTCATACCTGTGCCCACGCCCGAGCCGGCCATCAGCGAGCGTGCCGTCGCGGCATCCGCGGCGCCGCAGACTCCGACGGTCACGCTGCCCTCGACCGCCGGCGAACCGGGCGACGCGAGCAGTGACAAGGCGGCAGCTGCGTCCGCCGCCGACGACACCGGCCTCGCAGCGCTGGTGAAGCCTGCGCCCAACACCATCGCTCGCGGCGCGGCGCCCGCGGCGCTATTGGAGCCATCCGAGCCCGAGCCCAAGCATGGCTGAGCAAGCGACCGACCCCGGCGATCAGAAAGCGCAGAGCAGCGATGCCGAGCTGGAGGAAGGCCGCATGCCGTTCATGCAGCACCTCGGCGAGCTACGCGATCGCGTCCGCAACGCAGCGATCTCGTTCGTGCTGGCGTTCCTGGTCTGCTGGGGCTTCGCCGACCGGATCTTCGCATGGCTGCGCAAGCCGCTGTTCGACATCTGGGTGCAGCACACCGGGCCGCTCCTCGTGGCCGCCAACGCCGAGCTCGCGCGGCACGGCGAGCCGCCGGGTCCGGACTGGGGACCACCGCGGTTGATCTACACCGGGCTCACCCAGCCGTTCTGGGTCAACATGTCGGTCGCCCTCTGGGCGGGGATCTTCGTCGCGTCGCCGCTGATCTTCTACCAGCTGTGGAGGTTCATCGCCCCGGGCCTCTACAAGCGCGAGCGCAAGGTCGGGGTCACGTTCGCCGTGCTGTCCGCGGTGTTCTTCATCAGCGGCGCGCTGTTCTGCTTCAGCTTCGCGCTGCCCGCGCTCTACCGCTACATGCTGCACTACAACTCGGCCGACCTGCAGTCGCTGCCGAACATCCAGGACTACCTGGACCTCACGCGGGATTCGATGCTCGCGTTCGGCGCGATCTTCGAGATGCCGCTGCTCATCTACTTCCTCGCGATGGTCGGGCTGGTCACCCATCGCAGCCTCTGGAAGTTCAGCCGCTGGTTCATCGTGCTGGCGTTCATCATCGGCGCGGTGCTCACACCGGGCCCGGACGTCGTGTCGCAGTTCCTGATGGCGACGCCGATGATCGTGCTCTACAACATCTCGATCCTGTTCGCCTGGCGGGTCACCCTGAAGCGCGAGCGCGCCGACCCCGGGCTGCGCGCCCGCGAGGCGGGCGAGGCAGGATCGCGCAAGCGCAAGACCGACGACGACGCGAGCTGACGCCGCACGCCGCACGCCGCGGCTACCCTCCGAGCGGGTTTTCCGTGCCCCCCGGCGAAGCCTGGACCGGACGCGGCGCAGCCGGGAGCGATCGAAACAGCGCGAACCAGCCGTAGGCCAGCGCCACCCCGACCGCGGCCCAGACCACCAGCGACGTCACCGCGATCGAGCGCCGCGCGCTGTGCTTGGCGTCGAGCTGCTCGGCGCGAAATCCGTCGAGCGCGGCGTAGCTGTCCGGCGTGTCCGCGGTCGACTGCACCGCCGCGACCTTGGCGTCGATCGCCGCGAACGCGCTGCGCTCGCGCATCCCGGCCACGAGGTGCGCCGGGACGAACCCCAGCGCGATCGCCAGCGCGACCCCGGCGACCAGACGCACGCGCGCCGACCCGAGCACCGGGATCCGGGCCATCAGCTCGCGCCCCAGCCTCCGGGCCGCGATCTGGAGGGCCGACGGCGGCGCATCCGAGATCCGCGGCGGCGGGTCCGAGGGCGCCGGCGGCCCGGACGACGCGGGCGCCAGGCTCTGCGGCATGCCGCCCGGCGACCCCGGGGGCGACGGCGCCAGGCCCTGCGGAGCGCCGCCCGGCGACCCCGGGGGCGACGGCGCCAGGCCCTGCGGAGCGCCGCCCGGCGACCCCGGGGGCGACGGCGCCAGGCTCTGCGGTCCGCCGCCCGGCGGCACTGGCGGGCCGCGAAGCGCTGGATCGGCCCCCCGCGCGCTGGCCGGTGTCGCCGGCACCGGCCCTCCTGGCGGCAGCGGCGGCAACGTCCGTTGCGGACCCGCCCGAGGGCGCGACGGCGTCGCCGACCGCCCTGGCTCGGCGGCCATCGCAGGCGGCGTACTCGCCTGCCTGCGGGCCGCGTGCGCGCGATCATCGTCGGCCAGCACCAGCAGCGGCTCGTCGGCGGCAATCTCCGGCGGGGCGAACGGATCGACGGGCTCGCTGCGTGGCCGCGCTGGACGCGTCGCACGCGCCGCACGCGCCGGCGCCGGGCCCATGCTCGCCGGCAGTGTCCCATCGGTCGACGGCGCCGGCGCCAGCTCGTCGTCGAGCGTCGCCAGCGACAGCGCGTCGCTGCGATCGAGCGCGCCGAGCGTCGCGATCGGCCCGGTCGCGGCCACCGCGCCGCCATCCGCCGGGCCGCCGCTCGATCCCGCGGGCGACCATCGTGCCGCCTGCGATGGCAGCGACGGCGTCAGCGACGACTCCTCGTCGTGCGGCTGCGATGACCGCGCCGGTGGTGACTCCGGCTGCGGCGGCAACGACGATCGCGCCGGTCGTGCCTCCGGTTGTGGCGATAACGACGATCGCGTGGCCCGCGGCCCCGGCTGCGGCGGCAACGACGATCGCGCCGGTCGTACCTCCGGTTGCGGCGGCGGCGACGATCGCGTGGCCCGCGGCCCCGGCTGCGGCGGCAACGACGATCGCGCCGGTCGTGCCTCCGGTTGCGGCGGCAGCGATGCGTGCGTGGCCCGCGATCCCGACGGCGGCGGCAGCGATCCGTGCGTGGTATCCGGCCCGGGTGGCAGCGGCGAGGACGATCGCGCCGGCCGTGACTCGGGCAGCGGCGGGCGCCCCGGTGGATCTGCCGCCGGCTCGGCTGGCTCGATCCGGACCCTCGCCCCGATCGCGGCGAGGTCCCGCAGGTAGGTCTCGGCCGTCGCCCGATCCACCCCCGCCTTGACGCGGAACCGCCCCCGCGTCAGCCGCGCTTCGAGCTCGACCGCCGGCAATCGGTAGCGGGCGGCCATCGCACTGGCCAGCTCGCGTACCGCCTCGCGTGACGTTCCCGTCGCGCCATCGACGTAGACGTCAAACACGAACTCAACTATCCCACGTTCATCCAGCCGGGAGAGATCTCCCCCTCACGAGAGGAGTTGCAGTCACCGATCGCTACCCCTACCGTGAGGACATGGTCCCCGGCAAACCGCGTCCCAAGATCTCTTGGTCGAGCCGCCGCATTCGCCTCGGAGTTGCCCACCACGGCACCCCGTCGAGCTGGACCCCGCCGGTCAAGGACCACGCGCCCGCGCGCGCCAAGCCGAAGAAGCGGCCGTAGTCCACAGCCGATCTCGCGGCAGCTGCACGGATCGCGATTGCGTCTCCGTCGGCTTCTCGCGCGCATCGCACATCGACCCACGCCGGCCGATCAGACGATATCGCAGGCGGCTGCCGCGAACGGCACCGTGCCGTCACTGCGCGTCATCGTCGGGCGGCGGCACGCGGCTGGACGCCTCGTTGTAGCCGTCGCGGGCGCGCGCGTTGTCAGGGTCGAGCTGCAGCGCCTTCTTGAACTGCGCCGCGGCCTGGGCGTTGTTGCCGCTGCTGAGGTAGGCGTCGCCGAGCAGGGTCAGCACCTTGACGTTCTTGGGCACCAGCTTCGACGCCTTCGACAGGTGCGCGATGGCGTCGCCGAACAGTCCCTGGCGCAGCGCGATCTCGCCCATGCCCATCATCGCCGTGACGTTCCGTGCGTCGAGCTCCAGCGCCTTCTGGAAGCTCGCCGCGGCGCCCGCAGTGTCGCCGCCGATCAGCTGCTGGCCGCCGAGGTTGGCGAAGAACTCGGCCTTGCGCTCGGGCGGCGTGCCGTCGCCGGGGACGTCCTCGCCGTACGGATCCTTGGGGCTGTCGGTGAGGCTCGGCGCGGACGGCCTGGCCGGCCTGATCGGCCTGACCGGGATGGGCGCCGGTGGCGCAACGCTGCCCGGAGCGGCGAAGCTGGGCGGCCTGCGGGTCGGCTCCGAGCCGAGGACCGGGAAGCTCGGCTCGGACGCGCGATGCGACGGCGCGCGGGTCTCCGCGCGGGTCTCCGCGGAGTGGGCGCCGGCGACGCGGCGCGCCGGCGGAGCGGACCTGGGCGGCGGCGGTGCGGCCGGCGGTGCGGCCGGCGGTGCGGCCGGCGGTGGGATCGACGGGCGCGCGGGCTCCGCGGCCTTCGCGCTGCTGGCCGGCGCCGGTCGGGGGGCCGAGCCGCTGGCGTCGCCGCTCCCGACGATCTGCGACGGCGGCGCTGGCTCGGCGGACGGCGCCGGTGGCGCGGTCTGCGCCACGGCTGCCGGCTGGCCCGACGATCCGCCGCGGGTGAGCGCGAACGCCATGACGCCGCCGATGACGAGGAACACGCCGACCCCGGCGATCAACCCCCAGCGGCGCGGCGGCGGCTCGTCGTCGTACGCGAGATCGACGGTGCTCATCCCGAGCGGCCTTCGCACGCGGCCGGTGCGCGACGGGTCGCCGCCGCCCGACAGCTGGTCGCCCTCGTCGTACCAGACCTGCGAGATGTTGAGGTCGTTCCCACGGCCGGCTCTGCCCCCCGCCCCACCGGCCAAGCCGGCTGGGTCGCCACCCCCCGCCGTCTCGCCTCGCTCGCCGTACGGCGCCGGCTTCTGCGGCTTGCCACGCGGCTGCGCGTCGTCGGGCGAGCTCGGCGCCAGCACCGCGTCGGGCTCGCGGCGGGCGAGCGGAGCGCTCGGCGCAGGGACCCGGCTGGCAGCCGATGCCGACGAGCCCGCCGGCGCCGGGTCGATCACGCCCGAGGCCTGCGCCGGCGGGGCGGCGAACGGCCGCTCCGGCGACACCGCCGGCCTGTCCGGCGACGCAACGGGATGCTCCCGCTGCTCCGGCGACGCAGCGGGCCGCGCCGGCAGCGCGACCCGCGCCTGCGCCGGCAGCACGACCCCCGGATCGACGATCGGCACGCCGATCCGCGGTGTCCCGGTCCGCTTGCGAAGCAGCTCGACGGAGTCCGGCTTCGCCGGCGGCGGCGCGATCGGCGCCCGCATCGTGACCCCCGGCTCCAGCGCGCCGAGATGGGAGGCGGAAACCCCGACGGCTCCGCCGGCGGGGCGCGGCGCGGCGGCCCCCGTGGGATCGCTCGGCGGAACCGCCGCGCGGGCAGCCGGCGGAGCCGGCGCCGCGGCGGGCGCAGTCGGCGGCGGGGCCGGCGCAGCGGACGCCGCCGGCGCAGCGGACGCCGCCGGCGCGGCCGGTGGCTCCGGGCGAGCCGGCTCGGCGGGCGACTGCATCCCCATCCGCTGCATCACGCGCGACACCGACGGCGGCGGAATGCTCTCGCGGCGGCGCGCGACCTCGTCCTCCATCACCTCGCCGGTCTCGAGCCCGCGGCGCAGCGCCTCGACCATCCGGGTCGTGGTCGCGAACCGGTTCTCCGGGTCCTTGGCGAGCATCTTGGTGACCGCCGCCTCCATCCACAGCGGCACACCGGGCCGCCGGGTCGGCAGCGGCTCCGGGATCTCGGTGACCTGCTTGGTCAGGATGTCGAACACCCGGTTGCCGCCGAACGGCGGCGCGCCGGTCAGCATCTCGTAGGCGACACAGCCCAGCTGGTAGATGTCGGCGCGGCGATCGATCCGGTCGCCGCGCGCCTGCTCGGGCGACATGTAACGCGGATCGCCGAACGTCATGCCGAGGCTGGTCGACGCCGCCTGGCCCTCGGCCTCGACCAGCTTGGCGAGCCCGAAGTCGAGCAGCTTGATGAAGTTCGCCTTGCCGCGGCGGACCGCGAGGTAGATGTTGCGCGGCCGCAGGTCGCGGTGGACATAGCCGATCGCGTGCGCCTCCATCAGCGCCTCGCCGACCTGGCTCAGGATGTCGGCCGTGCGCTCGACCGACAGCTGCTGGTCGCGCACCAGCACGGTGTCGAGGGCCTCACCCTCGAGCAGCTCCATCGCCAGGTAGAGCCGGCCGTCGGGCGTCCGCCCGAAGTCGTGGATCTCGACGATGTGCTCGTTGTCGATCTCGGCGACCGTCGTCGCTTCGCGCCGGAATCGCTCGACCGCGAGGTCGTCGCGCGACAGCTCGGTGTGCAGCACCTTGATCGCGACCTTGCGGCGCAGCGTCACGTGCTCGGCGCGGTAGATCGTGCCGGATCCGCCCTGTCCGATCAGGTCCTGGACCAGGAACCGCTCGCCGAGCAGCTTGCCGAGCAGCGGATCGGCCGGCGCCTCGCGGACCCGCGGCCGGCCGCAGTTCGGGCAGAACAGCGCGGTCGCG
>JBGQCL010000406.1:0-11073 GCA_041495365.1 Kofleriaceae bacterium | reverse complement strand
GTATCCCCACCATGCGCGACGAGTGGTTCGATCGGCTGATGGCAGCGTATGTCGACATTCTTCAGGAGCATCGCGACATGTTCGAAATCGTCGGAGCAATTTGAGGGGATGCTTCAGGTTCTCGTGAGCCAGGTCCAGGATCAGGACGACCGGCATCTCGGGAGTTGTCATGGCTTGTACTCCGCTCCGAAAAGCTCGCGCCAGCACTGGTGTGCGTGCGACGGGTGGGTGGCTTCGTGGCGGACCGCCTCGCTGGCGCGGGTCGACGCGTGCTGCAGGGCCCGCTGGGCGCGATCGCGCTCTGCGGGCGTGAGGTCGGCGTCCAGGTTCGGTCCAAGGCCGGCCGGCTCGGGGCAGGAGAACGCCATCCGATGTGCGAGATGTCCGAGCAGAAGCGCCATGCCCTCGCGCGAATTGCGTGGAGCTGCGGTGAACGCGTCATAGGCCATCACCTCGAGGTGGAAACTCCGCAGCGGCTTGTCGCCATTCGCGTCGCGCTGCAGATAGTTCCAGTGCTTGGCCGCCTTGATGAGCTGGTTGAGGGCGCCGTCAGCGCGATCGTTTGCTTCGATACACTTCTCCTTGTGCCGCTCCGGGTTGGTCTTGATCCAGGTCGACCGGTGGCGGTCGGGTATGTCGTAGTTCCCCGGCCGATAGCCGTCGCCGAACGCGGGTATCATGTCGAAGCCGATGCCGGAGCTGCTGAACTCGATGTTCACGGAGCGGCCCTGGATCCGAGTCCGCGGGCCGGGGGCGCTGTAGCAGTCGCGCAGCGCACGCTGGAGATCCTCGAGCAGGAGCAATGGCGGACTCGAGAGTCGGTGCCCGTGGACGGCAAGGTCGAGTGTCAGGAAGACGTCGATGTCGTTGAGTGGGCGGACCGCGGTCCGTCGTGCGTAGGAACCAACCAGGATGTCGCGTGTGATGCCCGGCATCCTGGCTCGAAGGCGCTCTCGCAGGTCGTTCTGCTGTCGTGATGCTGTCTCCTGCTCGTTCAGCTTGAGCTCGATGTCGGTCAGAAAATCGTGAAACGCTTGTGCGACAGTCGGCATATATGGCTTCTGTGCCGTCGGAGTGACGGCTCTCGTGCGAGAGACGACCGGGGCGATGGAACCGAACACCGATCGCCGATCGCCGCCGATCACTGCGCGTTGATCCCCGCGACCAACAGCTTGTAGAGCTCCTTTAGCTTCTTGCCGCTAGTCCTGATCGACGTCTGCGCTCCTCGAACCGAACCAGGAATCGATCAGCGCGCCACCGCCACGAACTGCCCCAACCCCTGGTGCGCGCCGTACCCCAGCGCGATCGGCCCACGCACCGGCGCGTCGAACACCAGCCGCAGCCCGTGACCGCGCATCAACCCGCACGCCCCGCCGCCGCGCTGCCGCCGCAGCAGGAATCGATCCCACGGCACGCCGGCCGGCGTCGCCTCGCCCGCCAGCGGCGTGATCGTCGCCGGCGCCGGCAGGCCCAGTCCGGCGATCATCCTCCTCGCCTGTGCGTCCACGGTGTCCACCGCGCGCCCCCCACGGCTCCGCGGAAACCGCGGCGGCACGAACGGCGTGTGGCTCTCCCAGATCCGAGCGCGCCCCAGCTGCGCCGCCCGCCCGCGCATCGCCTCGCCCACCAGTCCGCCCACCTCGTCCTCCCGACACGTCGCCAGCCACGTCATCCGCAGATCGGGTCCGCCGTATCCCCACACCGGGGCGCGATGCAGCCGCTCCAGCGCCCCCAGCGCCCGCGCGTCGAACCCGTCGCGCGCACAGATCAAGATCCGATCCAGGCGCCCATCCCCGTCATCATCCGCGGGCAGGAAGAACGCGTGTCCGTGCCCCGTCCTCGGCTCCTCGCCGATTCGCCCCACGAAGGTCGGGTGCCCATCCGAGTACGCCACCAGCGCCCTTCGTACGCAGTCACCCACCGCGATCGCCCGCGTGATCGGCGGCCGCACCGCCGCGCTGATCGCGAACCAGGCCACCGTGGGTGCGGCTGCATCCGCGGTAGGCCGACGTGGGGGCGTCTGCGATATCGCCGTGCTCTCGAACTGGATCATCTCGAACCTCCTGCGCGCGATCCGTGCCCTGGCGACAAGGTCGGCTTGGTTCCAGCGTTGACGCTGGAGCCAGAGGCAGCCGAACAGCCGCGGCGCAGAAAAATCTGCGGTTGTTCGTTCGGTCCAGGCGCGGTCGAACGTCTCGCGTGCATGAACCGCGCGACTCCACCGGCAGCGCCTGCGTTCGAGATCCGCTCGCCCGCGGCTGGCGTCCTCTACGAAGGGAGTACGTGATGCCGATGCCCACCCAGCTCGTGGTCCGCTATCGCGTGGTGACGCCAGCGTTCCTCGGCGGCGCGGACCTGTACTGGGCCGAGTTGCGGCCGCCGTCGATCAAGGCCGCGCTGCGGTTCTGGTACCGCGCGGTTAACCCGGCGTTTGCGCGGCGCGACGGGCGCGGGCCAGTGCGCGAGAGCCTTCTGTTCGGGGCGACCGAGCACGGCTCCGGCCAGTCGAAGCTGCTGCTGTCGCTGGCCGGCCAAGACGTCAAGAGCATGAGCTCGTCCATCATCAAGTGGGATCAGTTCACCGAGGGCAACGGACGCCGGGCGAAGAACGGGCTCGCGTACCTCGGCTATCCGCTGCGCCCCCGGCGCGGCGCCGACGAAGACGAGATCCGCACGGCCCTCGCGCCGGGCAGCACGTTCTCGATCAGGCTGCTGGTGCGACCTGGTGGCAACGACCTGCACGATCACGAGGTGCGCGGGCTGGTCGCCGCGGCGTGGCTCCTGGGGCATCTTGGCGGCCTCGGCTCGCGGTCCCGACGGGGGTTCGGCAGTCTCGCGGTCGAGGACTGGCGAGCCGAGGGGCCGGAGGCGAACGCGCTCACGAACGTCATGAAGAAGCTGCCACTCGGCTCGACACTCGAGGACCTCGACGCCTGGACGCACGCCTGGTCGCAGGCGGCGGTGGAGTTCCGGTCTTGGTTTGGGGCGTTCCCGACAGACCCGAGACAACGACTTCAGAACCCGAACCTTGGTCCGCTCACGCGGACGAACGTGGTCAAGACAGCGTTCGCAGCAGCGGAGTGGCCGCGCGCGATGAACACAGCCGGCCGCCTGCTGCAGGACTTTCGCGCGCTGAGGCAACCCGACTACGATCTGGTGAAGGGGCACCTCCTGCAGGTCGCTCGGGCACCGGGTGGCAAGTTTCTCCAGGCGGCTCCGCCGCGGGTCACCTTCGGCCTGCCGCTTACATTTCGCTTCGGCTCGCTGACCACGAAACCGACCGACCTGACGCTCGTGCCGTACCCGAGCCGCGAGCCGGGGCAGTTCGAGGAGCGGATGGGCAGCCTGCTGTTCGTGCGGATCCTGACACTGCGCGATGGCCTGCATCCGGCGTTCTTCCGACTCGACGGCGCGGTGCCCGGCATCGATACTCCGGCCGGGCAGCGCTTCAGCGGCGGCCGCCCACTGGGCCGACCGGTGTCGAACGCCCTCGACGACTTCATGTCCAGCCTGGAGCGAACCTGATGGCGACCCCGACATCGTTCTCGCCCTGGATCGAGCGGATCGTGCAGCTGCTGCACGATCCGCCGGGGAAGATCCGGTACCTCGCCCGACACGAGGCGCTCGCCAAGAAGCTCGCCGACGAACTCGCTGATATGAAGTTCAGCCCGAGCGACTGGGAGAACCTCGTCGTCCCGCGTGCCGACTGCGCGGCCGCCGGGGCCGACCGGCCGTGTGTTCCAAGGGGAGTCCGGCAGAACATGTTCCGGGCCGACACCCTGATGGCCACGCATCCGCTTGGTGATCGCACGGTATGCCCGCCGCTCCGGCTTGGACACGCCGACGGTGCGTCGGTGAACCAGAGCAAGGCTGCGCCGGCCGTCGGAAAGCGTGAGCGCGACGATCAGTTCCAGGCCGCCCTCGGGCTGGCGCGGGAGCTCGTCGGCGCGGCGGACAAGGAGCGCTACTACGCCGTCTGGCGCCGGCTCCGGGACGAGCTGATCAAGGGTCGCGATCCTGAGTGGGCGCAACCCGACAGTCATCCCCGCGGCGACGTGTTCTGGTCGATGCTGCCCGCGGACACCCGCTGCCCCGACGTGTCCATCTGGGATCATACCCGGGTCACCGCGGCGCTGAGCTTCATGAGTGGCACGGCCAAGCAGTCGCTGCCCCCCGAGCGCGAGCCCTACCTCTTGAAGGTGAGCCTGACCCCGGTCCAGACCTTCATTGGCATGGCCCGCACTTCGCGCGACCTGTGGCTGGGCTCCATGCTCCTGGCCGAGCTGGCGTTCCAGGCGATGACGCCGTTCATCGAGCAGTACGGTCCGACCTGCATCCTGTATCCCGATCTGCGGGCCAATCCGCGCATGGACCTGTGGCTCAAGGACCAGGACATGATCGACGCCCTCCCCGAGGGAGCACGGGATCCATCGAGCTTCGCCGCGCTGGTGCCGAACAGCTTCGTGGCCGTGGTGCCGCGCGGACGCACTGGTGACTCCGAAGTGCCCGACCTGGGCGACCTCGCCGCGAAGGCCGAGCAACAGGTGCGGAAGCGGTGGGAGACGCTGCAGCAGATCGTGCGCCGGTGGCTCACGACCCAGCTCGGAGCCTCACCGCACTGGCAGGCCATCTGGGATCGACAGCATCGCGAGGCCGACGTGATCCGGACTCGCTGGGTGGCGGTGCCCTGGTTGCCCGGTGGCAAACAGACGAACTATCGGTTCGGGCCGATCTTCCCGTACAGCGATCGCCACGTGCCGCCCCTGCCGGCCGAGACCCCGGCGGACACCGGCATCCGGCAAGTCCGCGAGCAGCGCCTGCTGCCCTGGGTGCCCGCCGCACTCTGGCAGATCAGCGAGACGACCCGGGGGGTCTTCGGCCGTGCGAACAACGGCATCCTCAACTGCGAGCGCGGCTTCGACTTCGCGGTTACGCACGCGATGCTGCGGTCAGTACACGACGCGCGCAAGCAGGTCGCATCGTGGCCGAAGGAGACCGCGGAGACCGGGGTCAAGTGTACGCTGTGCGGGCTCCGGTCGGCGCTGACCGAGGCCCCCGCCGCCGGGGCACAGGGCGTCGACAGCCTCACCGAGACAGCGCGCATCTTCTGGTCCGATAAGAGGCTCGATCCCGATGGCACCGGCGCCGAGCGACTGTGTGCGGTCTGCGCAATGCGGCGCTTCGCCGTCGAGGCCGACGCGAACCTCGAGGGCATCAACCATGTTTGGGCCACGGAGGTCGAGGCGACGACCCTTGGCACCGGCCCTGACAAGCCGCGCGTGCCGTTCCCGTCGACGTCAGCGATCGCCGCCCAGGCGTTTCTGCTTGAGCTGGTCCGGCGGGCGACGCCCGACGTCATCGCGGCGGCACGCCGGGTGGTGGATGCGCATCGTAACGAAGGCCTGACGCCGACCCAGTTTTCGCGCGCCCTGGTGAGGCTCGCCCTCGCCGAGGCGATCGCCAAGGAGCGCGATCCGTCCGGCGCCCTCACGGAGCTCCTGCGGATCGAGCCGCAGGAGTGCCTGTATCCCGACGCGCTGCACTCCCAGCTCGCGATGCGGCGCCGACGCAGCAATGCGACCGGGCCACGTCGGAGCTCGGTGACGAGCTCGCTCGAGAACGCCGTGAGCGACCTCCTCACGCTCGCCAAGGACCGCCTGGATCTGAAGCCCCCAGGAAGCCGGATCGCGGTCGTCAAGGTCGACGGCGACTCGCTCGGTCGCCTGATCGAAGGCGATCCCGACGCCGTCGGCGCGCGATGGTCGGACGTGCTGCACCCCGACACGCTCGAGAAGATTCTCGCTGACCCAACCTGCCAGCAGGCCGGCTGGCCGCTCCTGGCCGACGTCCCGCGGATGACTGGGCCGTCGCTGAATGCCTTCATCAGCCGGACTCTCGGTGAGTTTGCCCACCGGATCGTCCCGTGGGTGGTCGAGTGCGAGTTCGCGGGGCGCCTCATCTACGCAGGCGGCGATGACGTGCTGGCCCTGGTGCCGGTGGATCAAGCGCTCGATCTGGCTGCTCGCCTGCAGCAGCTCTACAGCGCGCACTGGGTCATCGACACGCAGCACGAGGAGGACGCCTGGTTCTGGCGGCGCAAGAGGGATGTCGAACGCGACCTCGGGACGCGCCTCGACACCGCGCGTGGTCGGTTCGTCATCCCGCTCCCTGCCACGGGCCAGCAGCACCTGGACTGGCCCATCTCTCGGCGCGCACCGCACAGCGCCGACGCGAGGCAGGAGGCAGTAGCGGTCCATGACGTGGCCGGCCCGGTGATCCCGATGCTGGCCTCGCGCCAGTCGCTGTCGGCCGGCATCGTCTACGCCAACATGAAGGACGCACTCGGCGGCCTGGTGCTCGAGGCCGGACGCGTCCTCGACCACGAGGCCAAGGCGATCGAGGGCAAGGCGGCGGTGGCCCTGGTCGATCGATCCCGGGGCGGCGCGAAGCGAGCCTTTGCGATGAAGTGGGATCCGGGCGGCCGTGATGCGCTGGGGGTGCCGCGAGCGCACCGGCTCCTGAAGACGGTCGCCAGGGAGTTCGAACGCGGACGGCTACCGTCGCGACTGCCATACAAGCTGCGCGAGGTCGCGCGTGCGCTCGAGCCGATCTTCGAGACGCAACCAGACCGGCTCCTGGCCCCTCAACCGGGCCAGCCACGCCTGCTGCGGAACTCGATCGAGGCCAACCTCGAGCAAGAGGTCCACCAGGAAACACTCGACGACGTCGAGGAGCTGTGGAAGGCCGGCTGGGGCTCGTACCAGCGGGCGAGGAAGCGCCAGCGGGCGAGGAAGCACCAGCGGGACCCCGGACTGGTGGACCACACCCTCGATGGGCTTCTGATCGCACTATCGCTCGTCGAGGAGGACGAATGATCACCCCAACCTTCCTGCGCCCCGTCGATCGGCTGTACTTCGGGCCTCCTCGCGGTCAGTCCGCGGGCGAGATCCACGGCGGGCGGTCGGAGTTCCCACCGTCGCCCCACACGGTCGCGGGCATCCTGCGCACGCACGTGCTGCGCGATGCCGAGCGACGAGGGTTGCTCGCGTACGCCCTCAGCGATCCTTCTCGGGCCGCCGTCGACGCCCGGGTCGCCCTGGTAGGCGAACGCGACCGCCTGGCGGAAGGCTGGCGCCTGGGCCCGACCTTGCCGGCACAGCGGACGGAGGTCGGACCGCTGATGCCCTGGCTGCCGACCCCTCGCTGCCTGGCCTGGCCGGCGACCGGAGACCCGGTGTTTCCTCGACCGGTGCGATGGCTCGGCGACGGCCAACCCGCATTCTTCGCCGACGATGCAGCGAGCCGGCATTCGTGGTTCGCGCCTCCGCCAGGGCGGTTGCGCGAGGACGCGCCTCGTTGGCTGTCCGCGGCCGACCTGCTCGCGGTGCTCAACAAGGGCATCCCGTCCGGGCTCGGCGAGCGCTCGTGACTGCTGCCGCCGTTCGTTCATCGCGAACCCTGGGTGGGGCTCAGCGTCGAGGACGCCACCCGCCGCGCGAAGGATGGGCTGCTGTACACGCTGAACATGCTCCGGTTCGCGCACGGCAGCGGTCTGGTGACCTGGGCCGAGGTGCCACGTCGCGATGGCCTCGATCCGGACGCGCTGAGCCGCGGTGTGGCCCGTGCCGGAAGCAAGGGCCACCTGGTCCACTTCGAGGAGGCCGCGATCGACGCCGCGTGGGCGGACCTGCAGCAGCCGCCTGCGCTTGATGAGGCGCCGGTGGGCGCTGCGTCATCTGCTACCGAAACCCACGCCCTGCTCTATCTCGCCACGCCGGCCCGGATGCCCGACTATCGCAACCCGGCACCCACGCTCCGACCTGCAGCCCCGGCCGCCCTGACTGTCACGGTGCTGGCCGCGTTCGTCGATGAGCCGATGTGCATCGGCGGACTCGACAGCGTGTCGATGACGCCGCAGGACAACCGGCAGCACGTGGCCCCGGGAAGCTGCTGGTTCGTGAGCGTCTCCGGCGGAACCTCCGCCGAGCGCGCCGCCTGGCTACGGTCCCTCCACGCCACCCACACCCTCGCCGAGCCCGACGCCGCCGCGTTCGGGTACGGCCTCACGCTCGTCGGCCGGCTTCCGCCGGCGGTCTTCGAAGGAGAACCTCGTGCCCGCCACTGAAGCCGTGCCCGAACCCGAAACCACGCAAGCCGCGCTGCTCGGGATCTACACCCTGACCTCGACCCACTGTGGCACCGGCAAGGCCATGGACGCGGTCGATCTACCCATCGCGCGCGAGGAGCACACCGGGCACCCGGTCCTGCCTTCGAGCTCGGTCAAGGGCGCGCTTCGCGCGGCGGCCGAACGGTCGAAACTACCGGGCACCAAGGCCTGGTTCGGACCGGAGATCAATCCCGGTGCGTCGGGCGCGAAGGAGGAGCTGTACGCCGGCAGTGTGGTGTTCACCGACGCGCGCCTGCTGGCGTTTCCGGTGCGCGCGCTGCATACGGCCTTCTGCTGGGTGACCTGTCCGCTCGTGCTCGAGCGCTTCCACCGCGACCTCCAGGCGTTTGGCAAGACCAGCGTGTGGCCGCAGAAGGGTGCGCTGCACCCGGCCAGCGACGAGTGGGATCCCGGGACGAGAAAGGCGCACATCGCCGGCGAGCTCGCGGCGCTGGTGCTGGAGGATCTCGCGTTCTCGGAAGCCGAGCTGGTCGTCGACAAGGACGGCCTGAAGGCGATCGCGGAAGCATTCGGGGCGTTGCTGGGGCCGTCCGAGGGCGTGCTGCGCAAGCGGCTCGAGAAGGACCTGATCGTGGTCCACGATGCCGACTTCGCCGATCTGGTGACCCGCACGATGCCGGTGCAGGCCCGGATCCGGCTCAACGATCGGAAGACCACCACCGGCGACGGCGGCAACCTCTGGTACGAGGAGACCCTGCCACCCGACGCCCTGTTCTCCACGTTCGCCCTCGCGCGCGACGGCGCCAAGCGGAACGGCGACACGCTGACCGCGCTGATCGCGGCGTTCCAGGGTGCGGCGGGGATGTTCGGCCGGCCGGTTCAGGTCGGAGGCAACGAGACCGTCGGGCACGGAATCTGTCTCTGGCATGTCGCGCAGGAGGTGCCCGGTGGCCGCTGAGCTGCACCGCGCTCGCGCGCGCTATGCGTTCCTCATGGTGGAGAGCTGGGACCCGACCTCTCGCGTGGGCAAGACGACCGCGAGCTGGCTGCCCGGCCTGCCGGTGTTGATCCGGACCCAGGGACTGCTGGTGGCGATGTGCCTGCTGAAGAAGGACGGCGCCTCGACGCTGGAGCGAGCCTTCGAGGATTGGGTGCTCGGCAAAGCGGACGCCGCCAAGGAGCTGCCGAAGCTATTCGGTGCCAGGCCACAGGGCGGCCTCGTCGAGCTGTGTACGACCGCCGATCGGGCAACGTACCAGGCCGCCCAGCGCGAGGCGCTGGCGCTCGCCGAGATGCTCAAGCTGATGGCAGCTGCGCACGGGCTGAAGGGAGAGCCCTGAGCCATGGTTGGCATGCTGCCCGACGTGAACGGCGAGGGCGTCATCGCCTCCGTCATCGGCCGAGATCAGATGCTCCCGCGCATGCCCATCAACCACGAGCGCTGCCAGGGCAATCCCGGGCTGGTGTTCGACCGATTCCTGAAGATCTGGGAGCGCGACGGGGGCGAGCGAGTCCCCATGCGGAAGGGCCGACAGGGCGTGCTGGCCGAGTTCTGCGCGGCGTATGCGGCGCTCGCCGAGGGAGGGCGAGGACTCCTGGGCGCACTCCATCGTCGCTTCGCGACCCTCGACACCGTCGACGATCGACGCGCCGACGGCTGGGCCTGCCGTTCGGCCACCTTCACGACCCGATGGCGTGTGGTGACCGGCGTGGGTGCCGAGCACCCGCTCGAGAACGGGTTCACGTTCGACCGGTCCATTGGAGTGCCGTACTTTCCCGGCAGCGGGGTCAAGGGCCTGTGTCGCGCGGCGGCCGTCAACTTGGTCGACGCCGACAAGGACGAACTGGACCGCATGTTCGGGGGACAGCCCGAGAAATCCGTCAAGAAGGAGGACGCGGTCGCGGGTGATCTCGTGTTCTTCCCGGCCTACCCGGCGCGCGACCACTGGCCGCGGCTCGAAGTCGACATCATCAACAACCATCATCCGAGCTACGCCCAGGCGCTCGAGCGTGGCGACTCGTTCCCCCAGGCGGTCGAGACCGACAGCCCGATCCCGGTGTTCTTCTTGACCGTCGCCGCCAGGACGCCGTTCACCTTCCGCATCGGCTCGCGCTCCGGCTCCACCGCGCATGTCATGCGTGCGTTTCAGATCCTCGAGTTTGGTCTCGACTTCCTCGGACTGGGAGCCAAGACCGCCGCCGGCTACGGCACGTTCCTCCCACCGGCCCGTTAGCCCACGCAACGTCTTGGAGGATGCCATGCACGACGCCGTGCCTCTTGACACAGACGGAGTTAACTCGATTGGTGGGGAGCAACCGAGGGCGAGCGCACAGGCCTTGCTCGCGGAGCCAGGCAGTCCCGCCACGGCTCCCGGGGTCGGCACACCGCGGTGGCCGGTCCCTCGATGGATCGAATGGGCGGTCGGGTTCAAGGTCGTCTCGCTGTCGGTTGACGCCGCATGTCTCCACCCGGGCCGCCGGCACGACGCTCCGTTCAACACCGTGGTGCGTGGCCTGATCGGCATGCGCCTGCGAGATCTCCGATGCCTCACCCGGGCGACCACCTGTGCTGGTTGCCCCGAAACCGCGCGATGCGACTACGCCTCCGTGTTCGCTCGCCGGTTAATGGCCAACGAGAGCGACAGCGAGGGCGATGAAGTGCCGCCGTTCTGGCTTCAGGGCCTGCCCGCGGGTCGAGCGCTTGCCCGAAGGACCCAGCTGTCGATCCGGTTGCACGTCGCCGGCCACGCCGTCGGTGTCCTCCCATATCTCGACGCGGCGTGCCGAGGCGCGCTGGTGCACCTGGGTATGCGGCCATCGGCCTCGGTCGTGCATTCCACCGATCTGCGGACCCTCACTCACGAGCCCATCACGAAGACGCTGCGCATCACCGCCCGGAGTCCCCTCCGATTGCGCGGTGACCTGTCGCGTTCCCGGCGCGAATG
>JBGQCL010000405.1:0-11081 GCA_041495365.1 Kofleriaceae bacterium | reverse complement strand
GGACGAGCTGGCCACGCTGGTCCTCACCGACGGCGGGCAGGGCCGGTTCACGCGCGAGCTCCCGGCCGGCGTCCCTGTGACGATCCAGGTCCCGGTCCCGGAGGCCGATCCGACCCGGGCCACGCTGACCCTCTACCCGCGCCGCGAGCTGGACTGCCGCGATCCGGGGGAGGGCGGCGTCCAGCGTCGCGAATATGGAATGAGCGTGTCCGGGACCGCCGACGCGCGGATGCTGCAGGCGACGATCTCGCCGCTGCAGATCGCGACCGTGTACTGCGTCACCGTCGGCTACGAGCACGGCCTGTCGGCGGGCACGCTCGACCAGCTCGCCGACATGGTCAGCCGGACCCCGATCGACTGGGAGACCACCTGCGCGCGCGTCGAGCCCGATCCGGCCCATCCCGGCCAGAGCCGCCACGTCGATCGGCCCAGGGCCGAGCAGATCGCCGAGGTCCGCCGCAAGCTCGCCGACGAGCTGGCCCGATCGCTCGTCAAGCTGCGCGAGATCGAGCCTGCGAAGGCCGGGATCCACCGCGCGGTCATCACCCAGGACTCCGCGCAGCGGATCCAGGACGCCGCCGCAACCCTGACCGATCTGCTCGACGTGCCGGCGCGCTGCTTCGGCCTCGGGGCGCGGCGCGGCGACGAGGATCGCGCGAGCTACGAGGTCCGTCGCTCCGCGGCCCAGCAGCACCAGGCAGCCGACGCGCTGAAGCGGCTGCCCCTCGAGGTCCGGTCGTGGCCGGCGGTCGTCATGCCGGGCCCTCCGCCGGTCGCGATGCCGCTGATCGCCGTGCTCGGTCAGGCGGCGTCGCTGAACAGCGCGGTCGAGCATGTCCAGCTCGCCGACCCCGTCCTCGCCGCGGATCTGGCGGCGCTCGCCGACGGCCCGGCCGCCGAGGCCCCGGCCCGGCGTGACGCGCTGCACGCCAGGCTCGCCGCGCCCCCGCCGCATCCGCTCCCGATCGTCCTGTTCCTGCCCTTGGCCGGCCGGAGCGTTCGCGCGGCCGACCTGATCCGCCCCGACCGCATCGATCCGCGCGTGTTCGTCGAGCTCGACCGCGGCCGCGCGCCGGTCCTCCGCCAGCTCGAGCTGCTCCGGCCGCAGGACCGCGTGACCGCGGAGCGCTGGACCACCGCCGTGTCCCAGCTCGCCGACGCGATCGCCACCGCGAAGGACGACGAGCAGCACCACGACGACGCCAGGAAGGCCCGCGCCGACGCCGAGGCCGCGATCGCCCCTCAGCTCCGGCTCCTGGTCGGGACCGAGGTCGTGAAGGCCGCCCTGCGCAAGACCGAGATCGTCCGCGATCAGCCGCCCGTCGCATCGCGCGAGACCGACGACAAGGCGAGCTGGATCGCGCCCACCGCCGGCGCGATGATCGCCGCGCCGCTGCTCCTCCACGAGCGCCGGTTCGCCGACCCCTGGCTCGTGCCGTACCTCGGCGCCAGCATCCACTTCACCCGCGTCGATCGCGTCATCGACCTCGATGATCTCGTCGGGCCCGACCGGCAGCTGTTCTGGCAGCGCAACTCGTTCTCCGTCGGCGTGCTGCTGTCGCGGCCGGCGCTGCGATCGAGGACCATCGCCGGCCCGTGGAACGCGGACGTCGTCCCGTTCCTCGGCTTCGGCCACCGCTTCACCCAGTACGTGCGCGGCGATCTCGGTGCGATCGTGTTCCAGTACAGCGACCGCATCCCGGTGATCACCGACCTGCACTGGGGGCTCGCCGGCTGGATCGGCGTGTCGCTCGATGCCGACGTGTGGGCCGTGTTCAGCGGAAAGCTCGGAAAGTGAGGCGACATGGCTGGTCAGCTCAAGATCGTCTGCGGCACCGTTCACAGCGCCGGGCGGCCGTTCGTCGTGCGCGTCGAGGTCTCCGGCGCCCAGCCCGGCGATCGCGTCACCGTCCGGCTCACCCAGACCGCCGGCGCCGACCCGCACTACGCCGGCAGCCAGCCGGTCGATATCACCGCCAGCGGCCGGGGCCTCGCCGAGCTCGCCGACGTCGTGCTGCACGGCCCGGGCTCGGTCGCCGTCCTGGTCGCCGACGGAGAAGCGCTGCGCTCCGACGAGGCCCACATCCAGGTCGTCCCATGATCCGCCGCGTCCTGCCCGCGCTGCTCGCGGCCGGCTGCATCGCCGACCCGCCGGTCACCGAGGACGACGTCATCACCGATCTCGCGATCCAGCCCGGCCCGGGCGGCGAGCGCGTCGCCGACGGCGCCACCGCGTTGCCCGTCGAGCTGTGCGTCGTCGACCGGCCCGGCCGCGATCCCACCCTCACCGCCGACCTCCGCGCCTCCGCCGGCCGGTGGGTCGCGACCGACGCCTCCGACGGCCTGTCGATCACCGTCCCGCTCACCCGCGCGTGCGAGCCGCGCATGCTCGTCCCGCCGACCGACGTCGGCCCGCTGACCGTCATGGCCACCGTGCGCGGGTTCTCGAAGTCCGCCACCGAGACCCTGGTCGCCGCCCGCATCGACCGCGTGCGCCTCGGGATCACGGGCCTGCTGTCCGCCACCGACGCCTCGATGCTCACCGTCACCGCCACCCTCGACGTCCTCCCCGCCGGCGGCGTCGCTGCGCCGAGCAAGGGCACCGACGTCGCGCTGCAAGCCGACGTCGAGCCGATCGGCGCCGTCGGCCACCTCGCCGACACCGCGCTCACCGTCACCACCGGCACCACCGTCACCACGACGTTCTTCGCCTCGTCGTCGGTCACCCGCGTGACCTTCACGGCCACCGCGAAGGCGATGAACCGCGCGCCGCGGTCGTCCGACCCGCTCGAGATCGATCGCTGACCGGCCGCCGATCGGCCGCCGATCAGTCGACGATCGCCGCGTGGACGATCGCCCTCAGCTGGCCGCGGAAGTCGAACGTCGTCGACGGCACCAGCTGGGTCAGGAACACCACCACCAGGTCCTCCGCCGGGTTGATCCAGAACGCCGTCGACGCCATCCCGCCCCAGCCGTACTCCCCCGGCGACGTCGGCGTCTGCGCCCGCACCGGGTCGACCACCACGTAGAACCCGAGCCCGAACCCGAACCCCTCGTAGCGCGTCTCGCTGAAGCTCCCCGCCGTCGCCAGGCTCGCCAGGTCGCGCCCATCCGGCAGGTGGTTGCGCGCCATGTACGCCACCGTCCGCGGCCCGAGCAGCCGCTTGCCGTCGAGCTCGCCCCCGCGCCGCAGCATCTCGCAGAACCGGAAGTAGTCCGCCGCCGTCGACACCAGCCCGCCGCCGCCCGACAGCATCGCCCTGGGTCGCGCGTACACGCTGTCCATCGGGTCGTCCAGCAGCGTCGCCTCGGTGCTTCCCGGCAGCCGCGTGTAGTTCGCCGCCAACCGCCCCAGCTTGTCCGCGGGCACCGTGAACGTCGTATCCACCATCCCGAGCGGCTCGAAGATCTGCGTGCGCAGGTACTCGTCGAACCGCTGCCCCGACAGCACCTCGACCAGGTGCCCGATCACATCCGTCGCCGCCGAGTACCCCCAGCGCGTCCCCGGCGAGAACTCCAGCGGCAGCGCCGCCAGCTGCGCCACCATGTCGCGCAGCGGCTTGTTCGGCGCGCCGACCTCGAGCTGGCGGTACGCCTCGTCGACCGGCGAGCGCTCCATGATGTGATACGTCAGCCCCGACTGGTGGCTCAGCAGGTCACGCATCGTCATCGGCCGCGCCACCGGATCGGTCACCCAGTTCGGATGCTTCCCGTAGCGATACACCCGCAGCCCCTCCCACTCGGGGATGAAGCGGTGCACCGGATCCCCGAGCGCGACCCCCCCGCGCTCGTGCAGCATCATCAGCGCCACCGACGTGATCGGCTTGGTCATCGAGTAGATCCGGAACACCGTGTCCGCGCGCATCGGCTTTCGCCGCTCGCGGTCCATCAGCCCCAGCGGCGACAGCCACGCCACCTCGCCGCGCCGGGCCACCAGCGTCAGCGCCCCGGCGATCTTGCCCGGCTCGACGTAGCGCGACATCAGGTGCTGATCCACCCGCCGCAGCCGCTCGCTCGATAGCCCCACGCTCTCCGGTGAAACGATGCGCATGCCGCAGTGTCGCCGCCGCCGCCTGCCTGTCAACTCGCTCCCGCCGGCCGTCGGCCGTCCCGACAGCCTGGTGAACCTTCCACGCGCTCCCGCCGACTTGCTCGGCGATCTCCTAGCCCGATCCACTACTTATCAAGTGGTCCGACCTTTGCTTCGGCGCCGGACCATGCGCACCGCGCACGATGGCCAGCGACTTCACCGACGCGCGCGTCGGCCTCGAGGCGCGCGGCTGCGGCCTCCACGGCGTGCTCTGCCTGGTCACCGGCCTCGACGCCGGCTACCGCCACGAGCGCCTGCTCGCCGACCACGACCACACGCGCGCCGACCTCGCCGCCGCCATCCCGCGCCTCGGCTTCGACCTCGGCGGCGCGCGCCTCCGCGTCCGCGCCAGCATCGAGACCGCCTTCGATCAGCGCGGCTGGGACGGCCTCGGTCTGACCACCGGCCTCGCCCACGCCTGGTGAGCCGCCGCGCCCACCTCCACCTCCGCCTGGCCCGGTCGACCGGGAGCGCCGCCTCCGCTCCCGACGATCCGGGGCCGGGCGCTTGACACACCGCCGATGCCCCGCTAGAAAAGCACCCTGCCACGCGGGAGTAACTCAGTGGTAGAGTGCAACCTTGCCAAGGTTGACGTCGAGGGTTCGAATCCCTTCTCCCGCTCGATAGTTCGCCGATCCGACGCCCGCTCGATCGGCGCTCCACACCACTTGCACACCACCTGGCCGAGGGCAACCCAACAACGGTTGCCGAAAACTTGACCCGACCGACGGCAGGCCGAGGATCGACGCATGTTCGAGCCGACGATCTCGGAACCGATGACGTGGATACAGATCTGCGAACGCTACCCCGACGAGTGGGTCGCCCTCGTGGAGATCGATTGGGTGAACGACCGCGACTTCGATTTCGGCACGGCCCGAGTGATCGGGCATGGCACGCGACGCGAGCAGTACGAGCAGGCGCGAGCGTGGAGGTCCCGCTACGAGTCGATGGGGCACTACTTCACCGGGAAGGTACAGGCACCGCTGACGCCTCTGATCTTTCTGTGAAGGTCACGCGTTTCGATCCCGGCGACAGCTTGATCATCGTGCACGCGACGATCTGGGGACCGCTCGGCCATAAGGGACTCAGGCTTGCGTTCGATACCGCGGCGACGCAGACGCACGTCGTGCCCGAGTTCCTCGACGAGATCGGATACGGCCCGCAGCACGGTGATCGAATCACTTCGATCACCTCGGCCATCGGCGAAGAGCCCGGCTACATGATGACCGTGTCGAAGTTCTCCGCGCTCGGGTTTACTGAGACGGACTTCCGGATCCATGTTCACGATCTCCCCGAGACACTCGGGATCCAAGGGCTCCTCGGGTTGACCTTCCTCAGACGGTTCAACTACGAAATCCGGTCGACCGAGGGTCGAATCCTCGTCGAGCGCGTTTCCAGTGCACAGTAATCGGGTGATCTGCACGCGGATCGGCCCAAACGATGGGCGAGTGTCCGAGCTCAAGCTTGTCGTGGCGGCATCGCATCAGCGAGGCACAGGGGAGGCCAGCCCGCGATCGTTGCGCGGGCCTTCTGCCACCACGCCTTCCGTTCCGGGTATCGTTCCAGGATGGGGTCGACACGCGCGCAAGGAGCCTCCAGGACGCCGTTGGCGTTATACCGGAGATCCTCGTCGAAGATGGTCAGCGACTCGTCCCAGGATCGGATGATGCTGACATCATCTGGACGGTCGACGACGCGTTCTTGCCAAGGCTGGCCGACCTGCTCCAGCCATCGTGTCTTGTCGAGCGTCATGAGCGCGCTGGCCACCGCTTGGCTGTGCGGCCCGTACTCATCCGTCACGTTGCTCCAGTGCTTCGAGAGCAGCTCGGTCCACGGAATCAGCGTCGGTGACGTCATCAGCGGCTCCGCACCTGGAGGTTGTCCGGCAAGCTGTAGCGCCCGAGGGGCGGATCGTGCGGCCATCGTGTGCTGTGGCTCGCGACGAGCTCGCGGTCGGCCCACTGGTTCAGCTTCGCGAGGAACTCCTCATAGCTTCCCGACGAGCGTATCATGGCGCGCAGCGCTCGGTGCATCGCACCCGAACCAGCCCCGCCGTGCCGGAAGCTCTTTCCGATCGTCGCGAACGTGAACGTGCGGCCATCCTTGTCGCGGACCCCGTCGACTTCCGGCCCTTCGCCCAGCGCGGCCTTATCCTTGTCGCTCAGCCCCACCGCCGCGGCCCCGACGACCGCCGGGCCTCCGACGCTCGGGCCGATCGCCACGCCGGTCCCGGCTCCGGCCCCGCCGCTTGGCGCGTGCCCCGCCGTCGCGAATGCCGGCAGCCCGCCCGTCGGCATCTTGTCCGCGATCTTGAGCGCGTTCTTGTAGTTGCCCTTGGCGCCGACGTACGCGAGCGCCGCGACGGCGATCGCGACGCGCATGCGCAGGAACTCCTTGCTTGCCTCGGCGATGAGCTCGGCCCGGCCGTTCGCTGTCCAGGCGGTCGTGAGCCAGGCGCCGCCGTGCTTCAGCGCCTCGATCCCGGCCTCGACCATGTCTGCCGCGCCGAACGCGGAGAGCGCGAGCTGGATCACCGCCGCCGCGGCTTGGCCCACGCCGGTGGGTGTGGCGGCGAGGAACATCGAGCCCGCCTCGGCCACCAGGAACCCGGCTGTGATCCCGACGATCGCCGGCAGGTGGTCCCGGATGGCTTGCGCGAACTCGCCGGCCACCTCGCCGAAGTGGTGCCGCGATTCGGTGACGCTCTGCAGGATGTCCTGGAGGTGCCCGGCGAAGCGCTTGACCTTGGCGACCGCGCCGCCAGTGAGCGACCCTGATGGCACCACGCTCTCGAGCGCCTTGGCGTACTCGGGACTGACCAGCCAGATTCGATGGCCGGCGGTCAGCTTGATGTTGTTCGCCCCGCCACCCAGCACGTTCGGGTCCTGGTACGTGCCGCTGATGCCGTCACGGCCCTTGTTCACGTAGAGGAGGACGTTCTCGTAGTAGCGGAGGTCGTGGCCGTCGCGCACCGCGCCGTGGAACTTCTCCTTAGCCAGGCCCTCGGGCGTTTCGCCACCGATCAGCTGGCGCAGCTCGGCGAGCGGCTCGGGTAGGTTCACGTTGACGCGGAAGTCCTCGACGTAGCCGCGCAGCATCGTCCCCTCGACGAACGCGGTCACATACCACCAGTGCTTCAGCCTGTGATGCGTCCCGCTCGCGAAGACGCGGGTGGCTGGAGGGAGCGGCGCGCCTCGCAGCAGCTCGCCGCCGGCCTCGGCCGGCGCGCTGTAGATCGGGGCGCCCTTGGAGTTGTCGATGAACCCGGGCTTGTCGATGCCGGCTTCCGGCGACGCGATGTGGGGCTCGTGAGCGGCGGGGGCGGCACTGGACGCTCCGCCAGACGCCGGGTGAGCCGGAGCGCGCTGCACGGGTGCAGGCGCGACCAGCTGCTCGGCGAGCGTGCGCTTGCCGGGCGCGAGCGGCTCCGCCCCGCCGGTCGTTTTCGGCGTCGTACTGCCCCCACCCGGCCTACGCGTGAACTCAGGCACCTACTCTCATCCTCCGGCCCTACCGCGTTGTTGTTCCCGTTCAGGCGCCTCACTGAATGCGCGGGCTCGGAACCGGCCCGCGGCGCCGCGCACCCTAACACGGCAGGGAGAAGCTCTCGCTCAGCTGATGCCTTCTTCGTCGTGAGCGCGAACGAACTCACCGTCGTCGCGTCATCAGCCTCTGTCACGAGCGCGAGCGCAGCTACAAGCCCGTAGCTTTCGCGGCTCGAGCCGCTCGGGGCCTACAATCTGCAGGCGGATCTCCGGCGACACTTGCGGACGATGCCGAGCTGCGCGAGTCTGCCGACACGGGGCAGTCGCTGGCAACGCTCAACCGATCCGATGCGACATGGCAGCCGTCGGCAATGCCCGGACGCGCGCGGTGCGACGTCAGCGCGGGCCGCAATCATTCAGTTGTCTTCAACCGCAGGGAGCGGAGGGCGCGAGCGGCATCTTGGCGGTGCATGGATCGTGCGAGTCCACGAGCAGCACCTTGGCGACGCAGGTGTCGTGTGAGTCTTCGAGACCACCTGCCACCTTCGTCAATTCTCGCCGCGCGAGCGTCCGCACGGTCTCGCTGTTCAGCATGAGCTTCTTGGTCAGCCGGCGCTCAGATTTCCTCATCGGGGTACGATAGCTCGGCGCTGTTCGCGCCGGCTACTTCGCCTCCGCAGCGGAAAGCTCCACGATCCCCCGGGGTTCCGGTATGGTCCACCGCGACACGTCGCCCCCGAATCCGCGCGTGACGACGTCGATCCCGTCGAAGTGAATCCCGACGAGTCCGACCTTGTGTGCCGGGAGCGTCCAGAGGAGTTTCGTGCTGCGGGCCTCCCAGAACCTGAGGAGCCCGTCGCCACCCCCGGCGACGACCATCGCGCCATCAGGCGTGAGCACCGCGTCGGCGAGGTATCGTGAGCCGCCACGATACGCGGCGCGCTGCTGTCCACTCGCCGAATCCCATGACATGACCGTCCCGTTGACGCCCGTCGTCAGGATTTCGTGCTCGTCGCGCACGAAACGTGCCGTGAAGACGCGGCCGACGTGGTCAGCCAGCGTCGTCTGCAGCCGGTAGCGCTCCAGGTCCCAGAGCGCCGGCGGCGCCGTATCGCCAAGGTAACTCGAGATCGTCACGAGGCGACGGCCGTCCTGCGACGGGCGCAGCAGCCCCAGCCGCGTCGGGACGGCGAGGTCGGCGAGTGCCGTGATGCCGTCGGGGGCATAGACGCGGAGTCGTTGGCGAGCGTCGGCTGCCAGGATGCGGCCATCCTGGAGGATCGCCACGGCGTCGATACCGCCAGCCGAGCGAGGCAACGCCAGATCTGCGCGGCCGTCGCGCGCGACGATGACCGATCCGTCGGCGCTTCCGCTCACGAGGTCCCGGCCCCCGCCCGCGAAGGCGATCGCGGTCACCGCCGCGCCGTGGGTGATCGTGCGGAGCGGCGCGCCGCCCGGCAGCTCATAGACCTCGACCGCATTGCCGCGAGCGACGTAACCGTTCAGGCCTGGTGTTGCTGGGCTGATCCACGCGTGCGACGTGGAGCGAATGACGACAAACCACGAACTGACGGCGCAGATCGAGCAACTCGTGCGGCAGCACATCGAGGCAATCCGCACCGCCGCGGCAGCAGCGGTGGAACGGGCGTGCGCGGCGACGCCGCGGGTTGAGAGCGACCGGTCGGGTGCGGTCACGCGCCCGCGACCGGCTCGGACGAGGGCGGCACCGCGTCGCGCCGGCGAGGAAGTCGAAGCGCTTGGGGAGCGTTTCTACGCGGCCCTGTGCCGGAATCCGGGGGCGACGATGGCGACGTTGGCGCCGCAGGTCGGCGCCTCGCCTCGCGCGCTGCAGGTTTCCGTGGCGCGGCTCAAGCGTGCGGGCCGCGTGCGCGCCGTCGGCCAGCGGCAATTGACGCACTACTTCCCGATGACGAACACGGCGGCCACGGCGTGATGGCACATCCGGGTTACGCGGTCGCGGCGAACAGCGACGGTGCGCGGGTCCCCGTCGCGTGCGCCTCGCAGCAGCCGATGAGGAACGCCAGGACGTCCCGGCCCTGCTTGCGGGCGGTGTGGGCGATGGTCATCAGCCGTTCGGCAAACAGGTTGCCGCGGTCACTCTGGGCACCGAAGCTGCGCTTTCTCCACAGGACGAACGCGCGGAGCTCACGCTCGGCGTGGTTGTTGGTCGGCTCGACATCGTCGTGATCCACGAACGTCCACAGGGCGGCCTTGTGCGCGAGGATGTCGGCGCACGAGCCCGACAGCCGGTCGATTTTCGATGCGACCGCGCGCGCGAGCAGATCTTCGACCTGCGCACGCACCGGGCGCATCCGCGCACGGAACGTCGCCTCGTCGAGCTTACCGGCCTTGTAGTCGTGCCAGTACTCGAACAGGATGCCCGTGTAGTTCAGCAAATCGCGCCCGAACGGCGCGCCAGGCCCAGCGCGTTCGGAGAACGACACGAACTTGCGGAGCAGGTGTGCCCAGCAGATCTGTCGGCGCTCCATCGCCCAGAAGCCGAGCGCCTTTGCGCGATCACTCACGAGGATGCCGCGCAGCGCGCCGTACAGCGGCTCGAGCGTCGCGCGCGAGCCGTCGGCGACGACCTTGAACACGGTCGCCGCCGCGGTCGCGATCGTCCACAGGGCGAGCAAGGCGCCGGCCTTGAGCCAGGTCGTTCCGTCGGTGTGCTTCACCGTGCCGCCCTCGACGCGCTGCCAGGCTTCGTCGACGGCAGGCTTGACGGCGTCGGACACGCGCGCCTCGACCGCACTGACGGCGCCCAGCGAGATCGGCACTCCGACGAGGTCTGACAGCAGCTTGGCCGTCTTGCGCCGGCTCACGTGGTAGATGCCCGTGAGCAGCACGACGATGCTCATCAACCGCGGGCCGAATGGCGAGGACGGGATCGTGGTCTCGTCATAGGCAGCGCGCGTCTTGTACCCGCAGCACGCGCATGTCACGGCGTGCCGCCGAATCTCGGTCGTGTGCGGCAGGATCGGCGGGACCTCGGTGGTCTGGTACCGCTTCGCATGGGGGTCCGGCACCTCGGCCAACGCCGCCCAGCAGTTTTCACACTCGGCTGGGTAAAGCTCGATGAACTCGTTGACCTGAGCTTCAGGCACGAGGCCGCGGTGAGTCCCCCGATGCCCGTGCTGTCCGCCGCGCTTGCGCCCGCTCTTCTGCTTCTGCGTGCCGCCGTGGCCAGGCGTGCCCGGGCTGCCGGGCGGATCGCTCGATGGCGGCAGGTGCGAGTTGCGCGAATTCTGCCCCAGCTTCTCGGTGAGCTCGGCGACCTGCTTGGTCAGCGTCGCCAACTTCGCGATCAACGCCGAGGTCTCCGCGTCCTTCGCAACGAGGGCGGCCTCGAGTTCGGCGATCCGTTGCTGCGCGTCCAACGGACAACGTAGATCACGTTTCGGTCCGACTTGCGATCGCCGTCGATCGCGAATTTACAAGTGATCGAGATGATCCAGGTTTCCGGAGGCCTGAACGGTTACGAT
>JBGQCL010000404.1:0-11104 GCA_041495365.1 Kofleriaceae bacterium | reverse complement strand
AGTTTCGCGGCGCCTGGTGTCATCGTGGACCCGTTCATGGGCAGCGGAACCACGCTCGTCGCCGCGAAGAACCTCGGCCGCAAGGCGATCGGCGTCGAGATCTCCGAGCGCTACTGTGAGATCGCCGCCCGCCGGCTCGGCCAGGGTGTCCTCAACCTCGGAGTCCCATGAAAGATAAGCACATCAAGATCCGCATCCTGCAGTGCCTTGCTCTGGCCGAGGCGTCAGAGTGCGTGCGACGCAAGTTCGGCGCGCTGCTCGTCGACCCGGCGGCCAACGTGCTCCTCATGGACGGCTACAACGGCGGCGCTCGCGGTGGCGGCGCTCGCTGCGGAGGAGATGTCTGCCTGCGCGACACGCTGGCCATCCCCAGCGGGACACGCGTCGAGGTCGGCTGCCACCACGCCGAGATGAACGTGATCTGCAACGCAGCGCGGATCGGCGTCTCATGTCTGGGCGCGTGGCTGTTCGTCACCGGCGAGCCGTGCCTGATGTGCGCCAAGCTGATGCACCACGCCGGGATCGCGCGGGTCGTCGTCGTCGCTGGCGGATACCTCGGGGAGAACGGCATGGCGTACCTGCGCGAGCATGGCGTCGAGGTCGTGGCGGTGGACGGGCCGGCCGACCCGCGGATCGGAGCCGCGCCATGACCCGCCCCTCCCACTCCGCCGCCGCGGTCCGCTGCCTGAGCTGCTTCCGGCCGACCAACGTCACCTGCAACGGCATCTGCCCCCAGTGCATCGGCAGGGATCTGGAGCGGCGGGCGCCCACGCCCAAGGAGCCCAAGTGACCGACGACGATCTGCCGTTCTCCGACGACCACCCCATCGAGCCGCCGCCGGTCACCGGCTGGCGCCCGACGCCGCCGACGCTCGACGAGTTCAGGCGGTGGCCGTACTGGTGGGTGCGCAAGCCGTGCTGCGCACCGGAGCTGCTCGGGTTCAGTCGGGACGGTGTCGGGCTGGACGCCACCGACGGTGAGCCGGTGGACATCGAGGATCTGGCCGGGGCGTGGTGGGCGCCGGCGGTGCCACCGACTCGGGAGTCCCCATGAACTGGTCCCCCCAGCAAGAGCACGCCCGCCGCGTCGTCTCGCGATGGATCCGTGATCCGTCCGCACCGCAGACCTTCTACCTCGCCGGGTACGCCGGTTCCGGAAAGACGACCCTGGCCGAAGACCTCGTCTCCGACACCGACCGCAACTGGCTGTTCGGTGCGTTCACCGGAAAGGCCGCCTACGTGCTCCAGCAGAAGGGCTGCACCGGCGCCCGCACGCTCCACTCACTGATCTACAAGCCCGCCGGTGACGAGAACGCTGCGGAGATCGAGCGGTTCGAGCAGGAGATCGGGAAGCCCGAGACCACGCCCGCCCGTCGCAAGGAGCTGGCATCCGACGTTCTGCGACTCCGCAAGCAGAGCGAGCCACGCTGGAGCCTATGGCAGACCGGACCGCTAGCGGCCAAGGACACCGCCGGAATCGTCGTCGACGAGGTCTCCATGGTGGACTCCAGGCTCGGCCGTGACCTCGAGAGCTTCGGCAAAAAGATCCTCGTCATCGGTGATCCGGCGCAGCTTCCGCCCGTCAAGGGCGGCGGCTATTTCACGGCACGCGAGCCTGACATCATGCTCACCGAGGTGCATCGGCAGGCCAAGGAATCAGCCGTGCTCCGACTCGCCACGCACGTCCGCGAGGGCGGATCGCTGAGCAGCTTCGATCCCGCCCCAGGCGTGGAGATCAACCCCGCGGAGAGACCTACCAGCGCCCTCGCCGCGGACCAGGTGCTCGTCGGACTCAACAAGACGCGGCACGACTCGAACCGCCGGTTGCGCGACTTGCGCCGCCGAACTGGGGACCTGCCTTACGATGGCGACCGGCTGGTCTGCCTGCGCAATGAACGCGAGACAGGACTCTTCAACGGTAGCCAGTGGATCGTGGTCGACGCGACCCCGTCCTCGGTCGACACCATCGAGATCACTGTCCGCTCCGAGGACGATGACCGCGTAGTCGTCACCAAGGCGTGGATTCACTACTTTGACGGCCGCCGCGAGGAGATCGAGAATGCAGGACAGAAGCGACGCCGCCACTCTGAGTTCGACTGGGGATATGCGCTCACCGTGCACAAGGCGCAAGGCAGCCAGTATCGCCGCGTACTCGTCGTAGACGAATCCCGGCGGCTCGGAGGAACCGAGCCGAGGCGATGATGTACACGGCGATCACCAGGGCCAAAGAGCACGTCACCGTTCTCACCTGATTGGAGATCACGATGGCACACAGCTACGACAACACGCTACTCCAGCGCATGGGGTTCTCGGACCCAGACCGGCGCACGCCTCAGCACGACGACGCGTGCATCGAAATCGCGACGGACCCAGAGCGGTTCGTGAGGGCGGTGAAGGAGCGGATCGGTGTGCAGTATGCGAGCTGCAAGCTCGAGGTTCCACTCCAGAAGGGAGATGGTAAGTACGCGAGTACGATAGGATTCATCGACGCGGTGATCGAGTGGAGGAACTCTATTGACGGCCAGCGGCCCGAGCCACGCTGTCGCTGTGTAACTAGATCGCAACGAGAGGAGTGCGTCTGCCTTGTCCCAGTCTCCGGCCCTCTCGCGCTGGGATGGATGTCGTCAACGATGCTCGTCGAAGTCAAGACGAAGATCGATAGCGTCGGAAACCTTCTACGTCAGATGAATCTCTATCGAGAGTACCGACCTCACGTGGACGAGTACGTCATCTGGTCACTCGACCCCGCCGACACCCGCTACGCGGGCCTCCTCTTCCAGCAGGGCTATCAGCTGATCGCGGGGCCGCTCCCATCGTGACCGCCGGCATCGATAGCGATCGTCGGTACACCAAGGACCGGCGATGCCCGATCTGCGGCGGCGCGCCCAGCGATCCGCGGGGCGCCGAGCGCCGCTGCTTCGGCTTTCTCAGCCGCGACGGCGACTACGCGCATTGCTCACGCGAGGAGCACGCGGGCGCGATCAAGCTCTCCGACCACAGCAATACCTACGGCCACCGGCTCCACGGTCCCTGCGCGTGCGGCACGATGCACAGCGACGGAGCGCCGCCGCGCGCAGAACAACCCAAGCAGATCGTCGCGACCTACGATTACCACGACGAGGACGGCCAGCTCCTCTACCAGGTCGTCCGGTTCACTCCCAAGGAATTCCGTCAGCGGCGTCCCGACCCGGAGTCTCCCGATCGCTGGATATGGAAGCTCGGCGATGTGCGCCGCGTGCTGTACCACCTGGATCGCCTCGCGGAAGCTGATCGTGAGCGTACGGTGTACATCGTCGAGGGCGAGAAGGACGTCCACGCGCTCGAGGAACTCGGCCTCGTCGCGACCACGAATCCGCAGGGGGCAGGGAAGTGGCCCGCGGTGGTCGACTGTGCCGCGCGAGCGCTTGCCGGGCGCAACGTCATCGTCATCGCGGACGCGGACAAGAAAGGGCGCGATCATGCGGCGGACGTCCTCGAGCGCCTATCCGGCGTTGCCGAACAGGCGCGCATCATCGAGCTCCCGGGCGCCAAGGATGCCGCCGACTGGGTCCGATCGGGCGGAACCGCGGAGCAGCTCGAGGCACTGGCCGCCGCGCTCCCCACTCCAATCCCCGCCGCGGAGCTGTCTCTCTCGCGCGACTTCGAGCGCGACGAGGATGGCAAGATCTACCACTCCCAGGCCAACATCAAGCTCGCGCTTCGCAAGCTCGGCGTGCGGATCCGCTACAACATGTTCGCGCGGCGCCGCGTGGTCGACGGGTTGCCGGGCTTCGGACCGCGGCTCGATGATGACGCGCTGAACCATCTCCGACTCCGGATCGACGCGGAGTTTCGGTTCCGGCTCGGCAAGGAGTTCTACTACGACGTCATCGTCGACCATGGCCACGAGCAGCGGTACCACCCGGTGCGCGACTACTTGGACGCGCTCCGCTGGGATGGCCGGCCGCGGCTCGATGGCTGGCTGACCTCCTACGGCGGCGCCGAAGACAACGCCTACACGCGCGCGATCGGCACGATCGTGCTCACCGCCGCGGTGCGCCGGGTGCGCCAGCCCGGGTGCAAGTTCGACGAGATGCTGATCTTGGAGTCCGGCCAGGGAAAGAACAAAAGCACGGCGTTATCGGTACTTGCCGTGGATGACGACTGGTTCACGGACGATCTTCCGCTCGGCGAGGACACCCGCAAGATGATCGAGCAGACCACCGGCCGGTGGATCGTGGAGGCCGGGGAGTTGCGAGGCATGAACAAGAGCGACGTGCACACGCTCAGGCAGTACCTCGGGCGCACCAAGGACACGTCGCGGCTCGCCTATGGCAAGGAAAGTACTGAGGTTCCTCGCCAGTTCGTGATCATCGGCACGATGAACCCGACGTCCAACGGCTACCTCAAGGACACCAGCGGCAACCGGCGGTTCTGGCCGGTCCTGGTAGAGGAGTTCAACCTCGATCGGCTCCGCGAGGATCGCGATCAGCTTTGGGCGGAGGCCGCGCACCGCGAGGCGAGCGGTGCGAGCATCCGGCTGGATCCCGCGTTGTACGAGGCCGCCGGGGACGCCCAGGAGCAGCGGCGCACTGAGGATCCGTTCGAGATCATCGTCCACCGGGCGTTCGGCGAGCTAACTGGCCGTATTCGCATAGAGGATGCCTGGAAGGTCCTCGGGATCCAGGGCCGGGTCATCTCCCAGGACGAGATGACCCGGTTCGGCACCGCGATGCGGATGCAGGGGTGGGAACGGAAGAGGGGCAGGAACAATGGAGAGATGACCTACGTCTACTTCAAAGGCCAAAAAGATGAGACACGACGATGGCTTACGGTTCAAGGAACGAGCGTCCAATGAGCAATGTTCCCGTGTTCCTGCCCTGCCCTACCCCCGGCCAAAGAGTATCCGCGGACCCTGGTCCGGATCCTATGAGGTCGGGCTATGTCCCCGTCCCCTTTTCTTTCACTTTGGGGGAGAACAGGGGGGAACATATAGGTAAGGTGAATGGAGACATGGAGTTATAGCGTACTCCCAGCCAGGTACAAATGTTCCCTACCTACGGGAACATAGCTCTCGAATCATCTTCACTCCTCGCCGCATGACCATGGCTCGGATACCACGAACTAAATTCAGTACAATCCGCGTCATGGCTTGCGCTGTACGGCGTCGCGGATTGGACCCCGCCACTGCACGCCCGGCCGACCGATCGTCGCGCACAGGTCACGCCACGCACTCGTAGACCCCAAGGAGACCATGACCACCGACAGTTTCCAGGAATTCAGCACCGCACTCCACGCCATGCTCACCGCCCGCGTCACCGCGCAGTGCTACGCCACGCGCAGCATGATCCGGCCGAGCACTGTGCTACACTGCACGCCAGGCAGGCGTGCGGGTCCGCATCCGAATGCAGCAGTAGGAGCACGCGGACGATACTGACCAGGTCGGCGTCCGCACGCGAACCGACCACGCTCAGCTCGTGATTGGGTGGGCTTTGCCCCTAAATCCCCTCTCGAGGCCCGATTTAGAGGCATCCGGCTGAATTTAGAGGCAGCGGGGGGAGTGCAGCCGTTAGCGGCGGGATCTGCAGGCGAGCGCGGACCTTTGAGGCTGCGCGCTCGCCATCGCGCACACTCCGAAAAAGCGGAGGGCCCTCGACGAAATCGAGGGCCCTCCTTCGTCTATGTGACGCGCATTTGTCCAGGTACCTTTACTGCGCCAATGGGTTATCCTTGACGGGCGGGTTGGCGCTTGGTAACCTCAGGACCTTCCCGGGTTTGTCTGAGGGTCACCCTCCGTCTAACTCAAGCAATGCCGCCCATTCTGGGCGGTTTTTGTTTTGTTCCTAGGCGACCTCCCAGGTAAACGTGTTGGTGCCAACATGATTGATGCTAACCTGTTGAGGTCGTTGGGGTGGTCGGAGGAGTTGATCCGTACGGCGCAGGACGTGTCGCATCGCGTCGCGAGTGCGAATGCGCACGTCACGTCCGTCGAGGGCCTCAACGAGGTGGTGATCGCTGGCCCTCCGAGCGGATCTCACCAGGTGGAGGTGAGCGAGCCCCCGGTGGCCCAATCACAGCTCAGGGTAGACGGGCGCGCGCTCGCTGTCGCTGGCCGCCCAGCGGGCAGAGCTGCCGTCCACGGGCGGGCGAGCGGGCGCGAGCAGCTCGACGACCTGCACGGCGGGACCGCCGCGGACCGTGACGAGGGCACGCCAGAGGCCGTCGGGGCCGAGGATGGGCGTCATGGGCGGACCAGCGCTGCGCTGCGGTTGAGCTCGTCACAGACGATCTTGCGCGCGTCGGCGTCGCCGACGATCGCTCGACGAATGACGTCTGCTCGGTCCGGCGACGAACCACGGAGGACAGCCTCCAGCTCCTCCACGGTGATCGTTCCCGAGCGAGCTGCTCGGTAGTCGCGCTGGCCGTAGAGCCGCGCACACCAGAGGTAGTGCCCCGAGAACGGGGGTTCTCCGCACGTGCAGGTCACGGTGCCGCCTCGCTGTATCCGCGCCGAGCATGCGCCAGCAGGGCAGCGTCGATCGTGCGATCGCGCAGCAGCTCGAGATCCCGCGAGGCGCGTCGGAGCGTCGCACTGCGGAGCTCCACGACGAGTTGCAGCAGCCTCGCGGCGACGGTGGGCGCCTCGCTGTCGTGGCAGCTGTCGAGGTTGGCGCGCTTGTCGCCAACCTCGTGGCACAGGTCGCGGAACTGCTCGGCGCTCATGGACCCACGCCGCGCACACCCAGTGCCCGGCGTTGCGATCGCGCGACTTGACGGTCACCGCGAGCGTCGGCGGCTGAGCCTCAATGGCCAGGGTCGTCGGGATCGCTGGATGCAGCAGCTCGAGGCGCAACTCACCCCTCCCACCCGCTGGCCTTGTTAGCCAGCTCGAGCAGCCAGCTGCTCACCGTCCGCCCCCGGCCCGCGGCGCGCTTCCAGATCCGCGCCTGCTTCACGCTCGGCCGCAGCGTGATTCCCGGCCTCGGATCCTTCGGCGGCGGGCGCGGCTGGAGCAGGTGCACGTCCTCGGCGGCGATCGTGTAGCTCTGGCCATCGCGCTCGCTGGGGATGACGCGATGCACGACGACCCGGCGGTAGACCTGGCGGTAGGAGAGCCCGGAGGCGGCAGCGGCTTCGAGGAGGGTCAGGCGGGTGGTCATGGGCGGACCGTTCGGCCTGGCACCGCCAGCTCCTCGTCCACGTGCCGCGTCATCCACGCTTCGGCCGCTGCGCGGGTTCCCTGCTTCGACCTGCGCCCGCAGGTCGAGCACGATGCCCAGGTCTTGCCAGGCACGGACGTGAAGATCTGGACCTGGTGACGCTTGCTCACGACCGCACCGCCTGCGCGTCGGTTGCTGCGTACAACGCCTGCACCGCGCCAGGGCTCGCGTCCAGACCCTTGCTCTGCAGCCAGCCGAGCCCGTCGTGGTCGAGGTGGAGCGAGACCGAGCCGACCCACGCGACGAGGCGGAGGTCGATCATGTCGCGGATGAGCACCTCCGTTTCGTCGTTTTGGCGATCGGAGATCCGGGTGCTGACCGCCTGCAGGGTGAGCGGTCCGCTGCGCAGGGCGACGAGGACGGCGATCGCGCGGGGCTCCAGGGCGAGGTCTCGGAGGTTGGTCGTCATGAGGATCAGTATGGGGCTTGGGGTGGCGGTTGTCAACCCGTCAACGACAGATGCCAGCGCGGAACGTCGCATCCGGCACCGCAGCCACCAGCGTGTTCCGCCCGGCGTAGCCGCAGAACGAGCAGCAGCCGGTGTCGTGTCCGGTGTCGCGGTTGACGCGGTGCGCCTCGAGCTCGGAGCTGTCGGCCACGTCCAGCGCGTCGACGCACAGGCAGCAGACGGCGCGCCACGTGCACCCAGGGCGCGGAAACAGCGCGTCGAGCGCGACCGCGGCGGTGAACGCCTCCCACCGCATGCGCTGCGCGTCGCGGAGCACGGTGCGGAGCATGACGATCCCGCCGGCTGGCAGTGCGGCGACGTCGCGGGCGCCGAGGGCGTGCGCTGCGGCGACGAGGTCGGCGTCGGTCACCACGCGTCGCCCTCGATCTCCGCGAGCTGGCGGTTGTACTCCGCATCGGTCAGGGGCGGTGGGTCGTTGCTATAGCAGCATTCTCGGATCATTCGTCTACCTCGCGAGACCGGGCGAGTTCGCCTGGCCAGAGATGCCCTGCGTGTGGGGCCAGCTCAAGCCCGCACCTGCACGCCTCCCGCACCTGCACGCCTCCCGCACCTGCACGCCTCCCGCACCTGCAACCTGCTTGCCGTTTCCAGCCGCAGCCTATCGACCTTGGCGCCGCGGTGCGCTACACCCTGTCCATGGCGTTCAGCGTCACCTACACGGACCCGGCGCAGCTCTCCGATCGCCAGCTCCTCCTACTCCTGCTCGAAAGGCTCGATACCCTCATGGCTACCGCAACCGACACCAAGACCGCCCTCAACGCCCTCGACGCCAAGGTCGACCAGTTCCTCGCCGCCGTCCAGCCGGTCGTCACCACGCTCCAGCAGGCGCTCACCGCGGCACAGGCGCAGATCTCCGCGCTCCAGGCCGGCGACACCGCTGCCGCGGCCACGCTCGGTGAGACCGTCGACGCCGCAGTGGCCGAGACCGTCAAGGTCCAGGCCGCGATCGACGCGCTGACCCCGCCGAGCACCCCGTGAAGGGCACCACCCGTCGCTTCGCGCTGCGCGCCGACACGGTGCGGCGGCTCAGCGCTCTCGAGCTCGGTCGCGCGGCCGGCGGCCGGCTGGCGACGTCCGAGGCGATCGACGGCTGGCCGTGTCCAGGTGAGTACAGCTGGGTCTGCAAGCCGTAGCGCGGTAGGGTGCGGATTCGGTTACCCGAAGTGACGCCGTCCGCTCCGCGCGCACCGGGCGGCAGCACGATCATGCGTTGGGGGCTCGAGGCCGGATCTGAGCATTGGCGGGCGCTGTACCGGCTGGACTTCGCGGCGCGCACGCGGCCAGCGCGCTGAACGTCGTCGCTCCGGGCTGACCTACAACACGCCCGGCACCGTCCTCGGTGTTCCGTTACGGCTCCGGATTGGCTAAGGTGGGACATGTACCAAGATGCGAGGCCGCCAGGCAGTGGTTGAGGCGACCGCGCGAGCCGAGACTGAGTCGACCAGTGACTACCAGGCGCGCAAGCTGTCCCGGCGCTGCACGCGCGATGGCTGCAAGCGTCAGGCGCGGGATGATTCGCAGCTCTGCACTAAACATCTGCGGCGAAAGAAGCAGACGGATAGCGAGTGGATCAATCGCAAGCGAGCCGAGCGCCGGGCGGCCGGGCTCTGTATTTGGTGTCCCGGTAGCAATCCGGCACCGGCAACGCCTGACTCGACGGCGTGTTTGCCCTGTAGAATCAAGCGGCGGCGGATCAAAGTTTCCGACGGTGGTGTCGGTGGTGTTGTAGGTCGCTCTGCCGCGATCGCCGCCGCCACCAGTCGCGACATGACTGGCCCCAACGGGCGCGTGCGGTACCGCGGTCAGCAGAAGCGCGGCCAGCAGCCGAAGTGGCAGCTGAACCTCCAGGACGTGCGGCACGTCCGTAGAGATTTCGAGACGTTCGAGCAGGCCATCAAGATGCTGGCCGAGCCGGCCGCACGGCAGATGCATGCAAGCGATCGCGAGCGGGCCGAACGTGAGACGGCCGGGGTGGGTGAGAGCATGACCCGGCGGACCGGCGACATCCTCGAGCGCCTCGGTCACTTCCAGCAGCGTCACGGGCCGCGGCCGGGGGAGTCAGCCCGGCCGACCGCCGACCCCGAGGACGACGACACCCTCACCTACAAGCGGGCCTCCGACGCCGCCCGGATCGCCGCCGCGGCCCGCGCCGGGCTCTACGTCTACGCGCCGCCGCTGGATGTGACCAGCGGCAGGCGCGAGACGGGCAAGGATCCCAAGCCGCCGGACCTCGATCCGCTGCGGAGAGGGTTGGCCGAGCGGGGGTTGGGGCTGGCGGACGAGGGGGCGTTCTACTGGGTGATCGTGACCAGAGATGGAGAATGAATGCTGACAGTTACTCGCGATGGTCTTAGGCCCAGCACCCGGTGGGAGGCGATTCGACACACGGTCGGTCACCGCTGGCGCGTTGCGCGGTTCACCGCGCACTGGTGGTGGTACGGGTTCCGTGTGCGGATGCGCGCCCGCTGGGCCGCGGTGGCGAGGGAGTGGCGGTCGTGAGCGACATCATCGGGATCATGAAGACGAGCGATCTGATTGCCGCGCTGGCTGCCGACCCAGCCCGCCTCGCGATCGCCGCCGAGATCGATCGGCGTATGCCGGTACCCGATCCGCGCATCGGCAAGCTGTTCCGCCTGCTCAGCTGGGACGGCAAGATCGCGCGGTGCGTCGCGGTCGAGCCAGGCGGCGCGCTGCGATTTCGCGAAGACGGTTGGTCGCCGAGCATGTGCGACTACCGGAGTCACCACGACGAGGTCGAGCCGGTCGATGACGCGGGAGGTGGCAAGTGAGCGTACCGCCGACCAGCGAGGTTGACGCGGCGATGGCCGCGTACCAGAAGGCCAGCCGTGAGCATCGCGAGGCATGGGAGCGCGTTGGCCGGTGCGACGCTGACCTGCGTCGAGCCAAGGAGCAAGACGCCGAGGCGCGCAAGGCCCTGACATCGGCACGCAATCGGCTCGACTCGGCGCTTGACGCAGACGGGGTGGCCAACCCATGAAGCCCTGGGCTGAGATGACCGAGGACGAGCGGCAGGCGGTATGTCACGCGGGCATCGCAGAGATTGAAGCAGCCCGCCAACTGAACGGCGGTGCGATCCGGCTGCTGCATGACCTGCTGGACAGGCACGAGAGGCACATGGCCGTCGTGCTTGGGCTGATGCCGGGTGCGATGTCGATGACGGCGATGATTGCTTCCGTCGCTGATCTGCGTGCCCAGGTCGCCGAGCCACCCGAGACGCCGCATCCGCACGACGCGACTTGTTCTCGCTGCGGCGCTCGGCTGCTGTTCAGCGCTCGTGCGCGCGGCGACGGATTGTGCGGCCGGTGTCACTGCTATGCCCCCAAGCCGACGAGCCAGGACCAGGAGTGCGCGTCCGCCTCCGTCCCGGCGCCACGGCCTCCGATCGGCCCATGGATGGCCGACGTTGTCGCTGTGCT
>JBGQCL010000403.1:0-11104 GCA_041495365.1 Kofleriaceae bacterium | reverse complement strand
CGCGGGTTTGACTTCCGTACGGCACGCGTTGTCGGGCATGGGAAGACGCGACGCGAGCCGCTCGATCAGGCTGCCGCATGCGCCGATACGTACAACGTGATCGGCCACTACTTCACAGGGCGAATCGCCGCCGCGCGCGCGCCCTTGCTGCGAGCCGGCGTCGTGGCTACGTACATACGTAGGCCGCCATCGGCGGTCACAGCGCGACCCGCTGGATGGCGCGACGAGATCGGCGGTCTTGTTGGTGCCCAGGGCCCTGCATTGAACCAACGACACGCGGGTTTTCAGTCCGCGGGTCGCCGCGATCTGAGGTGCCGCCGGGGCGTTTCGACTTCCGGCCGGTCCGGAGCTCGAGAGCGCCGGGGTACCCCTTGCCGAGCGGTCGGTAATCCTTGACTTTCCCAGGCGTTGCGCGACGATGCGCGCACCTCAAGCGGGAGTCTCGTATGGCGCACAGGCCGGATCTCGTCCTTCGTAACGGCACGGTGATCGATGGGAGCGGCGGCGAGCCGTTTCGCGCGGACGTGGCGGTCGCCGGCGGCGTGATCACCGAGGTCGGCGCGGTCGGCGCCGCGGGGCGCGAGGAGATCGACGCGGCGGGCTGCCTGGTGACGCCCGGGTTCGTCGACATCCATACCCACTACGACGGCCAGGTGACGTGGGATTCGCGGCTTGCGCCGTCGTCGCTGCACGGCGTGACGACGGCGGTGCTCGGCAACTGCGGCGTCGGGTTCGCGCCGGTGCAGCCGGCGCACCACGAGATGCTGATCGAGCTGATGGAGGGGGTCGAGGACATCCCCGGCGCGGCGCTGCACGAGGGGCTGCCGTGGACGTGGTCGAGCTTCCCCGAATACCTCGACGCGATCGAGCGGATGCCGCACGACATCGACGTGTGCGCGCAGGTGCCGCACGGGGCGGTGCGGGTGTACGTGATGGGCGAGCGCGGGGCGAACCGCGAGGTCGCGAGCGACGCGGAGATCGCGGCGATGGCGGACGTGGTGGCAGAGGCGCTGGGCGCCGGGGCGCTCGGGTTCACGTCGTCGAGGACGGTGCAGCACCGGACGAGCAAGGGGGCGCCGACGCCGACGTTGGCGGCGGCGGAGGCCGAGCTGCGCGGGATCGCGGCGGGGCTGCGGCGCGCGGGGGCAGGGGTGATCGAGATGATCTCGGACTTCGACGACCTCGATGGCGAGTTCGCGCGGTTCTGCCGGATGGTCGAGGACGCGGGGCGGCCGATGACGATCTCGCTGGCGCAGCACGACGGCGACCCGGGGCGGTGGAAGGAGCTGCTGGCGCGGATCGAGGGGGCGCAGGCGCGCGGGCTGCCGATCAAGGGGCAGGTGGCGCCGCGGCCGATCGGGGTGCTGCTCGGGCTGGACTGCACGCTGCATCCGTTCGTCGCGTGCCCGAGCTACCGGGCGATCGCGAAGCAGCCGCTGGCCGAGCGGGTGCGGGCGCTGCGCGATCCGGAGCTGCGGAGCCGGCTGCTCGGCGAGACCGCGCAGTCGTCGAACGCGACGGTGCGCTACATCGCGAAGAGCTACCACAAGCTGTTCCGGCTCGGCGATCCGCCGGACTACGAGCCGGATCCGGGGCAGAGCGTCGCGGCGCACGCCGAGCGCGCGGGGCGGCCGCCGGCCGAGCTTGCGTACGACTGGCTGCTGGACAACGACGGGCGCGAGATCCTGTACTTCCCGCTGCACAACTTCAGCGAGCAGTCGCTCGACGCGGTGCGCGCGATGATGGCGCACGACGCGACGCTGGCCGGGCTCGGCGACGGCGGGGCGCACGTCGGGACGATCTGCGACGCGAGCTTCACGACGTACGCGCTGACCCACTGGGGGCGCGACCGGGCGCACGGGCGGTTCGAGCTGCCGTGGCTGATCAAGCGCCAGACCCACGACACCGCGGCGGCGGTCGGCCTCGGCGATCGCGGGCTGGTGCGGCCCGGGATGAAGGCCGACCTCAACGTGATCGACTTCGACCGGCTGCGGCTGCGCCGGCCGTACATCGTGCACGACCTGCCGGCGAGCGGCCGGCGGCTGATGCAGACGGCCGAGGGCTACGTCGCGACGGTGGTGAGCGGCGCGGTGACGTACCGCGGCGGCGAGCCGACCGGCGCGCTGCCCGGCAAGCTGGTGCGCGGCGCACAACCGAGGAGGAACTGACCATGGCCACCCACATCGCTCCGACCCCGGCGCTCGAGCCGCTGGAGACCCACGCCGAATGGCGCGCGCCCCACGTCGCCGATCGGTCGCGCTGGACGTACCGGCTGAGCGACGCCGAGGTCGCCGAGCTCGAGGCGGCGCTCGCCCACGCGAAGGCGCGCTGCGCCGACGTGCTCGACATCACCCGCGACGACTTCCCGCTGCCGGCGCTGGCGGACAAGCTCGCCGCGTTCGAGGACGAGCTGATCGACGGCCGCGGGTTTCAGCTGATCAGCGGGCTGCCGGCCGAGCGCTACACCGACGCGGACGCGAGCGCGATCTACTGGGGCATCGGCACGCACCTCGGCACGCCGTGGCCGCAGAACAAGCACGGCCACCTGCTCGGCGACGTGACCGACCAGGGGCGCTACGGCTCCGACCCGACGTCGCGCGGCAACGAGCTCGGGCCGGTCGGCATGCCGTACCACTCCGACGGCTCGGACCTGGTCGGCCTGATGTGCCTGCGCAAGGCCAGGTCGGGCGGGCTCAGCACGGTGGCCAACGCGGTGCTGGCGCACAACGAGATGGTGCGGACGCGGCCCGACCTGGCCGCGGTGCTGTACCAGCCGATGATCTACGACTTCCGCGGCGAGGAGCAGCCCGGCCGCGCACCGACCTACGAGGTGCCGGTGTTCACGCGGCACGACGATCGGCTGTTCGTGCGCTACATCCGGCCGTACATCGAGTCGGCGCGGCGCCACCCGGGCGTGCCGGCGGTCACCGCCGCGGAGCGCGAGGCGTTCGACCTGCTGGATCGGCTGTGCCGCGATCCGGACTTCAACGTCTACATGGATTTCCAGCCCGGAGATATGCAGTTCATCAATAACTATCACGTGCTGCACGCGCGGACGGCGTTCGAGGACCACCCCGAGCCGGGCCGCAAGCGCTTCCTCAAGCGGCTGTGGCTGGAGACCCGCAAGCTCACCGAGCGGCCGCCGTACTTCCAGCTCGGCGGCTCGAACAAGGCGTGGTGGGCGCGGCAGCGGACCAGGGCGTCCTGACCGCGGGGTTCGCCGCGAGCTCTGCGCGGGATCCAGGTCGTCACCGCGCTTCCGGGATGTCGGAGCGACTACCTGCCCCGCGACTGCTCGCGCGTGTCCGCCGGTCCGGTGTCGAACGAGCGCCAGGCCAGCTTCCTGCCGATCTAACGTGAACATAGCGCTGCGCGCATTCGCACGGTGCGCGCCGTGCGCGGCCGCGCATCGCGTCACCCCGTCGGCCCCGCGGCGGGCCAGTCCCAGCACGCCAGCCGGGGGGCGGCGCCATCGGCGCGCTCGACGACCAGCGCCGCCGCATAGCCGGGGGTCGCCGGGAGGTCCTGGATCGACCAGCGCGGCGCGCCCGGCGGCTCGCCGTCGACGCGGAGCAGCCGCGCCGGCTCGCCGGGAGCGAGGCTGACGTCGAACGCGGCGAGCTGCGCCACGCCCTCGCCGGTCGCCTTGATGAACGCCTCCTTGCGCGACCAGCACGCGAAGAACGCGTCGGGGTGCGCGGCCTCCGGCAGGCGGCACAGCGCGGCGTACTCGGCGGGCGAGAACGCCGTGCGGGCGAGCGCGAGCAGGTCCGACAGCTCGCGCCGGAGCTCGATGTCGACCCCGACCTCGCGATCGCGCGCGAAGCACAGCAGCGCGCGCTGCCCCGAGTGCGACACGTTGAACCGCAACCCGGCGGACGCGGTCAGGTACGGCTTGCCGCGCTCGCGATAGCCGAACGCGAGGCGCGCCGGCGGCGCGGCGAGGTAGCGGCCGGCGAGCGTGCGCAGGGCACCGCGGGCGACGGTGAATGCGATGCGATCGCGGTCGAAGTGGAAGCGCGCCGCGCGGCCGCGCTCGTCGTCGCTCAGCGTGTGCGCCAGCGCCGCGACCGCCTCGGCCGGCGGGTCGAGCGCGACGCGCCAGACGTGGACGCCAGCGCCGGCCAGCGCGAGCTCGGGGGGCGGCGGCTGCCATGCCGCGGTCACGCGCGCCCCGCGGCCAACCGCCCCTGCCTCGCCGCGGCGTGCGGTGCGTCGCCGAGCCGCGCGATCACGAAGGCGTAGAGGCCCAGCGCGTCGAACGTCGTGCGCACGTCGACTCGCCAGCCGATCTGCGCGAAGTGATCGGCCTCGATCTCGGCCAGGGTCTCGCCCCAGTACTGCGAGGCGATCGGGACCAGGCCGTCGTTGGGCCCGGCGACCCGGCGCAGGTAGGCGTGGGCGGGGATCAGCGCGAGCGGCACGACGCTGTCGTCGCGGTGCATGCCGCCGACCACGCAGGTGTAGCGCACGCCCGGGACGTCGATCACGTGGGCGTTGAACGCGGCGAGCGCGTCGGTGCCGAGCCACTCGAGCGCCTCGATCGGCACGCCGAGCGCGCCGACGATCCGGCGCGCCCAGTCGAGCGGTCCGCGCAGCGCGAGATCGGCGAGCGGCGTGCCGTGATGCGGCGTGCCCACGGTGACCAGCGAGCGGACGCGGCGCGCCAGCCCCAGGTGGGTCAGGGCGTAGCGCGCGTCGAGGCCGCCCAGGCTGTGCGCGATCAGGTCGATGCGGGGATGGGGCAGCGCGTCGATCGCGGCGACCAGCTCGCGCGCGCGCTCCGGGACCGAGGCCGCGGCGGGCAGCCGGACCGCGTGTGCGTGACAGGCCAGGGTCTCCAGGTGGCGCGCGATGCCGCGAAAGTAGTCGAACCGGACCCCCGGGACGCCGATCCGGTCGAATCCGAAAAGTCCGTGGACCAGCACGACCGGCAGCGGTGGGCCACGCTCGGTCGAGCCCGGGACCGGGACGACGCCCTCCAGTGCCTCGACCAGTTCCGGTGCGACGGTTGGTTTGCGCCACCGCCATACTGCGACCAGCGCGACGACAAGCAGCGCGAGGATCAGGGCGAGCACGACAACCGTCGTCACGGCCGAGGCAGCGTGCCACGTCTGACCCGGCGAGCGAACGTCATGTGCGTCTCATGCGCGCGCCACGACGCAATTCCTGCGGCATTCTGTCGCGGAATGGTGAGCGGTTGCGAATTCTAGGCCGCGGGCCTCGCGACGGAAGCGTCGAGTGCCGGCGTAGCGCCAGGCTGCTCGATCTGCGAGTGTGCGACGAGACGCCGCTCCCCCAACCTACGCCACAGGCTTGCGGGATGTGCTCTCCATGTGGTGCATAGCTCTCTCTCGCATACGGCACCGTACCGTTGCGCCCCAACGCAGGAACCCTCATGCCGCGTTTCATATTCCCCGAATGGACCGAGACGCTCAAACGGTGGATCAATCTGTTGGTCCTCGGTGCGCCGGTGTACCTGGTGGCGCTGGTCGCATACGGCGTGACCCCGGAGGCGATCCGGATCGGCTATCAGCCGGATCAGCCGGTCCCGTACAGCCACGCCCTGCACGCCGGTGAGCTCGGGCTGGACTGCCGGTACTGCCACTCGACCGTCGAGCGCGCCGGCAAGGCCGCCGTGCCGCCGGCGGCGACGTGCATGAACTGTCACTCCACGGTCAAGAAGGACTCCGACCTGCTGCTGCCGGTCCGGCAGGCGTTTGCCGAGGACGAGGCGGTGCACTGGACGCGGGTCCACGACCTGCCGGACTACGTGTACTTCAACCACAGCGCGCACGTGAACGCGGCGGTCGGCTGCGAGTCGTGCCACGGCCGGATCGACCAGATGGTCAAGGTCTACCAGGCCAAGCCGCTGACCATGGAGTGGTGCCTGGCGTGCCACCGCGACCCGACGCCGTTTCTCCGCAACCCGGAGAACGTCACCAAGATGGGCTATCAGCCCCAACCGGGCGAGGGCGAGGACGTCCGCAAGAAGAACGGTGTCAACCCGCCCACCAACTGCTCGACCTGCCATCGCTAGGACCCGACGATGTCCCAAGACGAAGAGCTTCACGCCACGGACGCGCATCGCGACGAGCACGACGCGGAGCGTGACGATGCGGATCACGACGACGAGCACGGCGAGCACGGCGAGCACGATGCTGCCCCGCCGCTCGCCGACCTTCCCCCGACGCCCGTCCACGGCTACTGGAAGTCGCTGCGCGAGCTCGAGGGCAAGGCGGCGTTCCAGGTCGGACGCAGCGGTCACGAGTTCCCCGCCGGGGCGGACCAGCCGGCGCGCGATCCGCTGTCGCGCCGCAACTTCTTCCACCTGATGGGCGCGTCGATGGCGCTCGCCGGGGTCGGCGCGTGCCGGCGCTACGAGAAGGAGGAGATCGTCCCGCTCGCGCGGCGCCCCGAGGACCAGGTCCCGGGCATGACCCAGCAGTACGCCACGGCGTACGAGCTCGGTGGGGTCGGCCACGCCCTGCTCGCGACGTCGTTCGAGGGCCGGCCGATCAAGCTCGACGGCAACCCGGAGCACCCGTTCGCCAGCGGCGGCGTCGTGCCCGGCACGGAGCGCCGCGCCGGCTGCTCGGCGTTCGTCCAGGCCGCGATCCTCCACCTCTACGACCCGGACCGCGCGCAGAACCCGACCGCGGATCACGGCACCGGCTCGTCGATGGACGCGTTTCGCGCCGCGCTGCCTCAGCTGCGCGCGGGGCTCGCCCAGACCGCCATCCTCGGCGAGGCGTCGTCGTCGCCGACCCTGCGCGCGCTGCGCACCCGGCTGCTCGGCCAGGGCGTGCGGTGGTTCGAGTACGAGCCGCTGTCGTGGGACAACGAGCGCGCCGGGACCCGGCTGGCGTTCGACCGCCCGCTGCGCCCGATCGCCCGGCTCGATCGCGCCGAGACCATCGTCGCGCTCGACTGCGACCTGTTCCTCGAGCATCCGGCCGCGATGAAGTACAGCCGCGACTTCGCGCGATCGCGGCGCCAGAACGGCTCGCTCGGGATCGGCAAGATGAACCGGCTGTGGTCGATCGAGAGCGTGTTCACCAACACCGGCGCGATGGCCGACCACCGGCTCGCGCTGCGCGCCGAGCTCGCCCTGCCGCTGGCGATCGCGCTCGACGCCCGGCTGTCCGGCGGCACCGCGCCGGCCGCCGAGTTCCTCCGCGAGCTCAAGGTCGAGCGGTTCCTGCGGTTCCTCGTCGACGAGCTCAAGGCGAACCACGGCAAGGCGGTCGTGATCGCCGGCCGGCGCCAGCCGCCCGAGGTCCACGCCCTGGTCGCGCGGATCAACCAGGCGATCGGCGCGCCCGGCGCCACCCTCGACTACGTCGAGGATCCCGACGGCGACCGGCCGAGCCACCTGCGCGCGATCACCGAGCTCACCCGCGCGATGGCCGCCGGCCAGGTCGGCACGCTGATCATGCTCGGCGGCAACCCGGTGTACGACGCGCCGGCCGATCTCGACTTCGCCGCGGCGCTCGGCAAGGTCAAGACCTCGGTCCACCTCCACGAGTACCGCACCGAGACCTCGCTGGCGTCGAGCTGGCACGTGCCGCGTGCGCACTTCCTCGAGGCGTGGGGCGACGTCCGGACCTGGGACGGCACGATCGCGCTGGCCCAGCCGCTGATCGCGCCGCTGTACGGCGGGCTGTCGGCGATCGAGCTCCTGTCGCTGCTGCTCGGCGAGGAGAAGGGCGGCGAGGACCTGGTCCGCGGCGTTCACAAGGAGCTCGGCTTCGAGGCGAGCTGGAAGCAGAACGTGCACGACGGGTTCGTGGCCGGCACCGAGCTCGCCGCCGCGACCGCGGCCACGCCGGTCGCGTTCCAGGTCCCGCCGCTGACCTCCGGCCAGCAGGCCGGCTCGCTGCGCACCAACGGTGACCTCGAGGTCGTGTTCGTGCAGTCGAGCTTCACCTACGACGGGCGGTTCGCCAACAACGCCTGGCTGTGGGAGACGCCCGACTTCATGACCAAGGTGACGTGGGACAACTACGCGCTGGTCGGCGCGAGCACCGCGCTCGGCCTGGGGCTGGACAACGACACGCTGATCAAGGTCAAGATCGGCGACGGCGAGCACGCAAGGGAGGTCGAGCTGCCCTGCTACACGATCCCCGGCCAGGCCAAGGGCTCGATCGGCCTGGTGCTCGGCGGCGGGCGCACCGCGGCGGGCCGGGTCGGCGGCAACGAGCATCGCCGCGTCGGCTGGGACACGTACAAGGTCCGCACCACCACGGGCTGGGACGTCGCGAGCAAGGCCACCGTCACCGCCACCGGCACGCCGTACACGCTCGCGAACATCCAGGAGCACTGGGACATCCGCACCGGGATCGGCGGCCGGCCCGAGATCGCCCGCGACGCGACCCACGTCAACGCCAAGGGCCTCGACGAGCGGCTGCCCAGGCTGATCGTCGAGACCCGGCAGAGCGAGCTCAACGCGGACAAGCACTGGCGGGCCGAGGAGCCCGAGGAGTTCTTCAACGACCTCGGCAACGCCGGCAACACCGATCGCCCGGGCGAGGGCGGCTACTCGCTGTTCAAGGAGAAGGACTACCAGGGCCACCGCTGGGGGATGGCGATCGACCTGTCGACCTGCACCGGCTGCAACGCGTGCTCGGTCGCCTGCCAGGCCGAGAACAACATCCCGGTGGTCGGCCGCAACGAGGTGATGAACAACCGCGAGATGTCGTGGATCCGGATCGACCGCTACTTCAGCGGCTCGATCGAGGAGCCGCAGGTCGTGCACCAGCCGATCGCCTGCCAGCACTGCGAGCAGGCGCCGTGCGAGCAGGTCTGCCCGGTCGGCGCGACCACGCACTCCGACGAGGGCCTCAACGACATGGCCTACAACCGCTGCATCGGCACGCGGTACTGCGCCAACAACTGCCCGTACAAGGTGCGGCGATTCAACTTCCTCGACTGGAACAAGGAGTGGCGCGACGCGCGCAACAAGGTCCGGCGCCTGCTGTTCAACCCCGAGGTCACGGTCCGGATGCGCGGCGTGATGGAGAAGTGCACGTTCTGCGTCCAGCGGATCCAGAACGCGAAGATCCGCGCCAAGGCGCAGATCCGGTCCGGCCAGCGCCCGGGCAGCGTCACGGCGATCCTGCCCGACGGCGAGATCGAGACCGCGTGCCAGCAGGCGTGCCCGACCGAGGCGATCGTGTTCGGCGATCTCGCCGACAAGGACAGCCGGGTCGCCCGGCTGCACGAGGACCGCCGCAGCTACGCGCTGCTGCCCGAGACCTACACCAAGCCGCGCAACCGCTTCCTCGCGCGGGTCCGGAACCCGAATCCCGAGTTCGCCGCCGCCCTGCAGGGGGGTCACGAATGAGCACCGCAGACGCAACGATGGACTCCCACCACGCCGAGGCCGGCAAGGCCCGCGAGGCGTTCCGCGCGGTCACCCGCGACGTCGCGTGGGTCGCCGAGGCGCCGCGGCCGCACAAGGCGTGGCTCGCCGCGCTCGCGGTGTCGGTGACCTTGCTCGCGATCGGCCTGTACTCGATCTACGTGCTGGTCATGACCGGCATCGGCGTGTGGGGCAACTCGAACACGGTGTGCTGGGCGTGGGACATCACCAACTTCGTGTGGTGGATCGGCATCGGCCACGCCGGCACGCTGATCTCGGCGGTGCTCTACCTGACGCGCCAGACCTGGCGGGTCAGCATCAACCGCTCCGCCGAGGCGATGACGATCTTCGCCGTGATGTGCGCCGGCCTGTTCCCGCTGCTCCACACCGGCCGGCCGTGGTTCGCGTGGTGGATGATCCCGCACCCCAACGACATGCAGATGTGGCCCCAGTTCCGCAGCCCGCTGATGTGGGACGTGTTCGCGGTCACGACGTACATGCTGACGTCGATCCTGTTCTGGTACATGGGCATGGTCCCCGACCTCGCGAGCTTCCGCGACCGCTGCGCCGGGCGCGGCGACAAGCTGCGCGCGATCATCTACGGCGCGCTGTCGCTGGGCTGGCGCGGCTCGGCCCGCCAGTGGCACCGCTACGAGCGCGTGTACCTGATCCTCGCCGGCCTGGCGACCCCGCTGGTGTTCTCGGTCCACTCGGTCGTGTCGTTCGACTTCGCGACCGCGCAGCTGCCGGGCTGGCACACCACGATCTTCCCGCCGTACTTCGTCGCCGGCGCGATCTTCTCCGGGTTCGCGATGGTGTTCACGCTGCTGATCCCGGCGCGCCACCTGTTCAACCTCAAGCACATCATCAAGGCCGAGCACGTCGAGGCCGCCTGCAAGATCATGCTGGGGACCGGCATGATGGTCGGCCTGGCCTACGCCACCGAGTTCTTCATCGCCTGGTACTCGGGCAACCTGTTCGAGCGCTTCGCGTTCATCAACCGCGCGTTCGGCCCGTTCTGGTGGGCGTACTTCATCATGGTGAGCTGCAACGTGCTGGTGCCCCAGGCGTTCTGGTTCAAGAAGGTCCGGCGCACGCCGATCGTGATCTTCGTGCTGTGCATCCTGATCAACGTCGGGATGTGGTTCGAGCGGTTCGTGATCATCGCGACCTCGCTCGCCCGCTCGTTCCTGCCGGCCCAGTGGAGCTACTACTCGCCGACCCGCTACGACGTCGGGCTGTTCGTCGGGACGCTCGGACTGTTCTTCACGCTGTTCCTGCTGTTCTTCCGGTACGCACCGGTGATCGCGATCTCGGAGGTCAAGGGCGCGATGCCCGAGGCCCACGCGGGGAAGAAGCACCAGCCATGAGCGACGAACACACCCCCGATCCGACGCTCGGCCACGGGTCGTCGGGTTCCGGTGATCACGGCGGCACCGCGGTCCGCCGCGAGGGCCCGCTGTTCGGCGTGCTCGCCGAGTTCGATACCCCGGGCGAGCTGATCGAGGCCGCGAGCAAGGTCCGCGCCGCCGGGTACACCGAGTTCGATTGCTACAGCCCGTTCCCGGTGCACGGCATCGACGATGCGATGGGCATCAAGCGCACGATCCTCCCGCTGCTGATCTTCGCCGGCGGGTTCGCCGGGACGTGCGGTGGCTTGCTGCTCCAGTGGTGGTGTAACGCCTACAACTGGCCGTGGAACATCTCTGGGAAGCCGACGTGGTCGATCCCGGCGAATAT
>JBGQCL010000402.1:0-11162 GCA_041495365.1 Kofleriaceae bacterium | reverse complement strand
GCGTGGACCACGTCGTGGGGGTTCTCGACCCGCATGATCGGCGCGATGATCATGACCCACAGCGACGACGACGGCCTGGTCTGCCCGCCCCGGCTCGCGCCGCACCAGGTCGTGATCATCCCGGTGATTCAGAAGCCGGAGGTCCGCCAGCAGGTGCTCGACCACTGCGCCCGGCTCGCGCGCGAGATCGAGGCCCAGCAGTTCGCCGGCACGCCGGTGCGCGTCCACGTCGACGCGCGCGACGTGCAGGGCGCCAGGAAGGTCTGGGAGTGGATCAAGAAGGGCGTGCCGATCCGGCTCGAGGTCGGCCCCAAGGATATCGAGAAGGACGCGGTGTTCCTGGGCCGCCGCGACAAGAAGCCCAGGGACAAGCAGTCGATGGCGCGCGGCGAGTTCGTCGCCGGCGTCGCCGCGATGCTGCAGGGCATCCACGACGCGCTCTACCAGCGCGCCGTCGCGTTCCGCACCGAGCACACCCGCACCATCGACACCCGGGACGAGTTCTACGCCTACTTCACGCCGCCGCCGACGAAGAACGCCAACGATCCGACGCCGATCCACGGCGGCTTCGCGATGACCCACTTCAGCGGCGATCCCGGGCTCGAGGCCCAGATCAAGGACGAGCTCGGCGTCACCGTGCGCTGCATCCCGCTCGCTCCCGGCGAGCCCGGGACCTGTCCGTTCACCGGCCAGCCGAGCGCCCGGCGCGTGGTGTGGGCCAAGTCGTACTGACGCCCCCAGCCACCGCCGTGGATCCGCGATGGGTGTGCAGGAGGGATAGGTCAGGTCGAAGGAGCGTGACGGGAGGGAGTTGAATCGCCCCGCCAGGCGTTCGCCAGGGTCAGGGTCCTCGCGTTCTCGGGGACGCGCTCCAGGAAGCTCGCCTTGTAGTCTGGATCGCTGATCTTGTCGGCGATGGCGAGCAGGCGCGCGCGCGCGTCGGCGATCGCGCGCGCGGCGGCATCGTGCGCGCCGGTCGCGTGGAGCGCCTCGGCGTGGGCGAGGCGCATGAACGCGCCGCGGAACAGGCCGCACCCGCCGATGGCCTCGCTGCGCGCCATGGCGTCCTGGGCGGCAGCGAGCGCCTCCTCGGCGCGGCCCTGCGCGAGGCGGAGCGCCGCGAGCGTCGCCCGGGCGCCCGGTTGCTCGAGCGGCACCCCCCTGGCGAGCGCGATCTGGATCTCGCGATCGGCGCCGTCGAGATCGCCGTCGCGGCGCAGCACCTCGGCGAGGACCCAGCGGCCTCGCCCCTCCTCCAGCCGGTTGTGGTGCGCGCGGCCGGACTCGGCGAGCTGGGTCGCCAGGGCGCGTGCCTGGGCGAGCGCGCCGAGGTCGGCGTACAGCCAGGACAGCACGAGACGCCGCAGCGAGCTCGCGGCGCCCAGTGACGTGTCCCCGACCGGGATGGCTTCCAGGACCTGCGCCGCGGGCTCGAGCGCGCCGAGGTACCACTGGTTCATCCCGCGATGGAGCTGCACGGACACGAAGATGAGTTCGCCGCCGATCGCGTCGAAGATGTCCTGGAGCGCCGCGGTGTGCTGCAAGGCGGTCCACGGGTCGTCGTACGCGTAGGCCGCTCGGTCCGCGACGATCGTGTGCCACCACCTCTGCACGAGCGGCTCCTGATCTCCGCGCGCGCGGACGATCGGAAGGAACGATTGCTCCAGCGCGGTGCCCTGCCGGACTTGCCCGAGCAGGTCGAGGAACATCACCCCGAGGAAGAGAGCCAGCGACATCGCTCCGGCGGCGTCGGGGGCCGGGGTGACGTCGTGGAGCCGCGCGATCGATGCCAGGACCTCTTCGTCCCGGCCGGCGCGCAGCATCCCCGCGTTGTACGCGATCATCGCCTGCGCCCAGGGGACGGAGCCCGGCGCCGCCAGGCGCAACAGCTCCTCGGCCTCGTCCAGCGACCCCTGCTGTGCGCCGGTCGCTGACTCGCAGCGGAAGCCGAGCAGGGCGATCCGGAGCTCGGACGGAGGCGCGCAGGCCAGGCCGAGAGCGGCGCGGGCCATGGCGACCTGGTAGTCGAGGAACTGCATCGCCTGCTGCGTGGCGCGCAGGTAGTGGCGGGCGGCAGTAGCGCCATCGCCGCCGCGCTCGAAGTGGCCGGCGAGCACCATCGGATCGGCCTCGCCGTGGCGCTCCAGCCACTCGCCGGCGAGGCGGTGCATGAGCCGCTCGTCGTCGGCGGTCAGCGTGGCGTGGGCGCCCTCGCGGAGCAGCGCGTGGCGGAACGCGAGCTCGCGCTCGCCGGGGAACCGGCTGTCCGGCCGCACCACCAGCACCTCCTGCTCGACCAGCAGCGCCAGCCACTCGGCGACCGCCGCCGCGGGCATGACCTCGCCGAGCAGCGTGACCACGCCGCCGTCCCAGCACACCTCGCCGGACACGCTGGCGGCGCGCAGCACCCGCCGGGCCTCGAGCGGGAGCCGGCCCAGCCGGGTCTCGACCATGGCCAGCACGGTCTCCGGCAGCGCCGCATCCTTGCCCTGGGCCACGGCGCGGATCAGCTCCTCGAGGTAGAACGCGTTGCCATCGGCCTGCTTGACCAGGCGCTCCACCGTGTCGCTGCCGACGGTGTCACCGAGCACCTGGCGGACCAGCCGCTCGCCGGCCTTGCGGCCGAGCTCCTTGAGCCGGAGCTCCTGGACGTTCTGGCGCTCCGCCCACAGCTTGGGGAAGATCTCGAACACCTCGGGGCGCGCCAGCGCGAGCACCATCCACGGCTGCTTGCCCAGATCTCGCAGCGCAGCATCGATGAACCGCATGGTCCCGAAGTCGCCCCAGTGCAGGTCTTCGAGCACCAGCAGGACCGGGTGCGCCGCGGTCTCGGCGTGGAGGAAGTCCAGCCAGGCCCTGCGCATCAGCTCGCTCATCAGCGGGGCGTCCTGGCGCGCGGCCCGCAGCGCGGCGCCGGCGTCGCCGTTGTCGTCGGGCACCGGCGTGCCGACGAGCTCGCCGAGGAACGCGGCCACCCGGTCGCGGTCGCCGGGCGGCGCGCACCCGGCGATTCGATCCCGGAGCCGGTCGCGGCGGGCGGACAGCGGCTCGCCGTCGTGGAGGCCGAGCGCGCCGCGCAGCGCCTGGGCCAGCAGGTCGAGCGTCGATCCGGCGCGCAGCGAGTCGCCGCGGCCGATCCAGATCGCGACCTCGGGGTGGCGCTCCCGGACCCGGCTGACGAACTCGGCGCGGAGCCGCGACTTGCCCATCCCGGCCGCCCCTGTCACCACGACGACGCGCGCGGCGGGCTCCTCGAGGCACTCGGTGAGGATGCCGGCGAGCGCGCCGAGCTCCCAGTCGCGTCCGACGCACGAGGTCGGCCGGCCGAGCAGCGTCCGCGCGCTGTGCATCACCGCGCGCTCGCCGCGCAGCCGGAGCTGGGACTCGTGCTCGATCACGTCGAACCGCGCGTCGAGCAGGCCGGCGCTGACCTCGTCGAGCGCGATCGGTGGCAGATCGCCTGGCTGCCGGGCCATGTCCGCGAGCAGCCGGGACGCCCGGTCGATCACGTCGCCTTCCGGCAGCCGGTGTCCCGACTCGGTGCGGCCCATCGCGATCGCCAGGGGGCGATGCCTGGCGAGCGCGGACATCGCGAGCGCGCAGCGCGCGGCCTGGGCGGCTTGATCGGTCGCGGCCTGGTGATCGGCGTCGAGCATCACGACCGTGGAGCCGTCGGCGAGCTGCTCGAGGCGACCGCCGTAGGGCGCGACCGCGTGGCGCAGCGGGCCGTCGAGCAGCTCGTCGTCCTGGTCGGTAGGGCCCAGCGACACGACGGCCAGGAGCCGGCGTTCGCCGCTGGCCGCCGCGCGAGGACTCGCTGTGCGTTCCCGCGGCGCCGCGGGCGCGGTGTGCGCCAGGGGGCCGAGCGCGGCCAGGGCCGCGGCCAGGTTGGCGCCATCGCTCGGGCGGAGCGCGGGCTCCTTCGCGAGCATCTGCGCGACCAGCGCGTCCAGGCTCTCGGGCACCTCGGACCACCGCTCGCTCACCCGCGGCGCGGCGCCGAACAGGATCTTGGCCAGCACCGCGGCGGTGGTATCGCCGTCGAACGGCGGGACGCCGGTCAGGCACTGGAACAGCACGCAGCCGAGCGCGAACACGTCGGCGCGGGCGTCGATCTGGCCGCTGGCGCGGGCCTGCTCGGGCGCCATGTAGCCGGGGGTCCCGAGCATCGTGCCGGTCTGGGTGAGCTGGGTCTTACTCTCGCGCTGGGCGATGCCGAAGTCGAGCACCTTGACCAGGTCGACGCGACCTTCGGGGAGGATCAGGTTGGACGGCTTGAGATCGCGGTGGACGACTCCGCGCGCGTGCGCGGCGCCGAGCGCCTCGGCGACCCGGGTCGCGAGGGTGACGGACTCGCCGAGGGTGAGTGGCCCCCGCTCCAGGCGGGTCTTGAGGTCTTCGCCGTCGACCCACTCCATGGCGAGGAACTGCTTCCCCGCAGCCGTCACGCCGTGAGAGATGTAGCGGACGATGCCGGGGTGGGACAGCTCCGCGAGCACCTTGACCTCGCGCGCGAAGCGCTCGGCGAGGTGGCCTTGCCCGTCGGAGATGATCTTGACGGCCACCGTCTGGCCGGAGAGCGAATCGCGGGCGCGGAACACCGTGCCCATGCCGCCGGTGCCGATCGGTTGCTCGAGCTCGAACCGGCCGTCGAGCAGCTTCTCGCGGGTCATGAATGCTGCTGCTCCGCGTCCAGCTGGCCAGGCCACGTGTACGCGAGGGGGCGACAGGCACTCTCGATCACAGGGTCATCTTGCACGGAAGGCCCACGTTCACAAGCGTTCACCCCCAGACCTCGTGAGAGCAATCTGGCTCGGGTGTGTGGCAGCGTGGGGCGGCGGGCCGATCCATGAAAATTGCCTGAGCAGCGCGTGACGCGAGCACGGTGAAGCGGCGGCATGCGATCTGACCTGGCGCGGTCGCCGTGTACCGTACCAGTGGCCAACTGGGTACGATCGCGCTGTCGATGGAGACGGTCGCCGACGAGCAGCTCGGCGCGGTGGTCGACGTCGCGGAGCCGGCGCCGAGCAGCCAGGTCGCCGACCCGCTGCTGTTCGAGTGCCTCCGCGAGTCGGCGTTCAGCCTGACCCTGCCGCCGCCGCCCACCGGCGGTCGCATGAAGGCGATGATCACGATGCGGATCGACCCGCCTCCCGGCGCGGGTGGCTCGGGCAGCCATCTCTAGCGCAGTGCGCCAGCCCACGCACGCGCTGTCGATCAGGCGCCGATTCCGTGAACGATCCGCCCGCCTCGTGCGACGTTCGCGGGGCGTCTTCCCCAGCTCGGAGGTCTCGATGCGAGTTCCTGTGTCTTTCACTCGGCGACCCGGCAGAGCAGCCATCGCGGCCGGGCTCGCCGCGTGCGGGCTGCTCGCGGTGGTCGCGCACGGGCGCGCGGCCCAGGTACCGGCGACCGTGCCGGGCGAAGCCGCCGCGCCGCCGAGCGCGCCCGCTGCCGCCCCGGACGGCGACGACATCCCGCTCGCCGGATGGGACACCGGCGCGGTGCGCGTGGCGAGCGCGCCCGGCGCGTGGGGCGGCGAGCGCAGCGGCAGCGAGCCGACGCTGTCGGAGCGCGTCGCCGACTACCAGCTGCGCGCGGTCGTCGATCCGGTCAAGCACACCGTCGAGGGCAGCGAGAAGCTGCGCTGGCGGAACCGCAGCGACCGCGCGGTGCGCACGCTGTACTTCCATACCTACCTCAACGGCTTCGAAGGGCCGGGGTCGACCTGGCTGACCGAGAAGGCGCGCTACGGGCAGTTCCGGTCCGGCGTCGAGCTCAAGCCCGGACAGGCGGGCTACATCGAGGTGCGCTCGATCGCGCAGGGCGGGCAGCCCGCGACGATGCGCTACGTCCAGCCCGACGGTGGGCCGGCGACCGATCGCAGCGTGCTCCGCGTCGACCTGCCCAGCCCGGTCGCCCCCGGCGGCGAGACCTCGCTCGACATCGCATTCCATGATCAGCTGCCGCGCGTGGTCGCCCGCACCGGGTACTTCGGCAGCTATCACCTCGTCGCCCAGTGGTTTCCGAAGATCGGCGTGCTCGAGCTCGCCGGCGAGCGCGGTGCGCAGGGCCCGCGGTGGAACTGCCACGAGTTCCACATGCACTCGGAGTTCTACGCGGACTGGGGGAGCTACGATCTGGAGATCGTGGCGCCCAGGGGATTCACGGTCGGCGCGACCGGCGGGCGGACCGGCGAGCCCGCCGATGGCCCGGCGGGCACCGTGCATCGCTTCCACCAGGACGACGTGCACGACGCCGCGTTCACGGTGTGGGACGGGTTCGCGCCGCCGCTGCGCGGCGGCTACGACGGGGCAGGCAGCCCGCACGTCGACGTCCAGGTGCTCTACCCGCCGGAGTACGCGAGCTCGGGGCGGGCTGCGCTCCAGGCGACGATCGATGCGCTCGGCTACTTCTCGCGCACGCTCGGGCCGTATCCCTACAAGCAGGTGACCGTGGTCGTGCCGCCGTTCAACGCGACCGAGTCCGGCGGGATGGAGTACGAGACGTTCTTCACCACGATCGGCGCCGGCCCGATGTTCGACGCCGGGGTCCGCTATGTGACCGTGCACGAGTTCGGCCACGGCTACTTCATGGGCCTGCTGGCATCGAACGAGTTCGAGGAGCCGTTCCTCGACGAGGGCATGAACGAGTGGTGGGACTCGCGGATGCTGGAGGGCGAGGATCTGACGTTCGACTTCGGGTTGCTCGGCCGGCTCGGGTTCCGGCTGCCGGCGATCCACATCTGGGACTTCCAGTGGCTCGGCGGCAGCGGGGTCGCCGGCCGACCGCTCGCCGATCCGGTGGCCGGGAGCTCGTGGCAGCGGATGAGCTCGGCGACCTACGGCTCGGTCTATCCCCGCACCGCGGTCGTGATGCACGACCTCGAGCACCAGCTCGGCGGCGACGCGATCGCGCGCGGGATGAAGCTGTACTACGCGCGCTGGCACCATCGCCACCCGAGCGCGGCGGACCTGCGCGACGCGCTCGCCGACGCGGCGCCGGAGCATCGCGACGCGATCCATACCTGGTTCGACCAGCAGGTCTACGCGTCCGACGCCGTCGACGACGAGATCGACCAGGTCGAGTCCCGCGAGATCCTGCCCCAGCCCGGACGGAACGTGAAGGACGGTAAGACCGTGGACCGGACGCCCGACGAGGTCGATCACGAGATCGCGGACCGGCGGGCGGCGTTCCAGGCCGGCAGCGGCGACGCGGGGCCGTTTCCGTTTCGCAGCGTGGTCCGCGTCCAGCGCCACGCCGCGCAGGTCCCGCAGACCGTCGTCGTCGAGTTCTCCGACGGCACCCAGGAACGGGTGGCGTGGCCGGTCGGGGAGCGCTGGCATCGCTGGGTGTTCGACCGGCCGGTCCGGGTGACCCAGGCGCGCCTGGATCCCGGCGGCACCGTCCTGCTCGACGTCAACAAGCTCGATGACGGCCGGACCCGCGAGCCGCATCGCTTCCCCGCCACGCGGATGGCGGTGGAGGCCACGACCTGGGTCGACATCCTGCTCTCGCTGGTGAGCTCGCTATGAGGATCCTCTCGTTGATCGGCCGCGCGCTGCGGCGCCCGCTGCAGTGGCGGCTCCTGATGCTCTCGCCGGTCGCGCTGTGGGCGGCGGCGATCGCGACGCTGATCCCGCTGCTCGGCTTCCTCGGTGGGCTGTTCGACCACTCGACCCGGTGGCGCGAGCTTTCCGCGTCGCTCGACTCGGCCGCGCTCGCCGGGCTGGCCAAGGCGATGATGACGCCCGCCGCGGCCGGGCTTCCGGCCGGGATCTGGACCAGCCTGGTGCTCGCCGCGCTGCTCGCGCCGTTCCTCGCCGGGGCTGCGCTCGTCGTGGCGGAGTCCGACGCGCGTCCCAGGTTTCGCGCGCTGCTGTCCGGCGCCGCCGGCTATTACGGGCGGATGGTTCGCCTGCAGATCGCCGCGCTGCTGCCGCTCGCGGTCGCGCTGATCATCGCGAGCATCGCGCTGGCCGTGACGTCCGGGATGTCCGAGCGCGCGACCGCCGAGACTGCGACGCACACCAGCCACCGGCTCGCGTTGCTGATCGCGGGGCTCGCCGTGGTCCTCGCGCAGCTCGTGGCCGACGCCGGGCGCGCCCGGCTCGCGGTGGAGCTGCATCGCCGCTCCGCGCTGTTCGCGCTCGGGGCCGGCATCAAGCTCGTCGTGAAGCGGCCGCTCGACGCGCTGGCGGTCGGGCTGTCTGCGACCCTGGCGTCGCTGGTGGCCGCCGCGGTGCTGCTCGTGATCCGGCAGCAGATCACCCAGTCGGGGGTCGTCTCGCTGGTGCTCGCGTTCGTGCTCGGCCAGCTCGCCGTGGCGGCGATCGCGTGGGGCCACGCGGCACGGCTGTGCGGGCTGGTCGAGATCGCGCGCGCGCGGGGCGCCGGGCCCGCAACGCGGCCGCCGTCCGAGCCAGGTGCGTCGGACGCCGCCGCCCCGGTCGCGGACCCGCCTCAGGGCTAGGCGGGTCGGCGGCCACGCAGCGGAAGCCGCCTCGGCAAGCCAAGGGAGATCGGAGACGGCCGGAGAGCGACCGGCCGCCGGTCCTGGCAGGACCTGCCGCCCGACCGCCGCGCCGCGCGGCGGTGACCGCCGTGTGACACCGTGTCCACGCGATCGTCGTGGCGAAGTTGCGGCGCCGTTGCGGGAGCTTTGGCGTCGCGCCTCACGGCAGCGGCAGACTGTCCGTGATCACACGATGCGGGAGCTGTTGCACGCTGGACGCCACCTCGGCCGCGGGCTGTTTCACGCGCTCGCCGAGCTGGGCGCGGCGCGGATGTCGCCGCCCGGCGAGCCGCGCGCGGCGGCCGAGCGGCTGTCCGGGGCGCTGGCGGTGGTCGCGCGGGCCCACGACCTCGAGGTCCAGGTCCGCGGCGACATCCCGCGGGGCTGCGCGCTGATCGTGTCCAATCACCTGAGCTACCTCGACACGCTCGCGCTGCTGCCGCTGTGCCCGGCGATCCCGATCGCCAAGGGCGACGTCTCGGGCTGGCCGATCATCGGCGGGGTCGGCCGCGGGCTCGGCGTGGTGTTCGTGCGCCGCGAGGACCCGATGGACCGGGCGCGCGTGCTGCGCCGGGTGCACCGCCTGCTCACCGGCGGCGCCTCCGTGCTGAACTTCCCCGAGGGCACGACGACCGACGGCTCCGCGATCGGACCGTTCTGGCGCGGCACGTTCGGGATCGCGCAGCGGCTGGGCGTGCCGGTGATCCCGGTCGCGCTGCGCTACGGCGATCCGGATCTCGCGTGGTACGGCAACGCGACGTTCCTGCCGCACTACTGGCGCACGGTGCGCCGGCCGCGGCTCGAGGTCGCGATCCGGTTCGGGACGCCGATGCACCCGCGCACCGGCGAGCCGGCCGAGGCGATGGCGGCGCGCGCCCGGGGCACGATCGCATACATGCTCCAGAACCTGGACACCGAGGGGATCGATGCAGGAACCCGCGTTCGCCTATCTTCGCCACGGCCAGATCCCGTTCTTCCGGCTGCCCGCGCTCGCAGCGTCCGGTGACGGCGCCGACGTCGCGGTGATCGGCGTCCCGCATGACGGCGGGACGACGTACGTGCCGGGCGCCCGGCTCGGGCCGTACCACGTGCGGCGGGTGTCGGCGCTGGTCCAGGGCTACCACCCGGTGCACGGGCTCGACGTGTTCAGCGCGGTGCGCTGCGTCGACGGCGGCAACGTGGTGTTCCCGCCGTTCGACCGCGAGGTGATGCGCGCGGCGGTCGAGGCCGAGATCGGCCGGCTGTCGGCGGCGGGTGCGGTGCCGGTCGTGGTCGGCGGCGACCACTCGATCACCCTGCCGGTGCTGCGCGCGCTCGCCCGGCGCCACGGCCCGGTCGCGGTGGTCCACCTCGACGCGCACCTCGACGTCAGCGGCCCCGAGGTGTGGGGCGACGCGTTCCACCACGGCACGCCGTTCAAGCACGCGATCGACGAGGCGCTGATCGCGCCGGGCCAGCTGTTCCAGATCGGGATCCGCGGACCGCGCGGCGGGGCCGACGACGACGCGCTGACCCGGGCGCACGGCCACACCCAGATCTCCGCCGATGACGTCGCGGCGCGGGGCGCGGCCGGCGTGTGCAGCGAGCTGCGCGAGCGGATCGGGCAGCGCCCGGTGTACGTCACGATCGACGTCGACGCGATCGACCCCGCGTTCGCGCCGGGGACCGGCACGCCGGTGCCGGGCGGGCTGACCGCGCGCGAGGCGCTCGCGCTGGTGCGCGGCCTCGCCGGGCTCGCGGTGTGCGGCGGCGACGTCGTCGAGTACTGCCCGCCGCTCGATCACGCCGACATCACCGCGCACCTGGCGGCGCACCTGGTGTGGGAGGTGATCGCGCTGATCGCCGTCCACACCGCCGGCGCGCGGCGGTGAGCCGCGCGGGCGGCCGCGGGCGCGCACGCCCTACTTCATCGCGGTCGCGGGCGTCTCGTTCACCGGCTTCAGGGCTTGCTCGGGTGGGATCTCCTTGCCCTGCGGATCCATGTAGTGAATGTCGAACTTCTGATCGGAGTGGATGAAGAACGTGCAGGTGTCAGTGCACCTGAATTCATGGATGTGGTGCGCCGGCATCATCGCGAAGCCGCCGGCGTGGAGCGTGACCGGCTTGCCCATGTCCTTCATCTGCACGCGCGCCGTACCCTCGACGATCATCAGCTGCTCGCCGGCCGTATGCCAGTGCCACGGGACCGCGCAGCCGGTCTTCGCCTTCGCCAGCGCGACGAACGCACCTTGCGCCGGATCGCCGCTCTCGATCGCGATCTGGACGCACGTCGGCAGCCCGGCGCTCGGTCCGAACTTCATCTCGGACATGTTGTGGGCGCCCGCCTGATCGGCCGGCCGCTGGGCCTGTGCGGTTCCCAGGACCAGCAGGATCGCTCCAAACCCAGGGGCCGCTGCGTACCTTCGACTCTTGCTCATGACTCCTCCTGACCTCGCGGTCTACGCTCCGCGGTGCAGGCCAGGTGCCAGTGCCGCCTCGCAGTCAGGACCGGGCGAGATCGAGCGGCTCGCGATCGCCACCCGGGAGTTCGATCTCGGGCTCGATCTCGGGCTCGATCTCGGGCTCGATCTCGGGCTCGATCTCGGGCTCGATCTCGGGCTCGATCTCGGGCTCGATCTCGGGCTCGATCTCGGGCTCGATCTCGGGC
>JBGQCL010000401.1:0-11172 GCA_041495365.1 Kofleriaceae bacterium | reverse complement strand
GCCGAGCTGGCGCGGCGGTTCGCGGCGGTGGAGCACTTCGGGGGCCTGGCGGCGACCACCGCGGCCGAGGTCCACGTCCCGCCGCGGTCCGGCGTCGCGCTGTGCGCAACCCGCGCGACCGCGGCGCTGCCCGACGCCGCGGCGGCCGCCCGCGCCGCCCGCGCCGCGCTCGACGAGCTGCGCGCCACCCCGCGGCGGGCGTCGCTGACCGGCGCGGCGGCCGAGGAGATGTTCTGGCAGGAGCGGGTCGATCCCGACGCGCGGCAGGTCACCGCGATCCTGCACTGGCGCGAGCCGGTGACCCACACGGTGGGCAACGCGCGGATCGTCGTCGCGAGCGACGGCCGGCGGATCGCGGCGGTCGCCGGCGAGTGCCTGGCCGGCCCCGGCGCCGAGCTCGCCGCATCCAGCGCCTGCATCAACCAGCTCGCCTCGCTGGATCCCGGCATCGCGCCGACCGAGCGGGTCGCGCTTGCGCCGGCCGCAGCGTCCCCGGTGGCTCCGCCCGCCCGGGAGATGAGCACCGCCGCCGAGCCGCCCGCCGCGATGGCGCCCGCGCCGGACTCGCAGCCGCCCGCGGCGATGGCGCCCGCGCCGGACTCACAGCCGCCCGCGCCGCCGCGCCTGATCGACGGAACGAGGATCGTGCTGCCGCCGATGGTGATCCCGCAGGACCGCCCGGCCGCCGACCGCCGGCCGGCCTTCATCGGCGCCGGACTGATCGTCCTCGCCGTCGTGTTCTGGTGGAACCGCCGCCGGCGAGATCGGTTCGAGCGCAGCGAGACGGAGGGTGGGGACCCCGACGGCTTGGCCGGCGGGGCGGGGGGCAGAGCCCCCCGTGGGATCGAGCAAGAGGGCGGGACCGAGCCGCGCGGCGACCGTACCCGGCGCCGCCCCGCGCGCGATGCCAACGCCGGCGACCTGCATGCCGCCGCCCGCGGCGATGCCGATGCCGACGCCGACGACCTGCACGCCGCCGCCCGCGGCGAACGCCCGCCGCCCGCCGACGACGACCCGCCCGACCGCTCGCCACGGAAGTCCAGCCCATGACCGACACCGCACCCAGCCAGACCCCCGAGCGACGAAGCCGCGAGAACCAGGATGACCAGCGCGAGCGCGCAGCGCTCGAGCCGATCCTGATCGTCGACGACGAGAAGAACATCCGCCGGACCCTCCGCATGGTCCTCGAGGGCGAAGGCCACGTCGTCCACGAGGCCGGCTCGATCGCCGAGGCCAGCGCGGTGCTCGAGCGCGACCCGATCGACCTGATCCTGCTCGACGTCAAGCTCGGCGACGACAACGGCCTCGACCTGCTCCGCACGCTCAAGGCGCGCGGCGAGGACGGCATGTCGCCCGTGACCTCCGAGATCCCGGTCGTGATGATCTCGGGCCACGCGACGATCGAGGACGCCGTGGCGGCGACCCGGCTCGGCGCGTTCGACTTCATGGAGAAGCCGCTCGACCGCAACCGCGTGATGGTGACCGCGCGCAACGCGCTCGAGCGCCGCCGGATGTGGCGCGAGGTCCACGACCTGCGCCGCGCGGTCGACGCGCGCTGGGAGCTGCTCGGCGGGACGCCGGTCATGCTGGACCTGCGGCGGCAGATCGCCAAGGTCGCGCCGACCCGCAGCCGCGTGCTGGTCACCGGCGACAGCGGCACCGGCAAGGAGCTGATCGCGCGCGCGATCCACCGCAACAGCAGCGTGTCGGCCGGGCCGTTCGTCAAGGTCAACTGCGCGGCGATCCCGCCCGAGCTGATCGAGAGCGAGCTGTTCGGCCACGAGCGCGGCGCGTTCACCGGCGCGATCGCCAAGAAGCGCGGGCTGTTCGAGGTCGCCGACGGCGGGACGATCTTGCTCGACGAGATCGGCGACATGGCGCCGTCGCCCAGGCCAAGGTGCTGCGCGTGCTGCAGACCGGCGAGTTCACCCGGGTCGGCGGCGAGAAGAGCCTGCGCACCGACTGCCGGGTGGTCGCCGCGACCAACCGCGACCTCGAGCAGATGGTCAAGGACGGCACGTTCCGCGAGGACCTGTACTTCCGGCTCAACGTCGTGCCGATCCGCTCGCCGGACCTCCGCGAGCGCGCCGACGACATCGCGCTGCTGGTCGAGTCGTTCGTCCGCGAGTGCTGCGACGAGAACGGCCTGGGCTACAAGCCGATCGACGAGCCGGTGTTCGACCGGCTCAAGCTCTACGACTGGCCGGGCAACGTGCGCGAGCTGCGCAACGTGGTCGAGCGGCTGGTGATCATGTCCGACGACGTGATCCGCGAGAAGGACCTGCCGCCGTACCTCGGCGGCCCGCGCCCGCCGGGCCAGACCCGCACCACCGGGCCGCAGACCGCGATCGACCTCGGCCGCTACGCCGGCAAGAGCCTGCGCGAGTTCCGCGAGGAGGTCGAGTCCGAGTTCATCCGGATCCGGCTCGCCGAGTTCGAGTGGAACATCTCGCGGACCGCGCAGGCGCTCGGGATCGAGCGCACCAACCTGCACAAGAAGCTGCGCGCGCTCGGCATCCACCGCGGCGAGGGCAGCGCCGGCGACCATGACTGACGCGCCTGGCGGTGCATCGCGAGGGGCGGGTTCTCCCCGCGTGTCCCGCAAGGCTCCTGGCGCAGTGCCCGCGCCCGCGATGCCCGGCGATGCCTGACGTGCGCGGTCCGCCGATCCTCGCGCTGCTCGCCGCCGGCGCGCTCGCAGGCGACGCGCCGGCCGCGCCCGCGCCGACTTCGAGCCCCGCCTCGGTCGTCTCGCCAGATCCCCGCGCTGCCGTCGAGCGCGCCGCCGTGCTCGACGCGCTGAGCTCGGAGGACCGCGCCCGGATCGAGCGCGCGGTCGCCGCGGCCGCCGCGCCCGGCGACGCCGACCCCGACGTCCTGTTCGCCGCCGCGCGCGCGTGCGAGGACAAGCTCGACGATCCGGGCCGCGCGGTCGCGCTCTACGACCGGATCACCGGCGAGCATCCGTCGGCGCGGGTCGCCGCCTCGGCCGCGCGCCGGGCCGCCGCGCTGCGCGCGCTGATCGGCCCGCACGGCGAGACCGCGGCGCTGGCCGGCGAGCTCGCGCAGCTGATCGCGCACGCCGACGCCGCGCCGGCCGGCGAGGTGATCCGGCGCGGCGACCGGCTCGCCGCCTCGGCGTGGCCGGGCGCGCCGCGCGCCGCGCTGTGGCTCGCCGACTGGCTGCGGCGCTCCGACCGGCTCGCCGACGCCGGCGTGCGCTACGCCGCGATCGTCTCGCGCTGGCCGGCGAACCCCGAGGCCCGAGAGGCGCTGCGCGGCGGCGCCGGCTGCGCGATCGACGCCCACGACTGGCCGCTCGCCGAGGCGCTCGCCGCCCGGCTGCCCACCGCCGAGCCCGCCGACCGGATCGTCCGCGACGATCTGCTCGCCGCCGCCGCCCGCGGCCGGCGCCGCGCGCGCTGGGACGTCGCCGCGCTGCTCGCGATCGCCGGCGCGCTCGCCGCCCTGCTCGGCTCGCTCGCCGAGGCGATGCGGCGCAGCCCGCCCGGCACCCGGCGCGCCGCGCTGCGCCCGCCGATCGAGGTCGCCTACCTCGCCCCGGTCGCCGCCGTGCTGGTCGGCGTCGCGTTCACCGCGCACCGGCTGATCGCTCCCGCGGTCGCGATGATCTCGGCCGGCGGCGTCGCGCTGACCTGGCTGTCGGGATCCTGCCTCGAGCAGCTGCGCGCCACCGGCCGGCCGCGCCGGCTGCGCGCCGCCGGCCACGTGCTCGCCTGCCTCGCCGGGGTCGCCGCCCTGGCGTACCTCGCGCTCACCCGCGACAACCTGCTCGACGCCCTGATCGAGACCGTCCGGTTCGGCCCCGAGACCTGATGCGCAGGCTCGTGCTAGGACAAACCATGGTCGTGCGGCTTTGCCGAGTGGATGCGGATCCTCCCTGTGGCTGGAGTCCGCATAATTTCAAGCATTTCCCGTTCGCGGGAATGACTCGGGAGCACACACTTCCACCAAATCCAGCTCGATACCTTCCTGGCTTCGATGCGGAGCACATCCGCGAGATCGAGACCGGCACCGCACGCACGCCCGGGATCCGACGAGAACGAACGCCCTCGAAGTCGGAGTACCAACGCGGCATGCTGCAGGTCATCGGCTGGGATCTTGGCCAGGATGCCACCTTGTCGTTCGTAGAGTGCGCCGGGGGCGATGTCGCGAGGGTTTTCCACGGCCGGCCGATGGGTATCGGGAATCTCAAGGCAGCCAGCTTCTAGCTTGCGCGGGCCCAACCATGATCACGTTTGAATCGCAGCTCGCTAACGAACATCGCGCGCGTGGCTTCTTTCGAGAGCTGCCGGATCCGCAGGTCGCCACCGCCATCATCGCAGAGCGTTACTGGGACGACGACGATCAAGTGCGCATGGCCGCACTGCAAACGATCGTCGAGCGGACCAATGTCTCCGCCATCACCTACCCCACGCTGGGCCACCGCGATGTGCTCCAGGTGTTCTTGCGAGACGGCGGCGGCGAACCCGTGTTCGCGTGCGTTCTCGTCAGCGGTGCGAGGTTGCGGGACATGCTCGCCCGGTCCTCACCTATCGTCGAGGGCTTCGCGATGCAAGTCTTGTCGAGCGAGCACCTCAGCGTCGAGAGCATTCGCGCCGCGTTGCAGTCCTGGATCGAACGCTGCTTTCCGAGCCTCGTGCTGCCAAACCTCGTCGTGGAGCGCTGGACGGGTCCCGAAGGGATCTCGCAGGAGCTACTGGAGCTACTGCTCGCACATCCTGTGGACCAGCCTGCCACGCTGAGCGCCACCGACGCAGACGTGGTCGGCGAGTTGCATCCAGATCCGGGACTCGCGCAACCGCCCTACGAGTTGGCCGCATGACCACCTACGAGATCCTTGTCGACCCGCAGCGGCTGCTCCGCGTGCGATTCCTCGACGCAGCTCGTGCCGAACAACGCCTGGTGGCCTTGACCTGCGCGTACGTGCCAGTCCGTGGCAACACCGGCAAGCTTCAGGTCGCCGTGGAGATCGTGGTCGATCCTGCGATGCAGAACCCGGGCGTTGCCTACTACTGCGACCCGCAGCGTCTCCAGCATCACGTCATCCCTCCTGGTCATCTGCGGGGAGTCCATCCCTACCTTTCACCGTGACCGGGCGCTGACAACGGCGCGAAACGATTGTCCATCATCTGCTACGATCGCGCCATGCGCCGCGGCCGGATCCTGGCGATCAAGTGGGGGATGAACCCCAACTCGTCGAGCCTGGGGGTCGACGTGACGTTCCTGCTGGTCGGCGCGACGGTGCTGGCCGCGGTGACGCCGGTGATCGGGGCGCTGCTGCGCTGGCGGCGAGCGGTGCCGGTCGAGCCCCCGGCCGCGCCCCCGGCCGCGCCCCCGGCAGGTAGCAGCCACGGCGAGCCCGCGTGACGCTCGCCGCGCTCGGCCGGCTCGCCGTCCGCAGCTGGGACGCCGCGCGCGGGACGATCGACCGGCTCCGCGAGGCGCACCGCCACCCGCCGCGGCGGGTCCGGCTCGAGAGGTTCGGCGCGATCGTCCAGCTGACGGTGCCGCGCGCGCTGGTGTTCGTCGACCGGGCGCTCGCGCGCCGCGCGGTGGCGATCGGCGGCGCGGGCGGGCCGGCGGGCGATCCGGCCATCTGGGGCGGGCCCGAGACCGCGGTCGGCGACGCGCCGCTGTCGGCGCCGCTCGAGGCCCACCTGCAGCTGACCAACCGCTGCGACGCCGGCTGCCGCGGCTGCTACACCGGAGCGTCGCCCGACGGGGCGCGCGGCGAGTGGGGGCTCGCGGAGTGGATGCGCGCGATCGACGAGCTCGCCGCCGCCGGGGTGTTCCACGTCGCGCTGGGCGGCGGCGAGAGCGCGGTGCTGCCGTGGCTCGGCGAGCTCGCGGACCACGCGCGGCGGCGCGGCATCGTGCCCAACCTGACGACGTCGGGGCTGGCCGGGCTCGATCGGCTGCTCGCGATCGCCGGCCGGTTCGGCCAGATCAACGTCTCGCTCGACGGGCTCGGCCCGACCTACGCCCGGGTGCGCGGGTTCGACGGGTTCGCGCGCGCCGACGCGGCGATCCGCGCGCTGCGCCGGGTCAAGCGCGAGGTCGGCATCAACGTGGTGGTGACGCGCGGCAACTTCGACGAGCTCGACCGGCTGTTCGCGTACGCCGCCGAGCGCCGGCTGTCCGAGGTCGAGCTGCTGCGGTTCAAGCCGTCGGGCCGCGGCGCGCGGGCCTACGACGGGCTGCGCTGCAGCGACGCGCAGCACCGCGCGCTGTTGCCGGCGGTGCTCGCCGCGGCGCGGCGCCACGCGGTGCGGGTCAAGGTCGACTGCTCGTACACGCCGATGCTCGCCCACCACCGCCCCGACCGCGCGCTGCTCGCCGAGCTCTGCGTGTACGGCTGCACCGGCGGCGATTTCCTGGTCGGCGCCAAGCCCGGCGGCCAGCTCACCGCGTGCAGCTTCGCCGCGCCGCCGCCGGCCGCGCCGGCATCCAGCGACGCCCGGCCGCGGATCACCGAGCTGCGCGGCTACTGGGAGACGCGCGACGCGTTCGGCGCATTCCGCCGCTGGCGCGACGCGCGCGAGCCGTGTGCGAGCTGCGAGTACCACGCGCTGTGCCGCGGCGGCTGCAAGGTCGTCAGCGCGCACGTCACCGGCGATCCGGCGGCGCCGGATCCGGAATGTCCGCGCGTGATCGACCATGCGCGGCGCGCGCGAGACGGCCGCGTGCACCTGCGCGTGGTGTCGTGAGGTGCGCGTCCGGCCCGACCCCGAGCGTGAGTAGGAGAGACTGCGCTCGGACCGGCATGCTATAGAGCAGCCGATGAAGACGGTCATGATCATCAGCGACGCCACCGGCGAGACCGCCGAGCGCATGGTCCGCGCGGCGACGCTGCAGTTCAGCGAGCCGGTGCAGATCCGCCTGTACTCGCGCGTCCGGCTGGAGAGCGAGCTGGAGCAGATCCTGGAGAAGGCCTCCGAGCTCCGCGCGCTCGTGGTGTTCACCGTGGTCAACGCCGAGGAGCGCGACCTGGTCGGCAAGCTCGTCGAGCGCTACGACCTGGAGACCGTCGACCTGATCGGGGCGCTGATCAGCAAGCTCGCGATGTTCCTCGGCTCGGCCCCGGCCGGCGTGCCGGGCCTCCTGCACTCGATCACCGACGATTACTTCCGCCGGATCGAGGCGGTCGAGTTCGCGGTCAAGAACGACGACGGCGCCGAGCCGCGCAACCTGCCCAAGGCCGACCTCGTGCTGGTCGGGATCTCTCGTACGTCGAAGACGCCGCTGTCGACCTACCTCGCGCAGCGCGGTCTCAAGGTCGCCAACGTGCCGCTCGTGCTCGGCGTGGCTCCGCCCGAGGAGCTGTCGCTGGTCGACGACCGCAAGGTGTTCGGCCTGATCGTCCAGCCCGACATGCTGATGCGGATCCGCCAGGCCCGGCTGTCGCACCTCGGGATGCCGCAGGACTCGAGCTACGGCCAGCGCGCCCACATCGACAACGAGATCGCGTACTCGCGCGAGATCTTTCGCAAGCACGCCAACTGGCCGGTCATCGACGTCACCAACCGGGCGATCGAGGAGACCGCGGCCGACATCCTGCGGATCTACCAGGAGCGGATCGAGCAGGCGTCGCAGGCGTCCGGCACGGGCTGAGCCGCCGCCGGCCGCCTGGCGCAGCCGATCACGGGGAGCGCGCCCACGCGGTCAGCGCGAGCCGGCTCGGCGCGACGCGGACCTCGACCTGGTCGAACCCGGCGCCGGCCAGGCCGCGCGACAGCGAGCGCCGCGAGAACCGGGTCGGGTGGAGATCGCGCCGGGAGAACCCCGAGCGCCGGGCGATCAGCTCCAGCACGGTGGACTCCAGCGCCGCCAGCCACGGCTCGCCGTAGTTCGGGGTCGACAGCCACAGCCGGCCGCCCGGCACCAGCGCGCGGCGCAGCCCGGTGAGCCAGCCCGGCCACGCCCGGACGTGCTCGACGACCTCCTTGGCGTAGATCGCGGCGAACCGTCCGGCCGCGCCGAGCGCGCGGTTCTGGCGGTTCTGGTTCTGGTTCTGATCGATCGGCTGCTCGGGGTCCACCACCGTGCCGCCGGTGATCCGCGGATCGCGCCGGGCGAGCACGGCGGCGACCGCACGCTCGTCGATGTCGGCGACGTGGAACGCCAGGCCGCTCGGCGCGGCGTCGATCTCGTGGAGCAGGCCGCAGCCGACGATCAGCACCTCGCCGCGCGGGTGCTCGGCGGCGACCTGGCGCAGGAACCGCGCGAGGTCGCGCTCCAGCGGCTGGTGGTACAGCGTCCACGGGAACCGCCGCGCCCGCGCGTGGTTGACGAAGTAGTCGGTGGTCATCGCGCCGGCAGCTCCGCCGCGTCGGCGATCAGCAGGTACTCGTACGCGGTCGGGGAATCGACCGGCACCAGCGGGTCGGACACCGCCCAGCGGACCAGCCGGACCGCCGGGGCGAGCGCGGCGCGCGGCAGGAACCGCGCGAGCTTCGAGGGGTAGAACCCGGTGAGCCGCTTGGCGACGAACTCGGCGAACGCCGACGGCAGGAACGCCCGGAACAGGAACTCCGAGCGGGCCGAGCCCAGGCCGTAGGCGGCGCGGACCTGCCAGCCGTTCTGGGCCAGGAGCCGGGTCCAGACCTTGGCGTCGTACAGGTGCCAGTGCTGGAAGAAGCCGTTGAGCGCGCCGGACAGGCTCATCGCGATCCGCGGCGCGCGCGCGAGCAGCCACGACTGCATCCGGCCCTGGTACGCCCAGCGCGGGGTCGGCACGAACATCAGGAGCCGGCCGCCGGGCGCCGCGGCCTGCCGCAGGTTGGACAGCGCCGCGTCGATGTCGGGCACGTGCTCGAGCGAGCAGTTGCCGATGATCTCGGCGAACTCGGTCCCCGGGAACGGCTGCTCGCGGGACACGTCGGTCAGCGCCGCGTGGATCCGGGTCCGGGCCTGGGCGATCTCGCTCGCCGAGATGTCGATGCCGTAGATCTCCCGGTGATCACCGCCGCGCAGCGTCCACCAGAACCCATCGCCGCAGCCGACGTCGAGCACCGGCCGCCGCGCGCTGGCGACCGCTTCGACGGCGATCAGCCGGTTGATCTCGCGCAGGGTGAGCGACAGCGGGGCGTGCTCGAGGTAGGCGCGGATCCAGCGCTCGAGATCCTCGTCGCTCGGCGGATGCAGGTCCTCGGGGGGTCGGGTCACGGGGATCGGATCGGAGGCAGCGCGAGTCACGCCTGTGCTTACCACTGCCGGCGCGCGGACGCGCGCGATCGCCGCGGTGGCGCGCCTCACGGGCCCAGGCGAGCGCGGAACGGCTGCTCGCGCGCCGGATCGGGGGTGCGATCGAAGTACAGCCGGCGGAACCGCTCGAAGTCCCGGCGGACGTCGGCGTCGGACCGGGCCGCCATCCCGGCGATGCAGGCGTCGATCTGCGCCGGGACGTCGGGGACGTGGACGCCGCGCGCCGCGAGCGCGGCCATGATCGCCGGGTCCCAGGTGATCACCCGCCCGCCGATCCGGCCGAGGTCGATCGGGGCATCCGGCAGCTGGTCGTCGAGGCGAAGCAGCTCGTTGCCCCAGTCGCGGGTCAGGAGGAAGTCGACGCGGCGCTCGACCAGGTACGACAGCTTCGCATGCTTCTCGTGGCCGACCCGACCGCGCTCGGGGAGCTCCTGATGCGCGATCGCGGCGTCGGTCAGCCCGGTCTCGCACTCGATCGCGGTGGCGACCCGGCTGCGATAGACCAGCCGGGCCTGCAGGCCGAAGAAGCCGACCGCGATCGGCAGGCCGTCGAACAGCCGGGCGAGCTCGGCGCCGTTGGTGTCGGCGCGCTCGGCCCAGTGGGGGAACGCCACGGTGTAGACGTGGTTCTCGTCGGCGATCCCGCGGCGGGTGTGGCCGCCGGCGACCGCGGGCGGCGTGAGGATCAGCCCGGCGCCCAGCCCGGCGACGGCCGCCGCGGCGAGCACCGGCCGGCGGCCGAGCAGCGCGCCGAGCCCGCGCTCGACGAGCAGCAGCAGGAACGGCGTGATCGGGATCAGCAGCCGGCCGAACATGAAGTCGCCGCCGACCCGCATCACGTAGAGCGCGTAGGCCGCGGCGAGCGCGAGCTCCAGCGCGGCGGCCCGGCGCGGCCGGACCGTCCGGACCAGCGCGCACGGCACCGCGAGCACCAGCGGCCAGTAGCGCACGAAGTAGAGCCGGGCGTAGAACGCGCCCTGCGACCACCACGCGACCGACGCCGACTTCGCGTAATAGGTGTTGGGGAAGATGTCGCCGTAGTACGCGATCCGCCAGATCGTCACCGGCAGCCACAGCACGGCGAACCCGCCCGCCAGCGCCAGCGCGCCGCGCAGGTCGCGGCCGGCGAGCACCCACACGCCGCACACCACGGCGAACACCACACCGTCGGGCCGGGTCAGCGACGCGAGCGCGAGCACCAGGCCCGCGGCAGCGAGCCGGCGCGGCGTCGCGCGTGCTCCGCCCCGACCCCCGTCGCGGTCCCCCGGCTCGCCCCGCCCCCCGACCGGACAGACCAGCAGGTAGCCGGCGAACGCGAGCAGCGTGAACGCGCTGGTCTCCAGGCCGCTGGTCGCGAACACCGTCCACTCGCGATGGATCGCGCCGAGCAGCGCGGCGGCCGGCAGCGGCCACACCGCACCGGCCGCGCGCACGCCGGCGGGGGCACCCGACGCCGCGCCCGAGCCAGCTGCCTGCGCGATCGCCCAGCCGCGGTGGGCGAGCAGCGCGAGGGTCGCCGCGAAGCACGCGATCCCCCACACGCCCGCCCAGGTCTCCGCCGCGAGCCCGAGCCGGAGCCCGAGCGCGGCCCACAGCGTCCACGCCAGGTTGGTGAAGCCCTCGACCCGCTCGCCGAGGTTGAACACCAGGCCGTGGCCGCGCACCAGGTTGTCGGCGTAGCGGAAGCTGATGAACGCGTCGTCGCACGTCCAGAGCCGGCCGGCGGCCAGGACCGCGCCGGTGACCACTGCCGCGATCGCGCAGGTGACGAACAGGGCCCGGGGCGCACGCACGGCGCGGCGAGCATCGCACACCCGGGGGCGCTGCCCCCGGGCTCCCCCGGGATCCCCACGCCACTCCTCGCACACCCGGGGGCCCCGCCCCCGGGATCCCCCGGGATCCCCACGCCACTCCTCGCACCACCCCGGGGGCCCCGCCCCCGGG
>JBGQCL010000400.1:0-11177 GCA_041495365.1 Kofleriaceae bacterium | reverse complement strand
GCGGCACGCGGCCCGATCGCGCGGGTGATAGCCTGATCGAGGTGCGCAAACTCGGCCCGGGGTGAGCCGAGCCGGAGGCACGGGCGGTTCACGGAGGGCACATGTTCGGACGACGAGCGGGTGAAGCAGCGGGTGCAGTGCACGGGACACAGGATGCGAGGCGGCCGGCGAGCCACTCGCAGACGATGCAGCGCCGCGACCCGAACAATGTGCCCGGCGCCGGTCGTTGGGCGGCGGTGGGGTTCGCGACGCTGTGCTTTCTCGTGGCGCTCGCCGCGCCCGGGTCGATCTTCGACCTCCCGGAGCTCCACTGGCTCCCCCCGGGCGAATGGCCGGGCTGGGTCCTGCAGCTGCACTGGGTCGTGGCGCTGCTCGTCGTCGCGCCGTTCGCGATCGTGATGATCGTCGCCCGCGACCTGCGCGTGAGCCGGGAGCGCAGCCAGCAACTGGAGCTGAAGGCGCTCAAACCGTCACTGGCCGGCATCCCGGCCGAGCATCTCGAGGAAGATCGGGCGCTGTGGAACAAGCGAGAGGACGCAGCCCGGACCTTGTGGGCGTACGAGAAGGACCGGATCATGTCCTTGCGGGGCCGCCTGGGCCTGCAGGCCCTGCTGTTCGGCGACATCGCCACGCTGGCGCTGATGTGCAGCGCGCTGCTCGCGATGAGCGGTCTGCGCACGAACGACAGCACGACGGCCAAGCTCGCCTGCTCGATCGCCGCCGCGACCGGGGCCGTGTTCCTGGCCAACCTCGCCCGCATCATGCTGCGGGTGTCCGGCGGCGACGTCACGACGCGGACGTTCTCGTGGGCGATCCGGTCGGTGATCCTGGTGATCATCGCCGACATCGGGCTCTACGTGCTGCTCGATGGCGAGGTGTCGACGGTCATGTCGAGCGCCACGCGCGCCCTCGTGCTCGGCCTGTTCGTCGGCGCCATCGGCGACCACGCGATCCAGTTCCTGCTCGACAAGGCGAGCAAGGCGTTCAGCACCGGTGCGGTCGCCGCCCGTGAGGCATCGCCGCTGCTCGGCATCGAGGGCATCGCCGACGTGCACGTCGACCGCCTCGAGGAGGAGGGCATCGTGTCGATCCACGATCTCGCGTTCGTGCCGACTGCGCGGCTGTTCTTCTCGACCGCATACAGCCTGCAGCAGATCTGCAACTGGCAGGATCGCGCGCTCCTGCAGGTGTATGTCGGGAAGAAGGCCGCCGAGGCGCTCGCCGAGCAGATGCACATCCGCGGCGCGATCGATCTCCGGGCGTTCGCCCATGACGTGGTGTTCGGCTGCCGCAGCACCGACGCGACGAAGGTCAAGGAGGCGCTCGTCAAGGCGCTTGCCCTCGATGCCGGCGGGCTGACCGCGCTGCTCGAGTCGATGGCGCACGACGAGGCCGCCATGCGAATCCGCTACTACTGGGGCGCGGTGATTGCGCGCGAAGACAGACCGGGCTCGTCGATCGAGGTCACCGCGCACGAGGTCATCACGCAGCCGCCCGCGCAGCCGCCGGACCCGCCCGGCGGGGGACCCGGTCCGGACGCCCCTCACCCGTGGATCGCGAGCGGCAGCACACCCCGGAGCGCGAGTGGCGGCCCCGGCCCGAACGGCAGCCCCGGCCCGAACGGCGCCCCCACCGCCAACGGCGCCCCCACCGCCAACGGCGCCCCCACCGCCAACGGCGGGCCCGGCGCGAACGGTGCCCCCACCGCAAATGGCGGACCCGGCGCCAACAGCGGCAAGTAGCCCTTTGCCTCGATCCGGATTCCGGGTCACTCGGCGAGCAGCCGGTCGACCATCGCGAGGTCCTGCGCGCGGATCTCGCCGGCCCGCGCGCAGCGCAGCCGGCTCGCCGGGCTGACGAACAGGTTGATCGGGATCGCGCCGTCGCTCAGGTGCAGGCTGCGCAGCCACGCGATGCGCTGGTTGTTGCCGGCGATCCGGAGCGCCACCGGCAGCTCGGGGTGGGCCCTGCGGAACTCGGCGACCTCGGCGTCGCTGTCGTCGATCGACACGAACGTGAGCTCGACGCGCTTGCCGGCGGCGACCAGCTTGTCGCGCTGCGCGGTGATCCGCGGCATCTCGGCGATGCACGGCTTGCACCACGTCGCCCACACGTTGACCCAGCGCCAGCCGGTGCCGCCCGGGGTGGTGGCGCCGGGGGCGAGCTCGGGCCAGTGGAACACGTCACCGCCGGCGTCGCCGGCATGGACGTCGCAGAACGCGTCGGTGCTCGCGGTCTGCACCGGCTTGACCTTGGCCCCGTCGGTTCGCGCCGGCGGCGCGCCGGCCGGCTCGGCCTTGGTGTTGCAGCCGACCAGCGCCGCGGCGGCGATCAGAGTTGACAGTCGATCCATGCGACAAACGCGCTCCGGTTGAGTTGATCGGTGTTGCAGGTCGCGGTCGAGCTGCGCTTCCAGGCGCAGAACTCGGCCTCGAGCTGGGCGTACTCCTCGCCGAGCCACAGCATGCCGACCTCCTTGTCGAGATCGGGGTCCTTGAACTGCTGGCGCAGGTGGGCCATCACTCCCTCGGCGCGCTGCCGCGACAGCTCGCGGTTGTGCTCGGCGCTGCCCTCGGGCGACGCCCGCGCGACCACGAAGAACCAGCTCGCGCCGCGCTGATCGGCGAACACCTGGTCGACCAGCGCGACGTCGGCCGCGTCGAGCTCGTACTTGTCCTGGTCGAACTGGACGATCCCGCCGCGGTCCTGCATCGGCTTGAACAGGGCATTGAAGTCGTGGCCCGACATCGTCGCGACGCTCCGGGCCTGGACCGGCTGGCAGCCGCGCGCCGCGTTGCCGCCGACCAGGCCGCAGCTCATCAGGACGCGGCGCAGGATCCGCTTGAGCTCGGGGCTGCAGTAGCCGACGTCCGACGCCGAGGCGACCGGGGCGAGCTCGGCCGGCGCCTTCGACAGCTCGGTGAGCCGGGTGTCCGCCGACCGGATCCACGCGCCGGTCAGCCCCGCCGGCACCGCGAGCAGCGCGGCGGCGATCGCGATCCGCGCGGCGATCACGGCGCCTTCCCCGCCGGCCGGGCCGGCGCCGGTTTCTCCGCCGGCACGACCGCCAGGCCGCCCCGCGCGTGGCGGTCTAGCATCGCCGACAGCGTGTACTCGAGGCCGAGGTCGACGTCCTCGTCGCACAGCTTGACCTTGTCGACGAACAGCTGCGGGGTCAGCACGCGGAGGTTGTTGGCGACGATCCAGCGCATCGACTTGTTGAGCCGCGACCGCGCCTCGGGCGAGCCGACGCACGCCGCCAGCTCGGGGAACCGCTGCTTGACCAGCCGCGCCGCGGCGGCCGGATCGGCGCGGGCCGCGTCGCGCACCTGGTCGCCATGCTCGAACGCCCACGCGATGACGTCGGGCGCCTTGTCGCCGGCGCACAGCGCCGCCTCGCTCACCGTGCACGCCCCGGGGTGGGTCGCCTCGCTGACCATCCAGTTGCACGGGAGGTCGAGCGGGAACAGCACCGCCTTGCGATCGAGCCGGCCGGCGAGCCCGGACGCCTCCAGCCGCTGCTCGAACGCCTTGCACGCGGGGCACAGCGGATCGAGCACCTCGATGGCGGGCACGGGCTTGGCCTCGCCGCGGGCGGCGCGGTCGACCCGCAGCATCACGCCGTACGGATCCTCGGGGTGCGGCAGCCCCTCGCAGCTGCCGATGAACCGCGCGTGATCCGGCGCGAGCGCCAGGTACAGCACCACCGGCACCGCGACGAAGCCGACGCCGATCAGGAACATCGCGGCCAGGAAGCCGGCGGACGCGCCGCCGCCGCTGACCGCGACCAGCCGGGCGTCCGAGCCGGTCCTGGCGCGACCGACGAACGCCGGCTCGTCGATCAACAGGGGGGCTTTCCTATAACCCCCCTCCGGGGGATCGCCCGGCAAAGCGGGGCGATTCACCCCCCCGCGCGTCGCGTCGCGCGGTCCGTCCTGCCGCCCCCGCCGCCCCGGGGCCGGCTCACCGCGCCCGCGCACTGCCTGGCGCCACAGCGCCAGCCCGCCGACCAGGCACAGCGCGCTGGCGACGTAGATGCACACGCACAGCTTGCAGGTCGTGCCGAGCTGGGTCACCGAGATCAACAGCATCACCAGCGACGCCAGCGCCGGCAGCACGGTCGCCAGCGCAAGGAACCCGGTCGCGCGCGGATCGGCCTTGCGGCGGGTCAGCGCCAGGTCGAGCGCGTAGAACACGAGGAACGCGAACACCGACAGCGCGGGCAGCGCGATCGGCACGCCGCCCCAGATCCGGCCGCGCAGCACCGACGAGTACGGGCTCATCATCGCGAGCTGGCAACCCGATTCCCCGGCGTGGCTGACCCCGGGGATGAACGAGCAGTGCAGGTTGTGGACCTGGCGGTCGAGGTGCTGCACGAAGTCGTAGGTCGACACGCCGGCGAACACGACGCCGACGACCGCGCCGAGCAGCACGACGAGGAGCCATGGCCGAGATCGTCTCATTGGACCGCTGTTATAACCCGCGTCCGCCGCCGACGCAGAATTCGCAGCGGGTCGCTGCCGGCCCGGCACCCCGGGGCGCCGCGCCACGGATCGCAGGCGCGAACGGCCCGGCGCCATGATCTGCCGATATGTGCGAGCTGCTCGGGATGGAGTGCAACGTCCCGACCGACATCGGGACACTCGCCGACGAGGATCTCTGCGTCGACTTCGCGGAGCTGACGACGCCGCGCGACCGGGGTCGCCGTGGTCGCGACCGCGCCGCTGACCCTCGACGAGACCTGGACGCCGGCCGAGCCCGACACGCTGTGGGTGTTCCGCCGCGGCAGGCTGACCCACACGCTGGCGTCCTGACCCGCCCGCCGGCGCCCACCCGACCGGCCGGCCAAGGTGTCCGCCGGCAACTGGTTTTCGGGGCGCGCGCGTTGCAAGGTATGCCCCGGCATGGCCGCCAACCTCTACGAGACACTCGGCGTCAAGCGGGACGCCGGCGTCGAAGACATCCGCAAGGCGTACCGCAAGCTCGCCAAGAAGCACCACCCGGACATCAATCCGGGGAACAAGGCCGCCGAGGACCGCTTCAAGTCGGTGTCGGCGGCGTACGAGGTGCTGTCGGATCCCAGGCGGCGCTCCGAGTACGACGAGTTCGGCGACGCCGCGCTGCACAGCGGTTTCGACCCCGCCAGGGCGCGCGAGTACGCGCGGTGGCAGGAGCGCCAGGCCGCGGGCGGCGGGTTCGGCGCGGGTGGCGGGTTCAGCGGCGGCGGCGGCGGCAGCGGTCCGATCGAGTTCGACTTCGCCGAGCTGTTCAACCGCCGGCGCGGCCCGGCCCGCGGCCAGGACATCCACGCGACGTTCCAGATGGACCTCCGCCAGGCGGTCGAGGGCGCCGAGGTCTCGGTCGACGTCCCCGAGCAGGGCACCGTCCGCGTCCGGATCCCGCCCGGCGCCGACACCGGCTCGGTGATCCGGCTGCCCGGCAAGGGCGGACCCGGCCCGCGCGGCGGCCCGCCCGGCGACCTCGTGATCGAGACCGAGGTCCGGCCGCACCCGCTGCTCCGCCGCGACGGCCTCGACCTCTACCTCACGCTGCCGGTCACCCTCGACGAGGCCTACAACGGCGCGAGCGTCGACGTCCCGACCTTCGAGGGCATGGTCGTGCTCAAGATCCCGCCGCGCTCGCAGAACCACGCGCGGCTCCGGCTGCGCGGCAAGGGCATCGAGCGCAAGTCGACCCGCGGCGACTTCTTCGTCGAGCTCGACGTCCGCATGCCGGACCGCGCCGACGACGCGCTCGCCGAGGCGCTGCGCGCCGCCGGTGCGCTGTACGCCAGGCCCGTGCGCGAGGGGTTGACGCTGTGACCGCCGCGCGCTTCACCTACCGGCGGCTGGTCGAGCTGGTCGGCGGCGACGACGACCTGATCGTCCGCCTGGTCGACGAGGGCGTGATCGAGCCGTGCGGCGACGACCGGGTCACCGTGGACGTCGACAGCGTGCTCGCCGCCCAGACCCTGCGCGAGCTCGAGGTCGACTGGTCCGGCATCCCGATCATCCTGCAGCTGCGCGCCGAGCTCGCCATCGCCCGCCGCCGGATCGCCGAGCTCGAGGCCGCGTCCGATCGCGATCGCTAGCCGCTACGCGTCGGGCGGCGCCGTGTCCAGCGCCAGCGCGGCGGCCGCGCGCGCGAGGATCTGCGCGGCGGTTTCCTCGATCCCACGGGGGGCTTTGCCCCCCGCCCCGCCGGCGAAGCCGTCGTGGTCCCCACCCCCCATCTCGCTACGCTCGACCGCAGCGACCACACCGAAGCCGAGCCGCACGCCGCCGTCGCACGCCCGGGATTCGATGCTGTGGGCGCGGCAGCGCTCGGCCACGACCTGGGCGCCCTGCAGCGACGTCCCCGGCATCACGATCGCCAGCTCGTCGGCGCGGATCCGGAAGCAGCCGTCGATCATCCGGGTGTGCTCCTTCAGGATCGTCGCGATCCGGCGCAGCATCTCGTCGCCCGCCGCCTGGCCGTGGCGATCGATCGCGGTCTCGAGGCCCGCGAGCTGGACCAGCGCCAGGCTGAACGAGTGCCCGAACCGCCGGTTGCGGTTGAGCTCGGCCTCGAGCCGCTCGTCGAACGCGCGCCGGTTGCCCAGCCCGGTCAGCGCGTCCTGCAGGCTGTCGTAGCGCGGCCGCGGATAGGTGTACGCGCGGTGCAGCGCGATCGCGACGATCTGGCCGAGCATCCGCAGGGTCTCGACGTCCTCGTCGGACAGTGCGCCGGGCCCGGCCACCGCCTCGAGCGCGCCGACCGCGATCTCGCCGTACAGCAGCGGCACGCAGGCGACCGACGCGGCACCGGCACGCCCGCCGAGCTCGGCGGCCGCCGGCGGCTCCGCGGCGGCATCGTCGATCCGCAGCGCGCGGTGCTCGGCGACGCAGCGGCCGGCCAGCCCCGCGGTGCGCGCCACCCGGGTGCCCGCGAGCTGCGGCATCGCGCCGACCACGGTGCGGAACACCAGGTCGTCGCCCTCGACGAGCGCGATCATCACGGTCGTCGCCGGCAACAGGACGCGGGCCCGGTCGGCGGCGATGTGCATCACCTCGTCCGCGTTCATCGCAGCGGCGGCGATCGCGTTCTGGAGCTCGATGATCGCCAGCAGTCGCGACGGGCTGGGCGCCGAGCTTGCCACCGCGCACATCATACAGCCGGCGGTGGATTCCGCTGGGGCCGCACCGAGATCTTCGGCGCTCTCCGCACGACACCGCGGGGAGTGGGCGTACGCGCAACCACGTCCACGACGCCGTCGCGACCGCGCGACGCCGCTTGCCGCGCGAGCTGGTAGGAGCTATCGCCTGCCATCTGCTGTCATCGCGGCATGTAGGTGAGATGCGCCTCGCAGCGCGGGGCCAGGCTCCCGCCCCGGCCGCCGTCGCGGAACCCCGCGCAGATCCTCGGCTCACGGCAGGCCCCGCGGAAGCTCGGCCCGCCGTGCTAAGAACCCTGGCCGTGAGCGGTCGCCTCCGCATCGGAACCTGCGCCGACCCTGCCGACGCCGCCCTGATCCGGTCGGTGTTCGCCGCCCGAGGCATCGGCGTCGTGATCGGCGCCGAGCATCACGCCAGCCTGCTCGGCCCGATCGGCGGCGCCTTCCTGTCGCTCGACATCTGGGTCGCCTCGGAGGACGCCGAGGAGGCCGCCGCGCTGCTGTGCGATCTGCGCGAGGGCCACGCCGCGGGCCGTGACGCCGCCCAGCCCGACGGCGAGGCCGGCGCAGCCCCGCCGGACGAGGACGACGACGAGCTGGCGTACGAGCGCAAGCTCCGCACCGATCAGCGCCAGCGCGCGGGTCTGGCGATCCTGCTCGGCTGCTTCGTCACGTTCGGCACCGCGCACATGGTCACCGGCGCGTGGGCCCGCGGCCTGGTGCTCGCAGCGACCGAGGTGGTCGGCGTCCGCGCCCTCGTGGTCGGCGAGAAGTTCGGCACGGCGATCATCCTCGCCGCGGTGATCGCCGATCTGACCGGCGCGCTGTGGCGGCTGCGCCGGCAGCGCACGCTGCCCACCGCGCGCGTCCACCGGTCGTGATCTACAGGTGGAGCGTCAGGCCGAGCGCCGCGCTGCGCTCGCCGAGCGGCATGCCCTCCGCCGTGAGGTCGAGGCTGCGCGGCAGCCGCACGGTCAACCCGGCGCCCGCCGTGACGTGGTAGCGATCGTTGCCGGTGACGTCGGCCCCGGCGATCCGCCAGAACACCGGGCCGCCGAACGCGCGCGCCGCGAGGTACGGCACCCAGTGATCGGCCAGCGTCTTGCCGATCGCGACGCCGCCGCGCGCGTCGAACGCCCACCAGCTGTGTGCCATCTGGTCGACCCGCGCGCGCGCGAAGCCGACCCCCAGGCTCGCGGTGACCGCGACGAACGGCCGGCTCGGCCGCTCGTACACCGGCAACCAGCTCACCGTGCCGGACGCCGTCGCCCCGCTCGAGATGTCGGCGTCGCCGATCTTGCCGCCGAGCACGCCGCCCGCCGTGATCGACCAGCCGAACCGCGGCGACGGGAAGTTGCCGACCGACGCGGTGGTCGCGAACTGCTGGACCGCCAGCCGCGTGGCGCCGAAGTCGATATCGGTCGAGAACCCGCTGACCGTCCCGCTGACCTGCCAGGTGGGCGGCTCGCTGCCGTCGCACTGTCCGGGCAAGCCGGTCGGACCGACCGGCGGCGACACGCCTCAAGCGTGCGCGGTATGCGCCCGGGCCATGACAATGATCGCCGCGAGGAGTCCACCTGCGAGGGCCACCTGCTTCATCGCGCGCGCACCCTAGCAGGTTGCTCCGCGGGGGCCAGAGATCTGCACCACGCCATCCCGCCGCTCAGGCAAGCTTCATGATGCCATGCGTGGCATGCCGCCCCGGCGACCGCGCAGCTGGTAACGTTGGAGACACCGCCCGTGACGATCGAGCGCAGCGAGACGGAGGGTGGGGCCCCCGACGGCTCCGCCGGTGGGGCGGGGGGCAGAGCCCCCCGTGCGATCGAAGACGAATGGCTGTGGGGCTGGGATCCGACGCCCGGCATCGTCTCGGTGTGGGCCGAGCCTGACGGCCGCGCGTTCGTGTGGCGGCGGAACCCGTCGACCGGCCAGCTCGTGCGCGACGACGTCCGGTTCCGGCCGTGGCTGCTGATCGCCACGCTCGACGACCTCGCGCACCTCGGCCCGCGCCTGCGGCCGGAGCGCGAAGCCCGCGAGGCCCGCGAGGCCCGCGACCGGCCGGCGCGCCCCGTCGTCACCCACCGCGAGCTCGCCGGCCCCGGCGAGCTGCGCCACCTGATCCGCGCCGACGACATGGCGACGCTGGTCACCGCGATCCTGCACGGCGCGGCGCGCCGGCTCGGCCGTCCGCTCGGCCACCTGCGCGACTTGCCCGACGACCAGGTCCTCGCGCTCGCCCCCGAGGAGCAGTACCTGGTCGCGACCGGCCGCACCTACTTCCGCGGGCTCGCGTTCGACGACCTCCGCCGGCTCCAGGTCGATCTCGAGACCACCGGCCTCGACGCCGCGCGCGACCGGATCTTCCTGATCGCGGTGCGCGATCCCGACGGCGCCACCGCGCTGCTCGAGGCCGACGGCGACGGCCCCGCCGCCGAGGCCGACCTGCTCGCCCGCCTGGTCGCGCGCGTCCGCGCCTGCGATCCCGACGTGATCGAGAACCACAACCTGCACGGCTTCGACCTGCCGTTCCTCGCCCGGCGCGCCCGCATCCTCGGCGTCCCGCTCGCGCTCGGCCGCGCCGGCAACCCGGGCCTGCGGCCGCGCCTCGCCCGCCGCGGCGCCTCCGCGCCCGGTAACCCGCTGCGCCGGATCCGCTACACCGTCCCCGGCCGCGAGCTGATCGACACGCTCGACGCGGTGCTGCGCCACGACTTCGCCGCGCGCGACATGCCCGGCCACGGCCTCAAGGCGGTCGCCCGCCACCTCGGCCTGGCCGCCGAGGACCGCGAGCACATCCCGGGCGACCGGATCCACGACGTGTTCCGCCGCGATCCGGCCCGCGTCCGGCGCTACGCCGCGGCCGACGTCGCCGAGGCCGCGGGCCTGGCGCGGCTGCTCGGCGGCCCGGCGTTCGCGCTCGCCGGCATGGCGCCGCGGCGCTACGAGCGGCTCGCCGACGCCGGCGCCGCGACCGGCGTGATCGACCCGCTGCTGGTCCGCGCCTACCTGCGATCCGGCGCCGCGCTCCCCGCCCACCAGGCCGGCGACGGCACACCGCACAGCGGCGCCGCGCTCCACCTGTTCGCCGCCGGCGTTGCCCACCGCATCGTCAAGGCCGACGTCGCCAGCCTCTACCCGTCGCTGATGCGCGAGTACCGGATCGGCCCGGCGCGCGACCGGCTCGGCGCGCTGCTCGCGATCGTCGACCGCCTGGTCGAGCACCGGCTCGCCGCCAAGGCCCGCGGCCGCGCCGCGCCCGCCGGCTCGGCCGAGCGCTACGCCGCCGAGGCGATGTCCGCGGCGATGAAGCTCGTGATCAACTCGGCCTACGGCTACCTCGCCGCCCCCGGCCTGGCCCGGTTCGCCGACGTCCACGCCGCCAACGAGGTCACCCGGCGGGGCCGCGCCGTGCTGGAGCTGCTGTGCCGCGAGCTCGCCGCGCGCGGCACGACCCTGCTCGAGGCCGACACCGATGGCGTGTACTTCTCGGTCCCCGCGGGCTGGACCGAGGCCGACGAGCGCCGCGTCGTCGCCGAGGTCGCCGCCCTGCTCCCCGCGCGCGTCCACCTCGAGTTCGACGGCCGCTACGCCGCGATGCTGTCGCACGAGCCCAAGAACTACGCGCTCCAGCGCCACGATGGCCCCTTGATCCTGCGCGGCGTCGCGTTCCGGTCGAGCCGCGCCGAGCCGTTCGGCGAGGCGTTCCTGCGCCGCGCCCTGGTCCCGCTGCTCGCCGGCGATCTGGTCGCCGTCCAGGACGCCTACCTCGCTGCCGCCGCGGCGCTGCGCCGGCGCACCGTGCCGACCCGCGACCTCACCGCGCGGGTCCGGCTCACCAAGCGCCCCGATCAGTACCTCGCGACCCGCGACGCCCGCCGCGAGCTGCCCTACGAGGCCGTGCTCGCCAGCGGCCGCACCGCGTGGACCGCCGGCGAGCGGGTCCGGATCTACCGCGGCACCCGCGGCCGCGCCTGCCTGTGGATCGAGCCCGACGACGATAACACAGCCGCCGCCGGGTCCGCCG
>JBGQCL010000399.1:0-11196 GCA_041495365.1 Kofleriaceae bacterium | reverse complement strand
GCCGGGCGTCCACCACCAGGGCAAGCTGGTGCTCAACGAGGCGCTCGGCGATCAGGCCGGCGTGCACTTCGCGTACGTCGCGCTCAAGAAATCGATGGCGACGCACCCGGTGCCGACGGTCGACGGCTTCACGCCGGAGCAGCAGTTCTTCCTCGCGTGGGCCCAGTTCCGTGGCGAAGCGGTGCGGATCGAGACGCAGCGGCAGATCGTCAAAGCCGACCCGCACGCCGTGCCGAAATTCCGCGTGATCGGCCCGCTGTCCAATTTGCCGGAGTTCGAGCAGGCGTTCTCCTGCAAGCCCGGCGCGCCGATGGTACGGCCACCCGAGCAGCGTTGCGTCGTGTGGTAGCGCGCGCCCGGTGCGGCTGTCGCGGAGCGCCCAAAGGCGCGAACGCCGGGCGCTTTTCCACGCGCTGGAAGGCCACACCCGCACCGTGATGTGCGTGCATCCGTTCAAGTAACCGGGCATCCGTTCCAGTGGACATGCCATTGGGCGATCCAAAAAATGCGAAACCTCACGGCCGTCATTGCCCACAGTCAGCATTCTCCAAAAAAATGGCCGGGACTGGATCGCGAGATCCGGTCCCGGCCGATGGTCGAATGAACCGGCCTTAGGCGCGGCTCTTCGACGGACCGCCAGCGCGAACGTGGACTTTGATCTTCATTTGTTCACCCCCTTTCTTCTTCTTTTTATAAACAAGAAGGAAGCACACCGCAAACGAGAAGATCGAAATCTTCTGAGACAGAGAAGACTGCATCCTTCCGCAGGGTTGGTTTCGCTCGACTGTCCGGACTGGTGTTAGCTTGGTGTTAGCTGGTAACGTCTGCCACGTGAGGCGACGTCCATCGTACAGGCGTCGCCGATCGCGGTATTCCGTGGGTGCTCGCCGCGTCGTGCGCGAGGCCGCGTTGTGCGGCTCGATGCGGCCCTGGGAGCTGACCTTCATCACGGGGACCCGAGCCCCGACGACCCAGGCGACCCAGGCGACCCAGGCGACCCAGGCGACCCAGGCGACCCAGGCGAGGAGACCTCCGAGGCCGAGCGTGACCAGAACGAACAGCAGCACGGGTGCCCGACTCGTATCCGTTCGAGGACGGAGCGTCCGCTCGAATGGATATGCCACCGGGTGATCGAGGATTCGAACCGAGGGGTGTCAGTCCCACTCGGTCGGTATTCTCAAAGAAATGGCCGGGACCGGATCCGAGATCCGGTCCCGGCCCATCGAAAGATCAGCGGGCCTTGGGGCCGCCAGCGCGAACGTGGACTTTGATCTTCATGTATTCACCCCCTTTCTCCTTCTTTATAAACAAAGAAGGCATCGTGCTGCAAAGAGGAACCGAGAATTTTTTTGGCGACGTAGAAGACTGCACGATTCCGTAGGGTTGGTTTCCGGCTGGGCTGCACGCGTTTGAGCCCGTTCCGCGAATCTCGGCGGAGCATGAAGAAGCTCGATGAGGATCTGCCGGTGCCGCGCGCGGCGAGCGCGGCCTGACCGAAGCACATCCGTTCAAGCAACCGTGACATCCGTTCCAGTGGATATGCCATTGGGCGCTCAAAATTGTGAAACCTCACGGCCGTCACTGCCCACAGTCAGCATTCTCCAAAAAAATGGCCGGGACTGGATCGCGAGATCCGGTCCCGGCCGATCGTCATGTCGCGCGGGCGCACGCAGATCGTGGTGCGGTTGCGCGACGGCACGTCGATGCGGCTGCCGCGCGCGTGGACCGACGTCGACGGAGTTCCACCAGAACACGCCGCCGACACATGAAGACAAGGAGGACAAACGATCGCGCCTCGGTGTTCGCGACTCGCGTACAGCCAGCGCCGATCCGCCGAGATCGCGAGCGGGCGGACCCGGCCGGTCTCGAACGCGGTGAAGCTCCGGGCCAGCGGCGGCGGGGGCCGGCGCGTCGCGGGCGCCGCGGCGTCGGGCGCGACCGTCTCGGCGCCGCCGCCGGCGCAACCTGCCATGCCGAGCGCCCCGGCGCAGACCACCACATGGGAGAACCGGAATCGCATCTTCACTCCTGGACAAACGGATCGCCTGCCGGCGACCCGCCGTCGCCCGGAGCAACGGGCGATCGAGGTCATCGCGCACCGCTCCCGGCCCGGCCGTGCGAGGCGAGGAGCTGTTTGCGCCGAGTCCCCGCTCGGCGGCGATCCGTTTCCTCGCGACGCTGCGTCGCGGGCAATGCCGCTGAGTGCGGGGTGTGACCGAGCCGGTGCCGCTGGCATCGCGGGCGCCGCACCCTCGCGGTCTGCTACGTTCGGCGGCCGTGGACGACTCGCTCCGGATCCGGGCGCGCGCGGCCCGCGCCGAGATCGCCTCCGGCGCGCTGCGCGGGGCGGCGCTGCTCGAGCTGCTGTGCGCGGTGCCGTTCTGCGATCGCGACGCCTGGGTCGACGAGCTGCTCGGCATCGAGCCGCCGCCGCCCGATGCTCCCGACCTGCCGCGCGGCGCGGTGCCCTACCTGCCGTGCGGGGTCGACGAGATCATCGCGACGGTGCAGGACGCGCCGGTCGGGCCCGACGACGAGCTCGTCGATCTCGGCTCCGGGCTGGGCCGGGTGGTGGTGCTCGCACACCTGCTGTCCGGAGCGCGGACGCGCGGGATCGAGATCCAGGCGCCGCTGGTCGATCGCGCGCGCGCCCGGTGCGCCGCGCTCGGGCTCACCGCGGTGTCGTTCGTCCACGGCGACGCGGCCGGCGCCGAGCTCGACGGGTCGATCTTCTTCCTCTATGCGCCCTGCAACGGTGATCTGCTGGCGCGCGTGGTGCGCCGCCTCGAGGACGTCGCACGCCGGCGGCCGATCGTCGTCGCAGCGGTGGCGCTGGAGCTGCCGGACGTCCCGTGGCTCGCGGCGCGGAGCACGTCGCGCGTCGCGCTGACGCTGTACGAGTCGCGCGCGACGCGGCAGCGCTGAACCGGGCGAGCCTCAGCGCTTCTGCTTGTCCTTCTGCTTGTCCTTCTGCTTGTCCTTCTGCTTGTCCTTCTGCCTGTCCTTCTGCCTGTCCTTCTGCTTGTCCTTCTGCTTGTCCTTCGCCGGCTTGGCGGCCTTGCCCGTGGACTTGCCGGCAGGTGGTGCGTCACCGGCCTCGAGCTTGTCCATCCGCTCGCGCAGCGCGGTGGCGAGCGTGCGCAGCTCGCCGATCTCGTCGCGCATCCGCCGCACGTCCTCGCCGACCGCCACGCCGGTCTCGAGATCGCGGATGACCTCCTTGCCGCGGCGGCGCAGCCGGCCGTCGAGCTCGCGCTCGATCATCTGGCGCAGCCCGAGGATCGCCGCCGGATCGCCGATCTGCGCGAGCGCCTCGATCGCGGCGGCCTGGACCCGGAAGTCGCGGTCGGCGAGCAGCAGCTCGACCCGCTCGCGGACATCGCGCGCCTCGCGGTCGCGGCGGCCCCGGGCCAGCGCCGCGAGCGCCATCACCGCGCCGCGCCGGCCCTGGCTGACCCGGCCCCAGCGCGCGCCCTCGAACAGCACGCCCAGCGCGCTGTCGTCGCGCGCCTCGGCGAGGCCGCGGTACGCGTGGTGGCGGATCACGTCGCCGTACGACTCGCGGCCGGCGGCGAGCCGGAGCAGCTCGCCGGCGCGCGGGGTCCGGGTCTTGCCCAGCGCGAGCGCGGCCTCGGCCTCGACGAAGTAGCTCGGGTCGCCGCGCTCGACCAGCGGCACGAGCGCCGCGCCGGCCGCCGGATCATGGGTGAACTCGCCGAGCGCGCGGGCGATCATGCGGCGGGCGCGCGGCTGGACCTCGGTGGCGACCGCCTTGATCAGCCGGTCGCGCGCGGTCGGCGTACGCAGCCGGGCCAGGGCGTGCGCCGCCGTGCCGCGCACCGCCCAGAACTTGTCGCCGGTCAGGGCGTCGCCCAGTGCGCGCTCCGCCGCCGGCCCGCCGCGCCGGCCGAGCGCCTGCGCCGCGGTCGCGCGATCGATCGCCAGGGTCGCCCCGGCGAGCTCGGCGATCCACACCGGCTCGGGCTTGTCGACCTTGAGCCCGGCGAGCACGACCCGGCCGGGGTCGAAGATCGCCTGGGTGGGCTCGCCGTCGAGCCGGATGTGGAACACATGCCTGGGGTCGACGATCTCGATCGCGACGTCGTGGTCGCGATCGCCGAGCCGGAACCGGACGCGGGTCGGGATCCGGAACACCGGGACCTTGGGCTCGATCTTGTGCTTCTGCTCGACGCCGACCACCGCGAGCTGGTCGCCCGGGTCCCAGCGGATCGAGACCTCGAGCTCGGGGTGGCCCGAGCCGTCGATCACCCACTGGCTGAAGAACCAGTCGAGGTTCTTGCCGGTCGCCTCCTCGACCGCGCGCGCGAAGTCGCGGGACTCGACGACGCCGTGGCGGTGCTTGGTCAGGTAGTGGGCGAAGCTGGCCCACAGCCCGGCGTCGCCGATCGCGTGGCGCAGCATGTGGAGGACCCGGCCGCCCTTGTCGTAGAGGTGGTGATCGAAGATGTCGATCGGCTCCTCGTAATGCTTGATCGCGATCGTCCGGCGGTAGCGGCCGGCGTCCTCGCCGAAGTACGCCTCTGCCCACTCGTCGAGCTCGAGGTCGGCCGCGTCGCGGCCCTCGTGGTGCTCGCGCCACAGGTACTCGCTGTAGGTCGCGAACCCCTCGTTGAGCCAGCCCTCGCCCCAGTCGCGGCAGGTCACCAGGTCGCCGAACCACTGGTGGGCGAGCTCGTGGGCGACCAGCGCGTCGACGTCGTGGTCGATCGCGGCGCGCTCGTCGAGCAGCACGGTGTCGGTCAGCGTGGTCGCGCTGGTGTTCTCCATCCCACCGAAGATGAAGTCGGCGACGAACACCTGGGCGTAGCGCGGGTAGGGGTAGGGCATGCCGAACCGCTCGGAGAACAGCGCCATCATCTCGGGGGTGCGGGCGAGCGTGCGCTCGGCGGCGGCCTCGCGGCCGCGCTCGACGTAGTACACCACCGGCACGTCGCGCCACCGGGTCTCGATCGTCGCGAAGTCGCCGACCGCGAGCGTGATCAGGTAGCAGCTGTGCGGGACGTCGAGCCGCCAGTGCAGGGTGCGGCGGTCGCCCTCGGTGCGGTCGGACACCAGCGTGCCGTTGGACACCGCGAACAGGTGCGCCGGCACGGTGACGGTGAGCTCGCTGGTCGCCTTCTCGTGCGGCGCGTCGAAGCACGGGAACCAGTACCGCGAGTCCTCGTCCTGGCCCTGCGACCAGACCTGGACCGGCTTGCCGGGGTAGGCGTCGTCGGGCGCGATGAAGTACAGGCCGCGGCGGGGCGCGCCGCGGTAGGCGACGGCGATCACGAGCTCGGCGTCCACCGCGACCGGGCCGGGCAGCTCGATCCGCAGCTTCTTGCCGTCGTGGCGGAACCCGGCCGGCGCGCCGCCGACCGCGACGCGCTCGATGGTCAGCTCGACGGCGTCGAGCTCGACGCTGCGGGTCTCGCCGGAGAGCGCGCGGCAGCGCAGGGTCGCGGTGCCGGCGACGCTCCGCGCGGCGGGATCGACGTCGAGCACCAGCGCGATGTGCTCGATGTCGACGACGCGGTCGGGCGCCCAGCGCGGGCGGGTTCCGGGGAAGGCAAACTCGCGGGTCATCACGATCCGACGATACCGGATCGAGTCGCGCCGTGCGGCGATCCGTGTTTGTCCTTGCCGCGCGGTCGGCTGCTACGTCGTGCCGCAGCGAGTCCAGGGTGCTCGTTCGTCGAGCAGCGCGGCAAGGCGGCGGCACAGCGCCTGGTTGACGGCGGCGAGCTGCGCGACGTGGAGAACACGTGTGGCGAAGGGCGCCGTCGCCGGTGCGATGTGCGCACGCGGGACAGGGGCGAGGAACAGGATCTCTTCGAAGAACGTGTCCGTGAGCTGCGTCAGACGTGCGTGCAGGCGCCGATGATCACAGTCGCCACCAGCTGCGGGCGTCGGCGAAACCGGCGGCAGCTCCGGCGTCGGGTGGCTCGTCGATACGCTGGTTGGACTCGCGACGACCGCGCGCAGCCGGCGGGCCACGTTGGGAAGCGTGTCCCCGGAAGCGTCGAGGACCTGGACATGGGATAGCCCGTACGGCACGGAAATGCCCTGCGCAAGCAAGACCGGGATGATCCGATGCGTGTCGGGAGCTGCGCGATGAAGCGCGATGGCGGTGACGATCTCGTCGCCGAGGTACCAGGAGTCGTCCGCGTCCTGGGCGATGAGGACGGCCGTCGCCCGCGATGCGCGCTGGGCAGCGGCGATCTCGCGGTCCCAGCGGTCGCCCGGCGGTATCGAGCGCACGGCGAGGAACACGCGGATCTGGCCCTGGAGCAGCGAGTACAGCGCATCGGCGCTGGGCCTGCCTCCGGGCGAGTGTGCGAGAAAGAGGTCGAAGCTCGCGCTGGATGGGATCGAGGCCGGCCCGATCTGCTGACCGGGCGCGCGGGTCCCCGAAGCGCCGGCCGGCGGAGCGTCGCCTCGCTTCACCTCCCGCGATCCGCGATGGTCGTCGAGCCAGCGGGCGATCTCGGCCGGGATGCCGTCGTGGCTCGCCGACCATGCGGTCGTGAGCCGCTCGAGATACTCGAGCAGCGGCGGCAGCTGACCGGCGACTGTCGGGAGCTCCTCGAGCCACACGAGCGCGTCGATCCAGGCGGCGCGACCTGTGTGGCCATGGCCGAGGTAGGACGCGTCTCGGTCGATCGCGAGCGCCTGAACCATCTCGCCGCACAACGTCTCGGGGCAGCCATGGCGCGCGAGGAGCCCGGCGATCTCGATCACCGGAGCGAGCCCCAGCATCGTGGCCAGTTGCTCGACGATCTCCTTGCGGTCGGCGCGGGCGCGCACGGCGCGCGCCAGGAGCTGCACCAGCGGGCGCCCTCGCCGGGCGCAGCTCTCGAGGGTTCTGTGCAGCACGTCCTGGAAGCTCCCGGCCACATCGACGTCGTGCTGGAGAGGCCGCCCGAACCGATCTGTGTAGAGGCGTCCCAGGCTCGCACCGTCCAGCGCAGGGGACAGCCACGCGCGGTACTGCGCGAGTGTCCGACCATCGTCGGGAACGGCGTCCTTCAGGAACACGCGCGCCTCGCCATCGCTTCGCAGCACCGCCGCGGCCGGTGCCAACCCCATGCGCCCATGCCTTCACGTTCGGGGATCCGGTTGGCCGAGTCAACGAGGTCGGTATCTCCGGGTCGACGCGACGCACGATGTCTCTTGCAGCTTGCAGCGTTGGCGCAGTGACGCTGGCATCCGGGCCATGTTGACTCGCGCGGGTTGATCCCCGATCGTGAGGTGATGCCCCGGATGGGGAGGCGCTGCGTGCGGCGACGATGGTGACGGCGGAGGAACCGGTCGCCGAGTGGCGGCGGTTCGGGCTAACGCAGCACGGGCGCGTGACGATCGTCGGCTTCCGCGACGCCGCGATCCCGATCGAGCTCGACCACATCTTCGTGCCGCTGCAGGTCCACGCGGATCCGCGGCGACGGGGCGACGGGCCGGACGCGCACCCCGCCTGCGACAAGGAGGCCCTCGGTCACGGCGGTGCCGAGGTCTCGCTCGACGAGGCGCTGGCCCGGGCCAGCCATGGCCGGACCTGCCTGGCGCTGATCGGCGATCCGGGTGCGGGCAAGACCACGCTGCTCCGCCATCTGTTTCGCCGCGTCGTCCTCGACGACGTCGCCGGTCCGGTTGCCCACCTGCGTGGCCTGCACCCGGTGCTCGTCCGGCTGGCCACGGTCGCGGACGCCGAGCTCGTCCCACGCGGCCTCCGGGCGGTCATCGCGCGGGTCGCCGCGGAGGATGGCTATCCGGAGGCGGGCCGGGCGGTCCTGGCGCGCCCGAACCAGGGCTTCCTGTTCCTGCTCGACGGCCTCGACGAGGTCCGCGACGAGCCGACCCGCGAGCGGCTGTGCGCCTGGCTCAACAACGAGGTCGACCACTGGCCGGCCTGCGGCTTCGTCGTCACCAGCCGCCGGGCCGCCTGGGCCCGCACGCCGGCGCTGGGCGCACGGTTCCTGCCGGTCTCGGTGCTGGGGATGCGCGGTCCCGAGCGGGGACTCTACGTCCGGCGCTGGTTCGTCGCGGTCGTGCGTCACTTCTACAGCGCGCTGGATCGCGCCGAGGCGGTCGAGGCGCGCGCCCAGGCGCAGGCCACCGCGCTGCTCGACGTGCTCTCCCGCGGCGCCTGGCGCAGCCACCCCCGGCTGCTCGAGATGGTCGCCAACCCGCTGATGCTGTCGACGCTGTGCCTGGCGCACTACAGCGACACGCGGCTGCCCGAGCAGCGCGGCGCGCTGTACGAGCGCACCCTGGGCCTCTTGATCGAGGTGTGGACACGAGAGCGCACGGGCGGCCCGACGCTGCGCCTCGACTCCACGCGCCTGGTGCTGCAGCCGCTCGCCCACGCCATGCACGAGCAAGATCGGCGCGAGCTGTCCGCCGCCGAGGCAGCCGCGCTGGTTGGGCCGACGCTGGCCCAGGTGCAGGACGTGCGCGCCGTGGCGCCGACGCCGGAGCGGTTCCTGGACCTCGTGCGCGATGAATGCGGGGTGCTGAAGAGCCGCGACCTGGGCCGGATCGAGTTCGTGCACCTCTCGTTCCAGGAGTACCTGGCCGCGTGCCACGTCGCAGCCCGTGGCCTCGGCCGCCAGCTGGCGGACCGCGCCGGGGATCCGCGCTGGGAGGAGGTGATCCTGCTCGCGATGTCGCGAGACGGCGTGTTCGAGCCGTTCATGACCCGCGCCCTCGAGCGCGGCGACGTCGATCTCGCCCTCCTGCGCCAGTGCTTGCGCGAAGCGCGCCAGGTCATCCCGGAGCCGTTCGAGGCTGCCGCAGCCCGACTGCAGGCCCGGCTGCGGGCCCCCAGAAGCCCGCTGTCACGCCTCGGTCGCTGGCTCCGGGGTCGCCCGGCGCCGTCCACCGCGGAGGGCGAGCTGCAGCGGCTGTTCGAGCTGGTGGCTGGCTTCGATCTGCCGCGCATGGTCGAGCGTGCTCGGTCGTTCGTCGACTGCGACGACCGCGCGCTGCGCGCCGCAGCACGCAAGCTGGTGAGCCTCGAGGATGCATCGGCAACCGAGGCACGTGATGGGCAGCCGTTCGTGGAGCCGGTCACGCAGATGACGTTCGTCTGGGTGCCGGGCGGCCGCTTCGTGATGGGATCGTCGAAGAAGCGCGGCGAGCCAGGGTACGATCCGGAGGCCCACGGCGACGAGATGCCGGCGCACCCGGTACAGCTCAGCGGGTTCTGGATGGGCGTGTACCCGGTGACCAACGAGCAGTACGCGCGGTTCATCACCGAGACCGAGAGGCCGGCCCCGCCATCGTTCTCGGACCGGCGGCTGAACGACCCCGCGCAGCCGGCGGTGACGGTGAGCTGGGAGGACGCCGCTGCATTCACGAGGTGGCTGACCGGCAAGCTTGCGGGGACCGCGGCGCGGCTGCCGACCGAGGCGGAGTGGGAGTACGCGGCGCGGGGCACGGATGGGCGGCGCTATCCATGGGGCAACGAGCGGCCCGATGCGTTGCGGGCCACGTTCGGCCTGCCGGGCGATTCGGGGCGCCCCGCCGTCGTCGGCCACACGCCCGGCGGGGTGAGCCCGTTCGGGGTGCACGAGCTGGCCGGCAACGTGTGGGAGTGGTGCCTGGACGCCTACGCCAGCTACGCCGAGATCGAGGGGTCGATCGACCCTTGTCATCAAGGTGACCTCCGCGGTGGGTCGCGGGTGGTCCGCGGCGGCTCCTGGGTCAGTCGAGCCTGGCTCCTGCGGTCTGCCTTCCGCTACAGTTACCGTCCCCGGGACCGGAACCTCAGCCTCGGCTTTCGGGTGGTGTGTGTGGGGGCCCGCCAGCCGGATGCCCATTGACTCTTGCGAATTGCTCCTTGTTGCTCTTGTCTCCTTCCTCGGGCTTCGTTCTGCGCCGACGTCACCACGACAGCTGGTCCGTCACCCTGGTGACAGCCGCGTCCTACGGACCGAACCGGCAGACCGCGCCGTACGAGGCAATCGTGGCCCGCACCCCCTTCTCGTCGCCCGCGCGGCCACGGCTCGCAGCCGTTCCGGCAGCCGGCTCCGCGTCTTGGTTCCCGCCCGGACATGGCCGCGGCGGATCACGTAGAAGTAGCGGCGCACGTCGAGGGTTCCCTCGAGCTTGCCCCGTGCTACGGGCGCCTCACGCGTGCGCGGCGCGATCGCGCGGAGCTCGATCGCGAGGTTGGCTGGCTCACGGTGCCCGAACTGCCGCGTGCTCAGCGACAACTACACCTCGCCATCGCAAGAATGTAGTTGACGTCGAGCAATTGAGCTGCTTCAGCGCGAGAACTGCTACACGGTGCCCAGCTGCTGCCGCGTTGGCGCTGCTTCGCCCGGTGAGCGACGCCGCCGGACGGCTGGTCCCAGCTGGGACATGCGTGGCAGGTGACCTCGCCTCGGCGAGGTGGAGTGATGCGCTGGCCTGCTCGCCCCAGCCGGGACATCGTGATCTCGCGGGGCGGCAGTCTCGGGCAGGACGTCGGTGACCCGCCGCGCCCCGGCGTGCCTCTCGCTGCGCGGTGAGCGCGGTAAGCGCGGTGACTGTGCCTCGCGGAACGAAGCGCTGGCCTGCTTGCCCCAACCGGGACTCGTGATCTCGGTGGGCGGAATCCCCCAATATAAAATGCAAGAATGGAGCCTGGAGTCGAGGGCAATGACTGTGGGGAACTGAAGGGCGACTGTGAGACGCGTCCAGGCCGACCGGGTGTGCCGCGGCGCGTGTCATCAGGCGCCCCAGTTCTCCACAGGCCGTCCGATGGCTCTGCAGGAGGTCTCGCTCGAGGATGCGTCGATCTCGATGTCCGGCGGCAGCTGCCACTCTCGACGTGAACATGGATCGTCTCTGCAGGCGACTCGTGATCCTTCTCTATGGTCTCGGAGACTGACAGAATCGCGGGGCCTGAGCTCCATCCCTGGACGGCGGGTGATCGCGACACCGCACACGGCGCAGCTACGATCGACACCCAGCGTTGATGAGCGCTCAGGTTAGTCTGCGAGTTTGATTACAATAACGGCAATCGCGAGACCATATTTGTTTGTTGTGCTACAGAAGGCCAAACCGGTCGATGCAGCGATCCATGTGCCATGCTGTGCAGGTTCGATGTCAGACCCGGATGATATGCGGTTGTCATGGAGAATGAGCTCGAACAGCTGGGCGAGCGGATCGCCGAGCAGGCGGCGCACCTCGATGCAGCCACCCACCGGCTGC